>NHFN02000019.1 GCA_002170245.2 Gammaproteobacteria bacterium TMED112
TATGTGCATGGGATGATCATGAGATTACCAACGATGCTTGGAAAAATAATGCAGAAAATCACCAACTTAATGAAGGGTCTTTCAGCCTGCGAAAAAGAAATGCTATTAAAGCTTATTATGAGTGGATGCCTGTTCGAGAGCCGAAAATCGCTTTCAATAATTGGAAAAGGTACAAAATTGGGAAGTTAATTGACTTGAAATTACTCGAAACGCGTATTTCTTCAAGATCTAAACAAGTTAACTTAAATGACTATATTAAAGATGGTAAAAATTTTCAAAAAGAAGCTTTTTTAAAAGAATTAAATAATAAGAAAAGAAGCTTGATAGGAAAGAAACAATTAGATTTTATAAAAGAAAATAATCTTGACGATCAAACCTGGAATTTATATGCACAGCAAGTATTATTAGCAACTTTAAAGCTGCCAACTATACCTGATAATATTATTGATGAACTTCCTGAGTATCAGAGTTATTACAAAACAATTATAAAAGAGGATTTACCTTATAACTTTGATGCGTGGGATGGGTATCCTGAGGAAAGAAAACGGTTTTTAAATACAGTTCGATCTATTTCNAANAAAAATATCTTTATNGCNGGAGANACNCANAACTGTTGGGCNAANAATATNNANNAAGNNGAANATTTTATTGGTGCTGANCTTGGNNCTCCTTCNGTTACATCCCCTGGAGCNTCTGAAANNTTCAATGGATTAATTCCCAATAATNTNCTGGAAAANNCAANNNTGNTGAAAAATAAAAATTTAAAATGGACAAATCTNGTTGATCGNGGNTANCTCACANTAGATTTCANAAAAGATATTGCTACNGCAGAATTCATTGCNNTTGATAATATNCTTTCAANAAACTATAAAACAAAAGTATTGAAAAGAATTGAAGTTTCCCCTGGTGAGCAGCTTACTTAAAAAAATTTTCTTGATAGAACTTAAGCTCATTAATAGAATCTTTGATGTCGTCCATAGCTCTGTGAGATGATGCTTTTTTAAATTCATCAGCTTCTGGATACCATCTCTTTATGACTTCTTTGAATGAACTTACGTCAATATGCCTATAATGAAAATGATTAGCTAATTTGGACATGTGCTTGATTAAAAATCTTCTATCGTGTGAAACACTACTACCGCATAGCGGAGATTTATGTTGCTTTATATGTGATTGAAAAAATTTTAAACACAGCTCTTCAGCCTCTTTTATTGATACATCGCTAGATTTTATTTTTTCTACAAGACCAGATGAGGTGTGTTGCTTAACATTCCATTCATTCATCAGTGAAAGGATATCTTCATCTTGAAAAATTGCTATTTCTGGTCCTTCGGCAACTATATTTAAATTTGCGTCTGTGACTAGACAAGCAATTTCAATAATATGATGCTTTTCAGGGTCAAGCCCAGTCATTTCAAGGTCTATCCATGCTAGTAAATTTGAATTAGTCATTTATACTTTTTGTTCTCAACACAATAATACTATATGAGCGAAAAAGATAATCAAAAAGTCTATTTCGGAGATAAAAAAGTTTCGAAAGACATAAAAAAAGATGGTGTAGAAGAGATTTTTACCAAAGTATCTGATAACTATGACTTGATGAATGACATGATGTCTGTCGGAATGCACAGGTTATGGAAAAGATCATTTATCGATACAGCAAATATTCAAAAAGATCATGTTTGTCTTGATCTAGCAGCAGGAACTGGCGATATCGCTAAACTAATAGCACAAAAAGTCTCAAGAAAAAGTATCTATCTATGTGATCAAAATAAAGAAATGATTGAAAAAGCAAAAGAAAGATCCCTTAATGAAGGTTTTTTTAATAAGTGTTATTTTGAAGTTTCTAGCGCTGAACAATTACCTTTCAAAGATGAGCAATTTGATCACGTATTCATATCTTTCGGTTTTAGAAACTTTTCAGATAAGAGNCGAAGCTTGTTAGAAATAAAAAGGGTGCTAAAAAAAGACGGAGTATTACATATTTTAGAATTTTCAAAAGTTGAAAATAAAACTTTTTCTAAAATTTATGATTTGTATAGCTACAACTTTATCCCTTTAATGGGCCAAGCAATCTCAGGAGATAAAAAAAGTTATGACTACTTAGTTAAATCAATAAGAACTCACGAAAATCAAGAAGATATGCTGAAACTGTTTAAAAATGCTGGCTTTAAAGACAACAATTATGAAAATATGTTTAATGGTATTGTGTCGCTACATAGAGGAAGAAAATGACCATAATACGTTTATTTAAAATTTTTGCTGTCTTAAGAAATACTGGTATTTTTAATACTTTCATAAAAGGCTTTAATCCAATTTTAAAAACCTTTAGTTCAAAAAATAATGTTGAGCAAAATTTTAGGAAAGCATTAGAAAGTCTTGGGCCTGTATTTATTAAGTTGGGGCAACTCCTTTCAACACGAACAGATATTATTTCCAAAGAACTGGCTGCAGAACTAAACAACTTAACCGATAATTGCGAACCCATTGAATACAATTACATTAAAGAACAATTAATTTCTAATCTTGGAGATAATGCTAAAGATATACTTGAAGATATAGACCCAAAGCCGTTAGCATCAGCTTCACTTGCTCAAGTACATAGATTCACTAAAGATGGTGAGTCTTGCGTAGTAAAAGTACAGAAACCTAACTTAGATGAGCAGATAAAGGTGGATATTAAAGCAATAAGGTTGGGTACAAAAATTCTGAGAACATTCTATAAAGGCTACCCAAGAGTAGATTTNAATTCAGTTGTTGATGATTATGAAAAAATCATTATGAATGAACTAGATTTTCGAATAGAAGCGGCTAATGCAAAAAAAACTTATCAAAACTTCACAGAGAACATTTACCTATACGTACCTAAAATTCTTGATAAATATACGACGAAAAAAATACTTGTGATGGAATATATTGATGGTATTCCCATTACCAATATTGCACACCTCAAGAAACATAATTTAAATCTTAAAGTACTATCTGAAAACGGAGTAAGGATATTTCTGAAACAAGTTTTTCAAGATAATTTTTTTCATGCTGATATGCATCCAGGAAATATTTTTGCATCGAAAGAGTCCCCCGAAAAACCTTTTTATTATGCTGTAGATTATGCAATATGTGGATCTCTGACCGAATCAAATCAGATATTGCTAGCACAAATGATCTCTTGTTTGTTGGAAAGAGACTTTTTCTCTCTTGCGCAGCTTTTTATTTTCGCCGATTGGGTAAAAGAAAATACGAAAACCGAAGAGCTCGAATCAGTTTTGAGAGCAAACTGTGAGAGCCTCCTTGATAAACCACTTTCACAGATATTATTTGGAGAATTGCTATTAAATCTTTTTGATGGGATGAAGCAATTCGACCTATATTTAGATAATGATTTAGTGCTNTTAGTTAAAACGCTAATTCATATAGAAGGCATGGGCAGACAAATTTATCCAGACCTTGATTTCTGGTCTGTAGCTCAACCATTTATAAAGAAATGGATTGAAGAAAAGTACAGTGTAAAGGGTTTAGTGAAGTATCTTGTATCAAAAAAACATATACTTACATATATGATTCTTAAAAAATTTGAAGAAGCAAAATATAAATATACAGATAGTGAAGTAGAAGAATTATGAGTATTGGGTTTTGGCAAATATTAGTTGTTCTATTAATTATTCTTATAGTTTTCGGATCTTCTAGAATTAAATCTATAGGTTCAGACCTAGGCAAAGCTCTAAAAGGTTTCAAAAAAGAAATAAAAGACGAAGATGATCCAAATAGGGATTCTTGAACTCCTAATAGTTGTATTGGTAATTTTATTTTCTGTAAAACCAGAAAAATTAATGCATTACATCAAGAGCATTTTTAGTCTTTTTCTTCAAATTCAAAACTTTTTTACAAGCACAAAAGAGGATATTGAAAGGGAACTTAATATTCAAGAGCTTAAACAGGATATACATAATGAAAATAGGATGAGGGAGCTGGAAAAAGATGAGTGAAAATCTNGGAACTCATTTTTTAGAGCTAAGAAATCGAATTCTTTATAGTCTCAGCTTTTTTTTCATAGCTTTTGTATGTATATACCCTTTCAATAATTATTTTTTTAATAATATTGTTGATTACCTACAAACCTTTACAACAATCGATTTAATAGCTGTTCAGGTAGCATCTCCATTTATCGTGCCACTAAAACTTTCTGCATTTATCGCAGCTTTGGTTTCTATTCCTTTTATGCTTTATCAGGCTCTAGCTTTTATGTCTCCAGGATTGTATCCAAGAGAAAGGTCGGTCATTTTTTCCAGAACAATAATTGGCTCTCTTCTCTTTTTTTTAGGCGTTAGTTTTTGCTTTCTTGTTGTTTTGCCTAATGTCCTTAATTTTTTCCAAACTGTAGGTCCTGAGTCAATAAAGGTTAGTACNGATATTTCAAACTTTCTTAGTTTTGTGCTTACGTTATCGTTTGGTTTTGGTATTGCCTTTCAAATTCCATTAATTGTAAATGCTCTAATAAAGTTAAAGATTACAACTAAAATAAAATTGAAGTCCTACAGAGNTCTTGTGCTGATTCTTTGTTTTATATTCGGGATGATATTTACACCACCCGATATAATTTCACAGTTTTTAATGGCAGTTCCTATGTATTTGCTTTTTGAGATTGGATTATTATTTAGTAATGACAAAAAAACGTAATCTAATTGCTAAAGATCTTAGGACACCAAAATATCGCCTTAAAATTGAGCAAAATAAAAAGAAATACTCTCGAAAAAATCAACCTAAACTGGATCCTGTCCAACCTGAGAAGAATTGACTTAATAAACTGAAACATTTATATTACAATTATGTGACANTTATGTTACATATAGTGTTTCAGAGTTATGACAATGAAAAAATTTTTATTAACAGTTTCTTTTACATTAATGAGCTTAATTTGTAAGGCAGATAATCATATAAATAAAGATAATATTGATATGGTTTTATTTACAAACTCAAATAAGATAATTTTTAAGCTGCTTGATGGAACTTCATTTCAAGGTGAGATCATGAGCAAGAAAACCTGCCCTCTTAAACAAAATTATCACAAAATTTTCTTTAAAAACGATGTTGTTACAAATTCACTTATCGTCATGCGTAACAATGGATTTGCTACTTGCAAGTGGAAGAACCTAACAAAAATTTAATACCTCTCAATCGATGCGGATAACTCCGTATCGGTTGGTTTTTTTATTTTCTCGACTTGATTAATTCTTCAACAATACTCGGATCAGCTAGTGTTGTCACGTCACCTAAATCAGCTGTATCTTTGTTTGCTATTTTTCTTAGAATCCTTCTCATAATTTTTCCAGAACGAGTTTTAGGCAGGTCTCTTGTTATTTGAATAGCTTCCGGTTTAGCAATTTTTCCAATAGATTTTGTGACAGTATCTATAATTTCATTTTCCACAAAGTCATTACTTTTTTCAGTGCCTTTTAGTATTACAAATGCATAGATAGCTTGACCCTTAATGTCATGCTCTTTTCCAACTACTGCTGCTTCAGCTACATCAGGATGCGTTACAATTGCACTTTCAACTTCTGCTGTTCCGATCCTATGGCCCGAAACATTCAAAACATCATCTACTCTACCCGTAACCCAGTAATATGCATCAGCATCTCTTTTTGCTCCATCACCCGTAAAATATTTTCCTTTATACCGAGAAAAATAAGTTTGAACCATTCTTTCATGATCTCCATACACTGTTCTAATCTGACTTGGCCAGCTTTGATCAATACATAAATTCCCTTTACCTTCTCCTTTAATTTCATTGCCATCGTTGTCTACCAGTGAAGGCTTAACTCCAAAAAATGGCAAAGTTGCTGATCCAGGTTTTTTAGCAGTTATGCCGGCTATTGGACTAATTAATACTGAACCAGTTTCTGTTTGCCACCATGTGTCTACGACCTCACAATTTGATTTCCCAACTTTTTCAAAATACCACTCCCAAACCTCAGGATTAATTGGCTCGCCAACTGTGCCAAGGACTTTAAGAGAGGATCTATCTGAGTTCTCAAGATGTCTCTCTCCTTTAGCAATCAAAGCCCTTATTGCAGTTGGGGCAGTATAAAAAATATTAACCTGATGTTGATCACATATTTCCCAAAATCTTGACGGATCTGGATATGTTGGGACTCCTTCAAACATTAGTGTTGTAGCACCATTTGAAAGTGGTCCATACAAAATATAAGTATGGCCTGTTACCCACCCGACATCTGCTGTGCACCAATATACGTCGTCTGCAGAGAACCCAAAGATATATTTGAACGACATTGTTGCGCCCAAAAGGTAGCCACCTGTTGTATGCATTACACCTTTTGGTTTACCTGTTGAGCCTGATGTATATAAAATAAATGATGGATCTTCTGCAAGCATATTTTCTGGCTGACAAACATCTGACATTTGATCAATGAGCTCTTCATAACAAATATCTCTTGAATCAACCCAATCTATATTTGCATTTGTATATTTAAAAACGATTGTTTTTTGCACATTTGGACAATTCTTCAAAGCAATATCAACATTTTCTTTTAGATTTACCCTCTTTCCGCCTCTAATACCTTCATCGGCTGTAATTACATATTGGCAGTCTGAATCTAAAATTCTTGAACTAATTGCTTCTGGAGAAAACCCACCAAATACTACAGAATGTATCGCGCCTATTCTCATACAAGCTAACATTGAATAAGCTGCCTCAGGAATCATTGGCATATAAATGCATACTCTGTCACCTTTTTTGACGCCAATTGACTTTAGTCCGTTTGCTAACTTGCACACCTCAATTTGCAATTTGCCGTAAGATATATTCTTTGAATTTTCTTTTTCGTCACCCTGCCAAATTATTGCTGTTTTATTCGGGTTTTTTGCTGCGTGACGATCGATACAGTTATGGGAAATATTCAGCACCCCATCACTGAACCAAGTTGGTTCAGTAATTTTTCCAGAGTAACCTGTGCTAGGTTTTTCATACCAATCTAATTCCTTTAGTGCGTGCTCAAGAAAAAATGAACTTGGGTCAGTAACAGACTTCTCATACATTTGTCTGTATTCATCTAGATCTTTTATATTTGGATTTTTGAATTTACTTACATCAAAATTCATTTAATTTAATAGTTTTAATTAACTCTTCGATGGTAGCTGCAATAAAAAGTTTATTAGAAATTGACGGCAACATGCCAAGTTCAACGTTCTTCTCCAACCATTTTAGAATATCTGTCCAACAATCATTTTTATTAAAAATAAAGATGTTTTTTTCAATTAATTTTAGAGAAAGATGATTAAATGCATCAAAGAGTTCATCTGCAGTGCCAACTCCACCAGGCATAACAACAAAAAAGTCTGATTGATCGATTAAGCTCTTTTTTCGAAGGTAAAAGTTTGATTGAACTTCTTCTTCATCTAAATAGCTGGGCTTAATCATCTCATTATCGAACATGGGAAGGGTTATGCCTTTGATAATGCCTTTCTTTTTTGAGACCTTTTCTGATAATTTTCCCATCAAGCCTCTTTTACCACCACCATATACAAGCTTGAATTTAGATTCAGATATAAAAGAGGCAAATATGTCTAGATCATTATCTAAATTTAACTTTGGTGTCAATGATGATAAAAAGACACCAACAGATTTCACTTATTTCTCTAAGCTTTCGCTCCACTTTCCGAGTGAAGCAAGTTTATTCATTTTGGCTCTATGAGAAAAAGCATCTTGAGCTGCAGAAATATTCTCTTTTTTGCCGTGCCATGCTGAAAGAGCAGATGCTTGAAGTGCTCGACCATAGGAAAAACTTAATTTCCATGGAAAGCTACCAATCTTGTTCATCATATCTAGATGTTGAGTAGATTCTATTTCAGTCTGACCGCCTGATAAGAATGTAATTCCTGGCAGTTCAGCTGGCACATTCTCTTTTAGGCACTTTATGGTTTCTTGAGCGACCTCCTCTGCAGTTGCGTTATTTATGTGATCAGTACCTGGTGTCACCATGTTTGGTTTCAAAATTGTGCCTGATATGTCGACATTGTATGTGCTGAGATAATCAAAAAGTGATTTAATAGCCCTGCCTGTGGCATCGTAACAATCTTCAATAGAATGATCGCCGTTTATTAACACCTCTGGCTCTACAATTGGAACCATGCCGTGTTTTTGTGCAGTTTTAGCGTAGCTTGCAAGTGACTCCATATTTGCGTCAATACATTCTTGTGTTGGTAGATTTTGAGCAATATTTATAACGGCCCTCCACTTTGTAAATTTTGCACCTAATCTTGAATATTCGCTACATCTTTCATCAAGATCGTCTAAACCTTGTGTTAATGTTTCAAGGTCTGAAGTGTTAAAGGACTGTAAGCCTTTATCAACTTTAATCCCTGGAAGAGCTCCATTATCAAGAATTAATTCCAAAAGTGATTTGCCTGATTCAGAATGTTGACGAAAAGTCTCATCAAATAAGATAACCCCTCCAATGTTTTCTTTCATGCCTTCAGAAGTAAAAAGAAGTTCTCTATAGTTTCTTCTGTTCTCTTCAGTACATTCTACGGATATAGTATCGAATCTTTTTTTACATGTTGGGTTGCTTTCATCTGCAGCGAGAATACCTTTACCATCAGAAACTATGTATTGCGCTATTTTAGATAAATTCGAGAAATTCATTGAAATGTTATTTTAACCTTAATGCCTCAATAGATGGAAGTTTATTCCCTGACAAATACTCCAAAAATGCTCCACCTGCTGTTGATGCATAATGAAATTTAGACGTATCTGAAAACTTGTTGATTGCAAAGAGAGTTTCGCCTCCACCTGCAATTACTTTGGACTTAGAATTTTCTAAAAAAGCTATCAATTGTTTTGTTCCATTAGAGAATTTATCAATCTCGAAAATACCAAGAGGGCCATTCCAAATAATATATTCGTCATTTTGAGATATTTTGTTCTCATTGAGCTCAATATCTAGAATCATTTTATTTTCAGGAACGTCTTCAACAGGAATTAAGTCCACATCATTTGATTGTGGTGTTGCTGCAACATAAACGTGTTTGGGAAGAATTATTTTATTCGTCGATAACAATTCTTTTGCTTTATCCAACATATCATCTTCAACGATTGATTTTCCTATTGGGTTGCCTGCAGCTTTCAGAAAAGTATTAGCTATTCCACCACCGACAACAATTGCAGAAGAGTTGGGGAGTAAATTATTAATTACTTTTAACTTAGTTGATATTTTAGAACCTCCAACTATGCTCAAAATTTGTTTATTTTCTTTAAGTGCTAACTCTAAATTTGTTATTTCCTCAGAAAAGAGAAGCCCAGAACATGCATTTTTTGAAAATTTAATTGCACCTAATGTGGAAGCTGCTGTTCTGTGAGCGGTAGCAAAGGCATCCATGACATAAACATCAAAAGCTTTTGCGATTTGTTCAGATAGATTTTTATTATTGTCATTCTCTCCGTTGAAAAATCTTATATTCTCCATAAAACAAAAACTGTCTGGAATATTTTCAAAATTATTTATGAGGTCTATTTCCTCATTTAACCTTTTTTCAAACCATTTCTTAATAGGTAATACTGATAGATCAATATCAAATTCTCCCTCTTTTGGTCTACCAAGATGCGTAATAACGCACAGCTTTTTTGTATGTTTTAAAATATAAAGCATTGATGGAAGTGCAGCAGAAAGCCTTTCATGACTAAGAATCTCCCCATTTTCAATAGGCACATTCAAATCGACTCTCAGACCTACTTTCTTGTCTGTGAGAACTGTGTGCTCAAGATGATTCATATCATCTGTTTGATTTTTTTTGTTATTTTTTCTGGTGTAAATCCAAAATGATTCATTAAATCTTTGCCTTTACCAGATTCGCCAAAACATTCTATGCCAATGACATTTTGAGTATGCTTATACCAAGAGTTAGGGTGGCCACATTCAATAACAATATTTGTTGTTTTGGAAGAGAAAATTTCATTGTATCTATCCTTGTTGCTGAGAAGAGTTTCAAGACATGGCACACTTACTACGTTGCAGTTGATGTTATCTTTAGTTAATAGTTTTTCTGCTTCAAGTGCTAAACCAACCTCTGAACCAGTAGCAATTAAATTGACGGTAGCTTCATTTTTCTTTGAAACAAAATATCCCCCCATTTTTAGTTGGTCTAATTCTTTCACACCAAAAGAGTCTAAATTCTGTCTGGACAAAATAATTGAAGTCGGGCCGTCAGTCCTAGAAAGTGCTTCTTTCCATGCAACAGCTGTTTCAGATAAATTTGCTGGCCTCCATGTAGACATGTTTGGAGTAGACCGCAAGGTTGTTAAATGCTCAATTGGTTGATGTGTAGGCCCATCTTCGCCGAGTGCAATTGAATCATGTGAAAATACAAATATTACTCTAATGCCCATTAAAGCTGCCATCCTAACCGCATTTCTTCCGTAGTCCATAAAAACTAAAAATGTACCGGAGTAAGGAATTAGTCCTCCATGTAAAGCGATGCCATTCATAACTGCATTCATTCCAAATTCTCTGACTCCATAAAAAATATAGTTGCCATCATTGTTTGAATTAATATCAATAGAGTTTTTGGTATTGGTATTATTCGATCCGCTTAAATCAGCAGAGCCACCTATCAATTCAGGTAAATTTGCTTGTAAAAATTCAAGAACCATCTGAGAACTTTTCCTGGTTGCTAAAGAATCAGAGTTTGAAGACAAATTATTCAAAAATTCATTAAAACCCGCATCAAAGTTATCAGGCATTTCTCCTTTTATTAATCTTTGCATTAAATTAAATTTGTCTGGATCTGCTTTTAAAAATTGCTGACTTAAATCATCCCATTCTTTCTCAAGTCCAATTCCTTTTTCAACAGCACTCCATGAATCATATATCTCCTTATCCAGCTCAAATGGTGCATAAGGCCAATCTAAGTTTTCTCGAAGAGTTGTCATTGCCTCTTCACCTAGAGCTGCTCCATGCGATTTTTCACTATCTTGTTTTTCTCCTGCCCCATAACCAATAGATGTTTTACAGACAATCATAGTTGGTTTATCAGCTAACTTTGCTTCCTCTATAGCTGAATTAATCTCATTTCTTTTGTGTCCGTCAACATTATCAATTACATGCCATCCATAAGATTGACACCTCAATGCAATATCATCTTGGTACCACGCATCGATTTTTCCATCAATTGATATGCCATTGCTATCATAAAAACAGATAAGCTTGTTAAGCTTTAATACGCCAGCCAAAGACATAGCTTCGTGTGATATGCCCTCCATTAGACACCCATCACCTAAGAAGCAGTAGGTCATATGATCAATTGGTTTTAGAGAATTAGTGTTGATTTTATTTGCCAAAATCTTTTCTGCTAATGCCATTCCTACAGCATTTGCTATACCTTGCCCAAGGGGCCCAGTTGTTGTTTCAACTCCATCTGTGATACCAAATTCTGGATGGCCAGGTGTTTTAGACTTTAATTTTCTAAAATCTTTTAAATCCTGAATTGATAAATTGTACCCACTAAGATGCAACAAGCTATATAAGAGCATTGATCCATGTCCATTTGACAAAACAAATCTATCTCTATTAAACCAGTCAGGGTTTTTAGGTGAATGTCTTAAGTGGTCTCTCCACAATACTTCTGCTATGTCAGCCATGCCAAGTGGCATTCCAGGATGTCCTGATGCAGCATTTTCAACAGCATCTGCTGACAAGAATCTAATAGCGTTAACTAATTTATTAGTAATCAAAGTAAGGTAATTGTTTAAGACAATTATATAATTCTAAATTGAGAATTGATCATAATATGAAAACTAAGTACACAAAAATGCAATCTAATGGAAATGATTTTTTGGTGGCAGAAGACTATGGTATCGTAGCAAAGACAAAAGAGCTGTCAGATAGAAAGAGAAATATTGGTTTCGATCAACTTCTCTATTTCCAAAATGGAAATATGCCAAAATTAAGGGTATATAATGCTGATGGTTCAGAAGCAGATAATTGTATAAATGGTTTAAGATGCGTAGCTTTTTTGTATGGTTTAAAAAATACTTACATTCAAATCAAAAACAAAAAGTTTCTTGTAAATACGACTACAAATGGTGCAACTGTTAAAGCAGACATGCCAATAGTTAGTAAAATTCATAATTGGTTTGTTATTGAGTTTGGAAATAACCACATAGCAAAATTTTGCAAAAATATTGATGAGTTTGATTTAAAAACAGAGTATCTAAGAGTAAAAAGCATTAAACCATTCAATAAGATTAAAGATTTCAATATGAGCATATTTAAAATTTGTGGGGATATAATTAAAATTCGAACATATGAAAATGGCACCGGAGAGACATTGTCCTGTGGCTCGGCAACAATATCAGTCGCCTATGCACTTAGGAAAGAATTGAATTTGAATGAATTAAAGTTTTCATCACGTGGTGGTGACACTAAAGTTAACATTTTAAATGATGGTATAGTTTCGGAAGCAAGCGCAGAAATTTTAGAAGAAGGGTTTTTGAATGGATGAACTAAAAAAATCTCTTAAAGATTTTTTAAGAGTTAAAAATTACTCTGATCATACAATCTCAAATTATGAGAGAGATGTTAACAGGTTCCTTGAATATTTAAGCGATCAAGAAATAGATCCTGATGACATAAGCACTTCAATAATTACCAGGTGGATAATATTCTTAAGAAAAAATGGTCTAGGCAATAGGTCCATTCAAAGAAACATCTCTTCACTCAAAAATTTTTATAAATTTCTATTTAAGAGTAGAGCAGTAGATACTAATCACTTCGAATCTGTTCAATCTCCAAAAACAGGCGAAACTCTACCTAAAGCCTTAACACCTGAAGAAGTAGAGAAGTTGTTATCTTTTAAACCTAAAACTTTTTCTGATTCAAGAGATAAAGCCTTTCTGGAATTATTATACTCATCAGGGCTAAGGGTCTCTGAAGCTATTAATGTGAATATTTCGTCCTTTGAATCTGATTTAAATTTTGTGAAAGTTCTTGGTAAAGGAAATAAAGAAAGAATATTGCCAGTGGGGAGGTATGCAAGAGATGCAATATTTAAATGGCTTGAAACAAGAAATGAAAATATCAGTAATACTGATGCACTTTTTACTAATAGGTATGGCAAAAGAATTTCTGTAAGAGCTATGCAACAAAGAATATATAGAATCTCGATAGTCCAGGGTATGTCTCCTGTAAGCCCACATATGTTACGACATAGTTTTGCTACTCATATCCTTGAATCAAGCGGTGACCTAAGATCTATACAAGAAATGCTAGGCCACAGCAGCTTAAGCACAACTCAAATTTATACAAAACTAAACTTCCAACAATTAGCAAAAATCTACGATAAATCTCATCCACATGGCAAGAAAGAAAATAAGACTAATAACATTTGATTTAGACGATACGGTTTGGCCAAATCACAAAGTAATAGTAGATGCCGAGAATGCGTTATGGAATTTTCTATTGATAAAAGTGCCGGATGTAAAAAATCATCTACATGAAGAAAATATTAATGAAATCAGAGTTGAGCTAATTGAAAAAGATAATTCATTAAAATTCGATCTTACTAAGTTTAGAAAAGATGTTGTAAAAGAAATTTTACTCAAAATGGGGCTCGATGATAATGAGGCAATTTACTATAGCAATGAAAGTTTTAATGAATTTTTTAAAATGAGAAATAAAGTGCAGCTCTACAAAGACGCAAAAACTATTTTGGAAAGATTACACAGAAAAGTGACTATTGGTTCTTTGTCAAACGGTAATGCTGATTTAAATCTTATAGGAATAAATTCTTTTTTTGATTTTACTATTAGTTCAAAAGACGTAGGCTCGAACAAACCATCTCCACCGCATTTTTTGAAAGCATTAGAGCTTGCTTCATGTGATCCGGAAGAAGCTATTCATGTGGGAGATTGTCCTATAAATGATGTTGGGGGTGCTAGAAATTGTAATATAAATACCATATGGTTTAACTGTGAGAAGAATAAGTGGAATGAAATATTTCCGTGCGATCTTCAAGCAAGAAGCTGGAAAGATCTCTATGAGATTGTAAGTAAAAATTTTATTTTGGAGAAAAAAAATGTTTAACCCGTTCAATATGACCAAAGACATGAAGGGCATGGAAAAAATGATAAAGCCTGCGTTGGAGAAGTTTATGAAAGAGTCTGGTTTTGTTAAAAAAGAGGAGCTTGATAAAGCTGTAGAAAGAATTGACTCTTTAGAAAATAGATTAGCTGAACTTGAAAAAAATTAAATTTATTCTGTAACTGTCAAAGCATCTAACATGTACTGTACTGATCTTTCAATTTCAAGTTGAGAACAATCTATACACATGCCTTTTGCGGGCATGGCATTGTACCCATTATAAGCATTTGCCGTGAGCACCTCTAATCCTTTTGATGTTCGATCAGTCCATTGATCTAAGCTCGCAAACATAGGGGCACCAGCTAATCCGGCTGTGTGACATGCAGCACATCCTTGGTTGTAAACTGCTTCACCTGATCGTCCAACAGGACCATCTGATTCATCTGCTGACATGCCAAGCATAGCCACTACTGGCAAATCTTTTAATAAACCCAATCTTTTTCTTACTTCGTCTTCATAAGTATCAGGAGTTATAAACAATGAAGTAAAGAGCAATGAAATTAAAATTAAATATTTTTTCATGATTAATTTGTTGTAGCAGTATTTAAAAAATCAAGCTAATTGTCGTATAGAAATAACATATTATCGATATTTCTTTGAACATCAGCAGTTCTTTTAAATTTATATTTGCCATTTATTACAATTGTTGGAACTCCTTCAAGTACTCCAGCATTTGCAAGGCTTCTAACAGTTCGTAAGGCATTTTGTGCTTTTATTCCAATGCCAAATGAGTTGTAGACATTCATAAATTTTTTATCATCATACTTGTGCCTCTTAGCGAACTCTAAAATGTCATTTTTGCTGCTCAGGTTTTTTCGCAATAACTGTATATCCTTATATACATTTAAATGTGCTTCTTCCCCAAGATCTAAGGCAATGATAGTGTAGTAGAGTCTTGCATAAACTTCGTTTCCAGCAGGGATTTGAACTATTTTAATATCTTTTCTCTGCTCTCTCATCTTTTGCACAGTACTCTCAAAACTAAAACAAGCGTTGCACCAATAGCCAAATACTTCAGTTACAGATTGACCTTGAATAAGATCAGATGGTATTAGTTGATAGTCTTTTCCTTGTTCAGGTTGAGCATTGACTCCAATTGATAAAAAAAAGACTAAAGCAATAAAGTTAAAAAATTTATTTCTCATAAGTATGCGAAAATGATTATATAACAAGTTAGCTATAATTTATTAATGAAATTTAATTTTAAATATCTAAACCTTAAGTTTGAAGAAAGTGCAGCAGAGTATAGCCAATGTATACAGCATGATATGCAAGAAATTGCTTTTGTTGGAGCTTCAAATGCAGGAAAATCATCTGCTATAAACGCTATTTCCAATCAAAAGAAAATTGCTAAAACAAGCAAGACGCCTGGAAAAACAAAACTTTTCAATTTTTTTAAAGCAGAATTTGGATACATAGTTGATTTCCCAGGTTATGGATATTCGAAAGTTTCGAAAGCTCAAAAGAAAGAATGGGCTAGAGAATTACCACAATATTTTTCTTTAAGAAAGAATCTTGCAGGGGCAATTCTTTTTACAGACATAAGAAATCCTATGAGAGAGCTCGATCTAACCATGTTTGAGATGTTGGCTAATTATGGACTTCCAACTTTAATTGTTTTAACAAAAACAGATAAAATTTCTTGGGAAAAATCAGAGGCTGTCAATAAAGAAATTAGCCGTGAGTTTGGAAATTGTCTCATGTTTTCAATAAAAGAGATTGGCTCAATCGAAAGATTAGTGAATAAAATTAATGAGCTTCTCTCCAGTTAGCTCCAAAACCATATTCAACTTTTAAGGGAACATCTATCTCAGTTGTATTTTCCATAAGATCTAAAATTGGTTTCAGATCATTCTCTGAAAATCCATCAGGCACTTCATAAATCAGTTCGTCATGAACCTGTAAAATCATTTTTATCTCTGGTGCATTTAGATTAATCCATTCATCAATTTTTATCATTGCAATTTTAATAATATCAGCAGCACTTCCTTGAAGTGGCCCGTTTATAGCTGCTCTCTCTGCTGCTTGTCTTACCATATAATTGTTGGCAGTAATATTTGGAACATGGATCTTTCTTCCATAAAGCGTTTCAACATATTTCGTTTCCTTTGAACTCTCAACTATATTACTCATGAATTTTTTAACGGCGCTATACCTCTCAAAGTAATTATTAAGAAATATATCAGCTTCAGCACGCGATACTCCAAGTTGATTAGAAAGACCAAAAGCACTCATACCGTAAAGCAAACCAAAATTGATAGTTTTTGCTCTTCTTCGCATCTCATCATTAACTTCATCTATCCCTGTCCCAAAAATTTCAGAAGCAGTACGCTTATGGATATCTTCATCATTTTTAAATGAATTTAGCATAATTGGATCTTGTGAATAATGAGCCATGAGTCTTAGTTCTATCTGAGAGTAATCCATTGCAAGAATTTTTTTGTTCTCAGGAGCAATGAATGCTTCTCTAATAGTGATTCCCTCTTTTGTTCTTATGGGAATGTTCTGTAAATTTGGGTCAGAAGAAGATAATCTTCCTGTAGATGTAACAGCCTGATGGTAGGAAGTATGAACTCTTGAATTCTGATCGCAGATTTCAGAAATTTTATCTGTATATGTACTTTTTAACTTTGCTAAAGAACGATATCCTAAAATGTCTTTTACTATCTCATTTTCGTTAGATAGTTTCTGTAAAACAGGTTCTGAAGTTGAGAAATAGCCTGTAGAAGTCTTTTTTAGACCCTTGGTATCAATCTCTAATTTTTCAAATAGAATTTCACTTAATTGTTTTGGAGAATCAATATTGAATACACTGCCAGAAGCTGCATGAATTTTTTTTACTAAATCTAAGAGTTTTGCACCAAAGTCCTTTGATAACTTATTAAGATGGCTTGTGTCAATTAAAGCGCCCTTTCTCTCCATCTCTAAAAGTACAAATAATAGAGGGTAATCAATTGTCTTTAAGAGCTTCAATGAGCTTTTATCAATTACTTTAATAAGTTTTTCATAAAGTTGTAGTGTTATATCAGCATCCTCAGCAGCATAGTTTGTAGCTTCTTTAATTGGAACCTCACTAAAATTCTTGTATTTTTTTGCTCCTTTACCAATAACATCTTCATATTTAATGGTTGTAGTATTTAAATAATGTTCAGCTAATGCATCTAAATTGTGTCTTGAAGATGTGCTGTTTGTTGCATAAGACATCAACATTGTATCTGCAAAAAAACCTTTTAGTTGAATATTATGATTTCTGAGTACAGCAATATCATATTTAAGATTTTGGCCAATAATTTTATTTTGATTTGCTTCCAGAATTTCCTTCAACCAGCCCACAAGCTCTGATGCATTTAGTTTCGTTTGCTCTACATGGTTAATTGGAATATAAAACCCCTCGTCCTTTTTAACTGAGAATGAAGCACCAACTAGTTCTGCTTCGTGTGAATTGAGAGAAGTAGTTTCAGTATCAAACGCAAAGTATTCAGCATCATTTAGTTTTGATTCAAGTTTTTCTAATTCATCTATATTTCTAATTGTTACATAATCTGTTTTTCTCTTATCATTTGTTTCGCCAATAAAAGAATTAAATTCAAGCTCTTTATAGAAGGCTTTAAGCTCTCTGCTGCTAGGTTCAGGTATATTTATATCATCAAACGATAAATCTAGTTTTATGTCGTACTTTAAAGAAACAAGAAATAGATTTCTTTGTAGAACTTCTTTTTCATCTCTTAGGTTTTGTCCCACAACTCCCGTAATTTCTTCACAGTTTTTGAGAATATTTTCTAAATTGCCGTATGTATTCAGCCATTTTGAAGCAGTTTTATTTCCTACCTTCGTAATTCCTGGTATGTTGTCAGCCTTATCTCCAACCAAAGCTAAAAGTTCAGCAATTAAACTTGGCTCAACACCAAATTTCTCTTTCACATACTCATTATTAAAGAATTCATTAGACATAGAATTATGCTGAATAACATGCTCTTCAACTAATTGTGTTAAATCTTTATCAGGTGAGGAGATTAGAATCTTTTTATCTTGTTTAAACTGTTTGGATAGAGCTGCTATTACGTCATCTGCCTCAACACCGCTTTCCTCTTTTACTGTGAAATTAAATAATCTTGATAGTTTTTTTATATCTTCAATTTGAACTCTTAGCTCATTTGGCATTGGAGGTCTGTTAGCTTTATAAGCCTGGTAGTAATCATTTCTAAAGTTAGGTCCTTTAGCATCAAATACCATTACCATTGGAATGCCTGGATACTTTTCAATAAGTTTTCTAAGCATTGATGCAAATCCTCTTGTCGCTCCAGTTGGTTTACCAGCAGATGTAGTTAGTGGGGGCAAGGCATGAAATGCTCTGTATATATATGAAGTTCCATCAATTAAAATTAAATCTGGTCTAAATATCATCGGACTATATATATAATACTTAATAGTGAAAGAAATAATTAAAAATTACAGCGATATCTTCATTACATTAAGTGCTGCCATCGTAATGTGTGGACAATATTATCTTGAAAATATTGTTGGTCTTGAACCTTGTAACTTATGTATTTTGCAAAAACTCTCAGCGCAAGCAATATTTTTTATATTTCTATTAAAAACGATAGTGCGTAAATTCAATATCATTTTTGATTTTCTAGGTTTAGGGGTTTTAATTTTTGGTGCATCTGCCAGTGGAAGACAAATTTATCTTCAAAATTTACCAGCTAGTCAACTAACAGGAGGATATTGTGATATACCGTTTGAGTTTTTATTTAATATGTATCCTTTCTTTGATGCGCTTGGAAAAGTTTTTCAAGGAAGCAGCAAGTGTGCAGAGGAATCTTGGGTTTTCTTATATCTGAATATACCTGAATGGGCGCTCTTATTTTTTACTTCAATGATATTGTTATTATTGGTAAGATACTTTTTAGTATATTTTAAGGGCCAAAAATAATAAATGTCTAGATCTCTCAATCTGTCAAATTCAGAGTTAATAGAAAAATCAGTTGCGAATAATGAAAGCGAACTGACTCATACTGGTGCACTACTATCACTTACAGGTAGAAGGACTGGCAGAAGTCCAAAAGATAGGTTTATTGTTCAAGAAAATAGCACAAAAGATAAAATTGAATGGGGTGAGGTAAACAAGCCATTTGACTCAGATCATTTTGATAAGTTGTGGGAAAAGGTATCAGCTTATCTAGATGATAAAGATCATTTTGTTTCAAATGTGCATGTAGGCTCTAATATTGATCACTACATACCAGTTGAAGTAAAAACTGAGCTTGCCTGGCACTCGTTATTTTCGAAATTAATTTTTATTACGCCGAAAATTTTTAATGAAGAGAATAAAGAAATATGGAAAATTGTTACAGCAGCAAATTATGTTTGTGATCCTGAAGAAGATCATACTAATTCTGAATCATGTGTAATTATTAATTTTTTACGAAGAAAGGTCTTGATTGCCGGAATGAAATACGCAGGAGAAATGAAAAAATCCATGTTTGCAGTCCAAAACTTTCTTCTACCAGAGAAAGGTGTGCTACCAATGCATTGTTCTGCCAACCAAACAGCTGAAAAGAGTACAACATTGTTTTTTGGCCTATCGGGCACAGGTAAGACAACTTTATCTACCGATCCAAAATGTTCACTTATTGGAGATGATGAGCATGGGTGGGGTGATGGCACAGTTTTTAATTTTGAAGGTGGTTGTTATGCAAAATGCATTAACCTATCAAAAAAAAATGAGCCTTTAATTTGGGATGCGATTAAATTTGGCAGCATATTAGAAAATGTAGTGATAAATAACCAAGGTGTACCTGATTATACTGATAGTAAGCACACAGAAAATACCAGGGTTTGCTACCCAAGAGATTTCATAGATGGAGCAGTGCCTTCTAACGAAGGCGATGAACCTGATAATATAATTTTTTTAACTTGTGATTTGTCTGGGGTTTTACCTCCAGTAAGCATCTTAGATGAAAATGCCGCAGCTTATCATTTTTTAAGCGGTTACACAGCAAAGGTTGGCTCTACAGAGATAGGTGCTTCTAAATCAATGGATTTCACTTTCTCAACTTGCTTTGGTGCTCCATTTTTTCCTCGACCTGCAGGAGTATACGCAGATCTTCTTATTAAGAGAGTAAAAAGAAATAATACTAAGGTCTTTTTAGTAAATACCGGCTGGACAGGTGGTGGCTATGGAGTAGGCAAAAGATTTCCTATACCAGTAACTAGGGCGATTATTAACGGCATTCAAGATAATAAAATTGACTTTGATAATCTAGCTTATTTAGACAAACTTAATCTTCATATACCCAATGAGCTCGAAGGTGTAGATCCCAATCTTTTAAACCCAAAAACCTCATGGGCTTCTGCTGACGAGTATGAACTAGAGTGCGATAAGTTATGTAAGAAATTCAACCAAAACTTTAAAAAATTTAGTGTATCTCAAGAAATAGTAGATGCAGGCCCGAAATAGTAAAAATGGTTGAAAGCAACCAACAAAAAATTTCCGAATTTTTAAAATCAGACCAAGTAACTTACAAAGGCCTCGAAAAGGAAAACCTAAGATCTGATTTTGAGGGAAAGATCTCAAATAAAAGTTTTCCAAAAAATTTTGGTGTTCATAATTTCAATAGATATATCACTCTTGATTATTCAGAGCCGCACCTAGAGATTGTTACGCCTCCTTTTAAAGAAAATATTGAAGCTTACAATTTTTTATGTGACTTACATAAGTATGTTGAGGAAAGTCTTGATGGTGACCTTTTGTGGAACTACTCAATGCCACCAAAATTCAAAAGAAAGTACATAAAGTTGCCCTCGCACAGAGAAGCCAACGCAACAAAGCTTGCTCATCTTTACAGGCTTGGTTTAAGAAACAGGTATGGAGATAAAATGCAAAGCACTGCAGGCATACATTTTAACTTTTCATTTTCTGACTCTGTTTTAAAATCTCTCGGCGATAATAAAACTGATATATACCTTGGTATGTCAAGAAACTTCTTAAGGATATTTCCAATAGTCTTAAGATTAATGGGCTGTTCACCCGTAACACATAAATCCTTTTTAAAAGGAAGAAATATTAATATTGAGAATTTAGGCACTGAAGACTGTTACTTGCCAAAATCAACTTCATTACGCGTAAGTAGGCTTGGCTACTATTCAGAAGAACAAGATGAAAATTTTACTTCTTTTAACTCCCTAGAAAATTACTTAATGACAATTAAGGAATATATAAATACCCCAAACGATAAATTTAAAAATATATCGCTTGACCTAAAACAGCAAGTCAATAATGGAACAATACAAATGGAAAGCGAGCTTTACAACCATGTTAGGCCCAAAGGGATAATATCAAATAAGATTAGAGCTTATAATCAGTTAAGAAACAAAGGTATAGAATATCTAGAAATTAGATCTATTGATTTAAACCCTTATACAAGCATTGGGATTTCAATAGAAGACATAGATTTTTTAGAGCTTGTATTAATTTTTTGTGCACTAGCAGATTCACCTTTAATAAGTGATGTAGAGAGTGAGTGTATAAAAGAAAACATTAAAAGATCTTCTGAAGCTGGACAAAATTGTAATTTCATAAGAGATCTCGAAAATAAAAATGCTGAAGAATCAGCAAAAATAGTAACTGATGAATTTCTAACAATTCTTCAAGAATTTGCTGAAAAAGTAGGTTTAAGTAAAAGACGTGAAAATATGTTTCGTGAATACTTTCAAAGAAGTGCTTTTCCTTTATCAGAAAAGCTTCTGAATGATTTAAATCAATCGACTAACTTACTATCTTTTGTATTAAAAAAATCAGCACATATCAATCACAAAATAAAAAAAGAAAATCTTTTACTTTTCAAAAAAGAATGTGATTTATCGGAGAAGCAATATATTCGTGAAAAGAAAGAGGATAATATGATTTTTGAAGAATATTTAAGGCATTTCAGGAGAGAAATAAAATGAAAATATTGCATTGTAAAGAATATGGACCTGTAGAGAATCTTGTTTGGGAAGATATTGATTCTCGTGAACCAGGAGATAATGAAGTTTTAATCTCAATAAAAGCTGCGGCTTTAAACTTTCCTGACTATTTAATTGTGCAGGGCCTTTATCAGTTTAAGCCTGAAGTTCCTTTTGCCCCAGGAAATGAGGGTGCAGGTATTATTAAAAAAATTGGGAAGAATGTTACTCGTGTTAAAGAAGGTGATCGAGTTTCTTTTATGCTGCCCTATGGTGCTTTTGCTGAAGAGGCATGCACACATGAGCTTGGAGTATTTCCGATTTCTGATGACATTACATTTGAAATGGCAGCATCATATCAAATGGCTTATGGCACAAGTTATCATGCTTTAATTCAAAGAGGCCAACTTACTGAACACGATGAAGTCTTAGTGCTTGGAGCATCAGGAGGTGTTGGTTTAGCGGCTGTGGACATCGCCAAAGCCAAAGGTGCTAGAGTTGTAGCTGGAGTATCAACTGATGAGAAAGCAAAAATTTGCCGTGATTATAATGTTGACGATGTTGTGGTTTATGGTAATGGGCCGCAAGACAAAGATGCATCAAAAGCTTTTGCAGCTGAACTAAAATCTAAGAGCAGAAATGGTGGTTATAGTATTATTTATGATCCTATCGGCGACTGTTATACGGAGCCTGCATTCAGATCTATCGGCTGGAAAGGCAGGTACCTTGTAGTAGGTTTTGCCGCTGGGCAGATACCTAAATTACCTATCAACTTAACCCTTTTAAAAGGTGCATCACTGGTTGGTGTTTTCTGGGGGAGTTTTACTGGTCTTGAAACGGCAACGAACCAACAAAATATTGTGGATATAAATGAAATGTTGGTTGACGGTAAAATTAAACCTTTAATTTCAGAAACTTTCCCAATGGAAAGGGCTGGTGAAGCCATTAAAATGATTGGTAATAGAAAAGTAATAGGAAAGGTAGTTTTAGTAAATAATTGATTTATTTATTGAGAGACAAGTAAAGATTTAATTACAAGAGACATGGAAGAGCTATTGAATGGTGCCTTAAATATTCCAATAACTTCTGCTTTTGAATTAACAACTATCAGGTGATTGGTGTGAGATATTATCCTTTGATTCATATGGTTTTCCATGGGGGCTAATTTTTCAACACCGAGCTGATAACCGAGCTTCACAACTTCAGGCATTTCACCAGACACGCCTATGAAATCTTCGTCAAAGGCTGTTACATAACTTTTTAATCTTTCTAGAGTATCAATTTGAGGATCAAAGCTTATTAAATAATATGAAATATCATCTGTCTCAATTTTTTCAAAAATCTGTCGCATCACAGACATCATTACTGGACACTCTGTGGGGCAACTGGAGTAACCAAAATAAAGAAAATTAAGGCTTTGTTTTTTAAGAATCTCTTTTGTGAAAATATCTCCGTTATGATCAATTAGATTAAAATCCCTCAGCTCCTGAAAGCTTCCATAGCCATAATAACCGTTTACTTTCATTTCTTCAGGAGAAAGAATTCTTGGCTGACTTATTCTCCAAACAGAATAAAATAAAAGGAATAAGACTACAGAAAATAGTATAAAAGTTAGTAAATTTTTAGACATAGAGCATTATTAAGAAATCTATGTAAGTTGCCAAGAAGAAAAGAAGCATATATCTTACGGAAAAATTAAAAATCTTCATAGAAAGTTGATTGTTTTCATCATTTAGATATTCAATACACAGATATATAAAGTAAAAATTTAAAGCTGTGGTAGAGATTAGATAGAAATACCCTGTTAAGCCATAAAAAAATGGTGCCAAAGAGGCTCCTAATAGCAATACTGCATAAATAATCATTTCTTTTTTTGTTCTTGAAACACCTTTTGCAATAGGCATCATTGGTACCCCCTCTTTTTTGTATTCATCCATTCTATCAATTGCTAGAGGCCAAAAGTGTGGCGGGGTCCACAGGAAAATTATTAATACCAAGATTAGTGGTAACAGTGATATTTCATTAGTTACAGCAGTCCATCCTATTAATGGTGGAAGTGCTCCTGATAGCCCACCAATAACGATATTTTGTGGTGTAGACCACTTTAAATATATTGTATAAACCAGGCTGTAAAAAATAAATCCAAATGTGGTGATGAAAAGAGTTAAAAGGTTTGAGAAATACAGTAACAAACTAGAACCAATGAATAATAAGATAGCTGTGAAGGTTAAGGCTTGTGACAACGTGATATCCCCTGTGGCAAGTGGCCTTTTTTTTGTTCTCTCCATATTCTTGTCAGACTCTCTATCAAATATTTGATTTAACGAAGCAGAAGAAGCAGCTAAAAGAGCAAAACCAAGCAAACTTGCAAGGCTTGAAAAAATATTCGAATAAAACTCAATTGTTAAAAGCATGCCAACAAGTGCTGTAAGTGTTAAAAGTAGAACAATTTTTGGCTTACATAGATTTAAGAAACTTGCCATAAGATTAAGCTCTCCTGAACGCTAGGAAAGTCATAACAACAAAAGACAAAAACAACATCACACCTACTATATTGTGCGCAACTGCATTCCACAATGGAAGGGAGCTCAGAATATTATTAACTCCTAAAAAGATCTGAATACCTAATATGGATAAAAAACCTATGACGATTAATTTAGACTCATTTGACCAAAGCTTAGCTGCCAGAAAGATAGAGTAGATAAAAACAATTATGGCTCCTATTCTATGTGTTAAGTGAATAGCTACTCGAGCCTCATTACTCATTTGCCCATATAGGTAATTTGGCCCAATTGACTGAAATAAATTGAAACCTTCTTCGAAGTTAGTATTTGGTATCAATTCTCCCTGGCAATATGGTAAGTCTAAACAAGCTCTTGCAGCATAATTTGTAGATGTCCAAGCGCCTAAGAAGATTTGAAAAACTATCAAGACAAATCCTATTAGAATATATGGTTTATTTCGAACTAATATTAGATATGAGTTAGTTATCTTTAAAGATTTCATGAAAATTATTAAAAATAATGAGGTAACTATCATTGCCCCAAAAAGATGAGTGGTAACAATTAATGGATGTAACTTTAAGCTTACAGTTAAATATCCAAAAATACCTTGACCTATTATTATCAAGAGTAATGCCAATGACTCTGTTTTCATTTTTTGTTTCGCGAATGCAATTGATACAAGCGCAATAGCTAAGAGGCCCAATGCTGCTGCAAAATATCTATGAACTACCTCAGGAATTATTTTATCGATCTCTACTGGTGAATTAGGATATAAGTTTTCAGCTATCGCTATCTCATCTGGAGTTGTTGGAAAAGTGACAAAGCCATAACACCCTGGCCAATCAGGACAACCGAGCCCTGCATCAGCCAATCTTGTCCAAGCGCCTAAGCCTATTACAATAAAACAAAACCCCACACCAATCGCTGCAAATACTTTCGTGTTAAAAATATTCATAATATTTGTTTCACCTCCTCAAAAATTTCATTAAAAGTAAGGTCTGATTTAAACTCCCATATAAGAAGAGAAAAAGAATCCACTAAAAGCAACGAGTTTGATGTGTAAGGATCTTGAATCCTACCTTTAGTATGATTTTTAAATAAATCATCCTTATCGTATAAATAAATTACACCTGGAAAACTAGTTCTTAACTCTTTAGCACTCTCAAACTTATCTTTATCTTTGTAAACTACCATTCTTAATAATCTGTGTCCCTCCCTCCTTAGGGTTAGTTTTGAACTTCTAGCAACATCATATATATCCTTACTCAATTCAAGATTATTAAAATTATCAAAATACACAAAGTAGAATTTTCCTGGAGTAAATTGAAATTTATCTCCATCTTCTCTAATCAAATTGATATCTGTAATTTCAATCTTTGGTTCAATGGGAATCCCTTTGGTATAGATTTCAGGTTTATAGCCTAAGAAATATGTGAGTGTTGATGTAGTTAATGTCAAAAGAGGGATTAACAAAATTATGAGCGCTAGTCTGTATTGTCTATCCATCTTTTCTCCTATATGCGTAAACGGTCAATATTATTAGGGCCGCACACAAACCAAACCATTGTATGGCATATCCTATATGTTTGCTTGCAGACATATTTACAGGCTTTTCAATTAAATCTAGTTTTTCTTCTTGCCTTACACCCAAATTAAATAAAAAATTATGTAAATATATATCCTTTTTAAAATTAAATTTATCAGAGATATATCTTGAGTCGAATTCCTGAATAATTCTGATGTCAGATTCTTCAATATTTTTTACAAAAGAATTATTCTCTTTTTTAAGGACAGTCCCCTCAAGTTCTCTCTTATCTTTTGGCACAATAATGCTTGGAAGATCATTTTTAATCATGTTCCTCGGAACAAAACCTCGATGCACAAAAATTAATGACCCATCAGCGACTTCAAACAAATGATAAATTTTAAAACCAGCCTTACCTTTTAATATTGCGTTGTCTTCATATATTACAAGGTCTTTGAAGCTTCCTGACATTTTTATGGGCTGCCAGTTTTTGTAAGTTTTGCTTTGCTCAAGATTAATTGACGGTCTTGATAGCAGTTCGTCATAATTGGCGATAATTATGTTTTTTTCTTCTGCTCTTTGTATTTGCCAGAAACCAAGACTAATTGTTATAGGAGCAAAAATAATTGCAAAAATTAATATCTTTGATTTAAAGCTATTCAATGTTTTAATATCTCCGTGTTAAAAACTATCGTATTTATTTTACTTATATTGGTTTTAATAAGCTTGGCGTCAAGCTTAGTATTTCTTTTCATTGATAGGGGTAAACCAAACAGAAAGCGCATCATGTATGGATTAGGTTTTAGAGTTACTCTCGGTGCAATTTTAATTATTCTCATAGTTTATGGCATAGCAACAGGGCAACTTGGCAACCAAGCGCCCTGGGGTTAAAGGATATAGACAAACAGAAATAAACAAACCCAAACTACATCTACGAAATGCCAGTACCAAGATGCTGCTTCAAAACCAAAATGTTCTTTATCAGTGAAATGGTTAAAACCAGCGGATCTCGCGAGTTGTGTTGCAAGAAAAATTCCACCAATCAGAACGTGCATACCGTGGAATCCAGTAAGCATAAAAAATGTGGTTCCATATACGCCTGAGTTTAGTTGTAACCCTAAGTGAGCGTAAGCTTCATAATATTCAAGAGCTTGCAAAATAACAAAAATAAAGGCAAGAGACACAGTAATCGCTAACCAAAAATTAAATCTTTTTCTATTGTTGTCTTTAAGTGCCATATGGGCAAAGTGAACAGTGCCGCTAGATGTGAGAAGAACTATGGTGTTATAAAGTGGTAGCCACGTTCCAATATCTCGTAAACTATGAAGGTACATATTCTCTTCAGGTCCTTTTGTCAAAGCCTGATCACCCATCAAGCTTTGTTCTGGTGTGATCATTGGAGGCCACGTTGCTTCAAATTCAGGCCAAAGCAGATCACCTGCTAAACCTTTTGCAGTTGCCCCTTCTCCACCAAGCCATGGTATAGAGAATGTTCTTATATAAAATAACGCACCAAAAAAAGCGGCAAAGAACATGACTTCAGAGAAAATGAACCAGCCCATTCCATAAACATATGAGTTATTTAATTGAGGTGTATCTAGTCCAGCTAAAGATTCTCTTGTAACCACCGAAAACCAATATGCCATAGTGGCAATAACAGCGGCCACACCAAAAAAGAACATTGTTGTGCCTTTGCCCATTACTGCATCAGCTGCCCCGACACCAAAAAAAAGCATTGCCACAGCGAAAACAATTGGTATGGAGCTTTTTTCAGGCACATAGTATTTTTGATGGCCTGTTGAATCAGTGCTCATGATTTACTGCTAGTATTTCCTCTCTATCATTTTCAAACAAAGTATATGATAAATAGACGTTATTTACATTCTGACTAAGCTCTGAATCAACATAAAACCTTACTGGCCACTCTTGTGTTTCATAGGGATCAAGTGTTTGTTCGCTGAAACAAAAACATTGAATTTTCTTTACGCTTTCAGCAGCTAGACCAGGGGAAACCGATGGAACTATAGATAGGGTTAATTTTTTGTTTGTGTTGTTAGTTGCGATATAAGAAGTTTTGCTGACTTTGTCCGTTAAGACCTCTAAATTTGTTTCTGATGGGTAAAAGGTGACAGGGGCTGAGCCATTAACGGTACTTAAAAATCTTATATTTACTTGTCTTTCATATGTTTCATTATTTTTTTTAAAGAAATCTGATGGTCCATATATTTTCCCATTCAAACCAGTTACTTCACAAAATACATTATAAAGCGGAACTAGCATGAACGAAAAAAAGAACATAAAGATGACTGCACCAAGCAAAGATACAAAAACCTTGTTCTTTAAGGGTCCGTTACTCATTTAACCTTTGGTGGGACGTCAAATGTGTGATATGGGGCTGGCGAATCGACCGTCCACTCAAGACCATCAGCACCATCCCAAACCTGTGGAGTAGCTTTTTTTCCAGCAAATACTGTTTTAACGACAATATACAAAAATAATAGTTGTGATAAACCAAATAAAAATGCTCCTACTGAAGAAACAGCATTCCATTCAGCAAATTGCAAAGCATAGTCCGCATATCTCCGTGGCATGCCTGCAAGACCGACAAAATGCTGAGGGAAAAATGTAATGTTTACGCCTATAAATGAAAGCCAGAAATGCATTTTACCCATCCTCTCGTCATACATGTTACCTGTCCATTTTGGCAACCAGTAATAGACTGCAGCCATTATGGAAAATACTGCACCAGGAACAAGAACGTAGTGAAAGTGAGCTACTACAAAATAAGTATCATGATATTGAAAATCCGCTGGTGTAATAGCCAGCATTAATCCAGAAAAACCGCCAATTGTGAAGAGAACGACAAATGCTATTGCAAACAACATTGGTGTTTCATACGTAATAGAGCCTTTAAAAATTGTAGCGCACCAGTTGAAGACTTTTACCCCTGTTGGGATTGCTATGAGCATTGTTGCCCACATAAAAAATAATTCTGCAACAAGAGGCATGCCAACTGTAAACATGTGGTGTGCCCAGACCACAAATGACAATACTGCAATAGAAACCATCGCATATACCATAGAAGCGTGACCAAATAATGGTTTTCTCGAAAAGGTCGAGATTATATGTGATGTAATACCAAATGCAGGCAGTATCATTATATAAACCTCTGGATGTCCAAAAAACCAGAAGACATGTTGAAATAAAACAGGATCTCCTCCGCCTGCAGCATCAAAAAATGATGTGCCAAAGTATGCATCCATTAATAGCATAGTAACTGCACCGGCTAAGACAGGCATAACTGCAATGAGAAGATAAGCTGTAATTAACCACGACCAAACAAACAAAGGCATCTTCATTAATGTCATCCCTGGAGCTCTCATATTCATAATTGTGACTACCACATTTATTGAGCCCATAATTGAAGAAGCACCCATAATATGAATAGCGAATACAAAGTAAGCTATGTTTGGATAATTGGTTGATAATGGTGCATAAAAAGTCCAACCAAAACCTGGCATACCGCCCTCCATAAATGCTGTTGATAGCAAAATAGAAAAAGCAACTGGCAACAACCAGAAGCTTAGATTATTCATTCTAGGCATAGCCATGTCTGGAGCTCCAATCTGTAGGGGTATTAACCAGTTAGCAAGACCAACAAAGGCCGGCATCACGCCACCGAAAATCATAATTAAGCCATGCATGGTTACAAGCTGGTTATATCTTATAGGATCCATTAGCTGTAAGCCTGGCTCAAATAATTCCGCCCTTATACCCATAGCAAACGCTCCACCCAAAAGGAAAGCTGCAAAAGCAAACCACAAATATAATGTACCAATATCTTTATGGTTTGTTGTTGTTAACCAGCGCATGAAGCCTTTTTGCGGGCCATGATGGTCGTCATGATGATTATTATTTTCAACTACTGCACTCATGTTCTGCTCCTATAAATTTGTTTCCTTGTATTCAACTATGTCTTTTGGAATAACAATCTCTCCATCTCCTGATCTCTCATTACCCCAAGCTAGTCTAGTAAAAGTTATAACTGAAGCCATCTCTACCTCATTTAGTTGCTCGGCAAATGACTGCATTTGGCTTCCTCTTATTCCTTCCATTAAAATTTCTATTTGTTTAGCTTTGTTATTCATTACCACGTCACTACCTGCAAGGGCTGGATAGAAACCAGCAATACCAGCTCCGTTTGTTTGATGACATGCAGCACATCTAGTCTCATAGATTTCTTCACCTGTTGCAAGCAACTCGTCTGATGACCATTCTTTTTCAGTTAAATATGCAATTTGTTCAATAATCTCTCTTTTTGATTGCAGCCATTCTTCATACTCTTCTTGAGTAACTGCCTTAACCACGATAGGCATATATGCGTGTCTTTCGCCACAAAGCTCAGTGCAGTTGCCTCTATATATTCCGGGAACATTTACCTTCGTCTTAGCAACATTTATAAAGCCTGGTATTGCATCTTGTTTTACTGCAAAGTCACTCATGTACCAAGAATGAATTACGTCATTGCTTGTAATTAAAAAACGTACTGGAGTATCTACTGGTATTACTACCGGCTCATCGACTTCTAACAAATAATTCTCATTTTTTTCAACCCTATTAAATTCGTATTGGTCTGGAGGGGTGGTCAGATTAGAGAAAAAACTCAATGGTTTATTTCCAACTTGTTCGTCAAGGTATTTGTATTGCCATTTCCATTGCCACCCAACAACCTGTATGTCAATACCGCCTTCCTCAGACTCGTGATCGTATATTTTCTTTAAAGTAATAGAAGCTGGAACAGCCATCGCTATTAAAATAAGTGTAGGAACAATTGTCCAAAGCATTTCGACTGTGTGGTTTTCTGTGAAGGTTGCAGGCTTTTTGTTGTTCGATCTTCTATATTTCCACATGGACCAAAAGAGAATCCCAAAAACTACAACCCCAATAGCTACAACAACAAAAAATATTGTCATGTGCAGTCCAAAAACTTCTTTACTTATATCGGTTACACCAACAGGCATATTAATGTCTAACCAATCGGCAGACATAAAAAGTGATAAGGGGTAGAGAATAAGTGCCCAGAGCTTGTTCTTCATGTACGCAATATACTACTATAAATACTGTTAATGTCGAGTAATAAACGCCACTAATGTATAGTTTTTTAATCGTTTATAATTTTAATAGATTCTATGATATTGTTTTCTTTTTTATCAAATTCATCGCCTTTCATTTTTAGGTATTTGCAAGATACACACCTTATTTCCGAATCGTCATTTTTTAAGACTATTGAATCAATATCTCCGCATGATGGGCAAACAGCACCAGCAATAAATTTAAACCCCTTCATCTAATAGCCTCTTAACATCTTCAACACCAGGTTTTGTATTAAACCATAAACAAAAACACTCTGAAGCTTGTTCTACAAGCATACCTAAACCATTGTGGAAATTTGCTTTTTTTGAAATCGAAAGTGTTCTTAACCTCGAATTTGTTTCATTTGCATAATTTATATCGTAAATAAATCCATCCCTATTTAAAGAAAAGTGTTCAAAGATTTTTAAGGTGTTCAAATCTAGCGATGAAGCACAATTTATGATCAGATCTATGTTTTGTCCTTTATATATATGCAAGCTAGAATTTTTATAAGTAGCATCTATGGCTTTTGATTCTGTTCTGTTTTTTATGTAAATATTTTTGTTTGTTTTTATTGTTTCCAGTATTGCATTTGCCGCACCACCTAGACCATAAACTAAAATATTCATGTTCTGATAATCTATGTTTTTTGAATTTAGATCATTAATTAAACCAATACCATCTGTAGAGCTCGCTTTAAGACCTTTCTCATATATACAGTTTATTGATTCAAAATTTGAATTGAAATTATCAGCAACTAAATGTTTGTATGGTTTGGTGATGTTTAGCCCAAAGCCATCTTTTTCAAAAAAATCATCGATAAAACACAATGGATCTTTTTTTATGTCATAAATTGAGTATTCAATTGAGTAATTAAGTTGCTTTGCGAACTCCTGATGGATTTTAGGAGAAAGAGAATAGCCAATTTCTTTCCCCAAAACACCTAATTTATATTTCATCAATCCAGTTCCTTGGAGTTTTTAAGACATCGTAAAGTTTTTGCTGTTGGGTTGTGAGTTTTTCATCGTACTTATAATGCCATTCAACCTTATTAGGCAAAGACATTAAAATTGATTCAATTCTTCCTCCTGATTGGAGGCCAAAAAGAGTACCTCTGTCATATGTGAGGTTAAACTCTACATACCGCCCTCTTCTAAATCTTTGAAATTTATTTTCTACTTCTGTATATTTTTTAGTTTTGTGTTTATTGATTATTTCAACGTAGTTTTTAATAAAATTTTCACTGACTCTTTGTGAAAAATTAAGGCCTTGATCGGTTTGCTCAAATTTTCTTTTTTCATAAAAAATGCCACCAATACCCCGGTGTTCTTTTCTATGAGGTATGTAAAAATATTCGTCACAATTCTTTTTTGCCATTTTATAAAAATTACTGTCAATCACTTCGCAAGCTTTTTTTGCTCCCTCATGCCATTTCTGACAATCTTCTTCATCTAAAATATATGGAGTAAGATCAAATCCACCTCCGAACCATTCTTCAAAAATCTGATCTTCTTTAAAAGTACAGAAATATCTGATATTAAGGTGTGCTGTGGGAATATAGGGGTTTTTGGGGTGGAAAACTACTGATACGCCTGTTGCAAAAAAAGGCAATCCCATCGATTTGCTCTTATTTCCAACTGAAGATTCAGGCAATGATTTTCCTGTTATAGATGAAAAATTTATTCCAGCTTTATCAAAAAAATTTCCATCGTCTATAACAATTGAATTACCATAACCAAGTTCCTTTTTTTGCCAAACGTCATCTTGAATCTTTGATTTTTCTTCAAAGTGTTTCACTTTATCAAAAATTGCTTCATGCATACCTTTAAATGCTTTAGAGATTTGTTCTTGTTTATCTAACATATTCATTGTTTTCTAGGTCTAGTATTTTAGATGGTTTTTTCTCATCTCCTAGTGGCCCATCAAGAGCCCCAAATAATTTTCCATCAAAAACATCTTTAACTTCATTTATGTTTCTACATGTAGTTTCTCCAGAAATATTTGCAGAGGTAGATATTATCGGTTTATTAATTAGTTTCAAGAAGTGTAGAAGATTTCTATCCCCAGGTATTCTTGCTGCTACTTTTTGTTGATTTGTTGGAATAAGCATAGTTGTAAAAGTGTTTTCATTAGTTTTAATTAATGAATAATATTTGCTTTCAATATCAAAGTATTTTGTTAACTGTTCAAATGAACAGAACAGGAGAATATATTTCTTATCATTGTCCCTTTCTTTTACTAAATCTAAGGTTTCTATATTTCCAATTGTATTTAGGCCACCGATGCCCCACACACCTTCTGTTGGGTAGGCTATTACTTTTTTATCAAGAATCCACTTGGCCGCTAAATTAGCTTCTTTAGTTATATTCAATCTCTATCAAGATTTTTATCTTTCTGAATGGTTTTTTCTCTTAGTTCTTTTTTAAACTCAACCATCTTTTGAGCCATTGAAACATCACTCACGCCCAACATTTGAGCTGCAAAGATACCAGCATTAGTTGCTCCTGCAGTGCCAGCTGCAAAAGTTGCTACAGGCACGCCAGCCGGCATTTGAAGTGTTGAAAGTATTGCATCCAGTCCGCTTAAACTATGTGCTGTTGGCACTCCTAGCACTGGACTCGATGAGTGTGCTGCAACAGCGCCAGCAAGGTGCGCAGCCATACCCGCAATAGCTATATAAGCCTTACACCCTCTTTCTTTTGAGCTTTTTAAATATTCAACAAGAACATCAGGCGATCTATGGGCAGAAATAACTTTAAGTTCACAATCTATATCGAAACTTTTCAAGGATTTAATTGCAGCCTTGCCAAGATCTACATCTGAATCTGAACCGAGAATTACAGAAACTTGTATATTGTCCATATTTATAAAACTATAATAACTAATCTATGAATAGGTTAAATATATTAACATTTCCTGACCCAAGGTTAAGAAAAAAAGCAGTTCCAATAACTGCTTTTGACAAAGAGCTTGAAAAAAAAGCTAAGGATATGCTTTTTACCATGTATGAAGATAAAGGCATTGGCCTTGCTGCAACCCAAGTAGATATTCATGAACGTTTAATAGTTATTGATTTATCAAAAGATGGTTCAGACCCATTAGTAATAATTAATCCCAGTTATGAGGTTCTAGATGATGCTCTTGAAATTTCAAAAGAAGGTTGTCTTTCAATTCCAACCTTTCAGCAAGAAGTGCCGAGAGCAAAAAAAATAGCTCTTACTTATCAAGATTTAAAGGGCCAAACACAAAAACTTACAGCTGATGGTTTATTGGGCTTCTGCATTCAGCATGAAATAGATCACCTTAATGGAAAATTATTAGTAGACTATGCGTCATCATTAAAAAGAAGCCGCATAAAAGAGAAACTAATGAAGTCTAAGGATGTCAATAACAAAAGTTAAAGTTGGTTTTGCAGGCACACCTCAAATTGCCTTTGATATATTCTCAGAAATCTTCTCATCAGATGATATTTCTACTGAGTTTGTGCTTACACAGCCTGATAAATCGTCAGGCAGAGGTTTAGTTGTATCTAAATCCTTGTTTGCAAATACAAGCGATCTTGAAGTTTTCCAACCTATTAATTTAAATGATGAAAAATTAATCGGAAAAGTGAAAGCTTTTAATATTGATATTTTGGTTGTTGTTGCATATGGAAAAATACTGCCCTCATGGCTTCTCAATACACCTAAATTCGGCTGTCTAAACGTTCATTTTTCCAACCTTCCAAAATATAGAGGTGCTGCGCCAATACAAAGAGCTATTGAAAATGGTGAAAAAGAAACAGGTGTAAGTTTTATGAAATTAACTGAGGGTTTAGATGAAGGGCCAGTTTATAAAAGCTTGTTAGTAAATATTGAAAATAAAGATTATTTTGAAGTTGAGTCATTGTTATTAAAAAAATCTTTAGAAAGTATTTGTGATGTTATAAAAGCAGTAGCGAATAACTTAAAACCCACAAAACAAGATCACTCCAGAGCTACTTTGGCAAAAAAAATTAATAAAAGTGAGGGAGAAATTAATTGGATGAATACTGGCGAGGCAATCAAGAACAAGTTTTTAGCGTATAAAAAGTGGCCTAATGTTTACTTCAAATACAAGGGGCTTAAGGTAGAGGCTGTAAATTTACATCTGCATTCACATGAAATTGGAAAACCCAGTGAAGTTTATGATTTTGATAATAAATCGTTGAAAGTATATTGTGGGGATGGTGTGATAGCAGTAACTTCAGTAAAGTTTCCAGGCAAGAAAGTTATAGATTCAAAAGATTTCTTTAACTCAAAAAGGGATATAATTTCTAAAGGAGATTTATTGATTTGAAAATAATCATATTGGGGGGTGGCTCAATTGGAGGCAGTGTTGCTAAAGAGCTTTCTTCAGAAGAAAACGATGTTGTTGTAATTGATAACAATGACGAAAATCTTGAGCCAATAAAAAGTGTGGAAGGCATTCAAACATTGTTTGGTAATGGATCATCTCCAAAAATGCTTGAGAAAGCAGGGCTTGATGAAAGCAGCCTATTATTGTGTCTAACAGATTCTGAGGAAACCAATTTGTTAGCGTCCTTAATTGGAAAAGAAAAATTCAATGCTGGACGTATAGTATGTAGGTTAAAAGGGTCTGAGTATAAAGAAATTGCTGAAGAAATTACTCCTTTTGTTGATTTTTTTATTAATCCTGAAGACCTTATAACAGAAGAAATTAAAGACCTTTTACATCACCCTGGTGCTCTCGAAATATTAGATTTTGCGGAGGGTAAGATTAAATTAGTAAGTGTTTACGCAAAAGGTTCAGGTATATTGGTAGGTAGACAGATAAAAGAGCTTAAAGACGATTTGCCTGAATACGAAACAAGAATTCCTGCCTTATACCGTGATGAAGAACTTTTAATTCCAACAGGTGAAACAATAATTAAGGAAGGAGATGAGGTGTTTTTTATAGCTGATGAGAAGCATATAGAGGATGTAACAAAAGAGCTACAAAAGCTTGAAAGCAAATATAAGAACGTCTACATAGCTGGAGCCGGAAATATAGGAAAATCTTTAGCAAAAAAGATTAACGATGATTTTAATACTAAATTGATAGAGAAAAATGTAGAGCATTGCGAGCGAGCTTCAGAAGAACTAGATGGTATTCTGGTATTAAATGCAGACGCAGCTGACAAAGACTTTTTATCTTCAGAAGGAATTGAAGAATGCGATGTTTTTGTTGCTGTCACCCAAGATGATGAATCGAATGTGCTTTGTTCATTAATGGCAAAAAAACTAGGATCAAAAAAAACTATTACAATTATTAATAAAGAGGCTTATTTTGACTTAGTGGGCAAAAATGAGCTCGATATAATTATTTCTCCAGTACAAATAACCGTATCTCATGTTCTCAAGTACATAAGAAAAGGTTCAGTATCAAACGTTCACAAAGTAAAAAAGGGCATGGCTGAAGCAATAGAAATAATAGTAGACTCTTCATATCAAAAACTAAAAGGCAAAATAATTTCTGATTTAAAACTAGATGAAAACATTACTATTCCTGCGCTCAAAAGGGATAAAGATGTTCTTATGGTTCACGGCAACACCAAAATACATGATGAAGATCATTTAATTGTTTTTTATAAAGACAAGGACGTTATAGATAATTTTTATAATACTTTTAGATGATTAGTTTGTTAAAATTACTAAGATTTCTTGGCCCAACATTGTTATTTTTTGGAACTTTTGTTGTTCTACCACCTTTGATTTTAAGTTATTTCAATAATGTTACAGATATTCGCATGTTATATATTTATCTGGCTTGTGTAACGTATTCTGCCGTTGTTCTTTTAACACTAAGGCAAAGAAAATTTTCATATAGTCCCAAAGACGGTTTTGTTATAACTTTTTTAACATGGATGTTAATTTCATTATTAGCCTCATTACCATTTCTGAATATTGGTTTAGTATTTTATGATGCTTTATTTGAGGCAGTTTCTGGTTTAACTACTACGGGCTCAACGATTATTAAGGATTTATCCCAATTGCCAGATCACATCCTTATATATAGACAGTTATTACAGTGGGCTGGAGGTGTAGGTTTAGTAATAGTTGTTTTGGCAATAATTCCAGCAGTATCTGGTGGTATGAAGGTTCTACAAGCAGAGACCTCTGGGTTTGCTGATAAAAGTTTCTCACCACGATTAAGAGAAACAGCTAGATCTCTTCTTAAGTTTTATTTCCTTATAACTATAGCGTGTGTATTGTCATATTGGCTGGCTGGAATGACATGGTTTGAGGCTTTTTCTCATTCTTTTAGTACTGTTTCAATTGGTGGTTTTTCAATTTACAACGAAAATTTTGGATATTTTGACAATCCTGTAGTAGAGTTCGTCGCCGTATTTTTTATGCTGATATCTGCAACAAACTTTGGCCTACATTTCTTATCATTTACAAAAAGGAGTTTCAGACATTATCTAGCAAATGACGAGCTTAAGCTTTTTTTAAGCACAGTCCTTGTCGTTGTTTTAACCTCAACACTTACTCTTTACTTAAAAGAAGGCTTCAGTATAGACAATTCAATTAGATATGGTGTCTTTCAATCAATCTCAATTATTACAACAACTGGTTTCACGCTAGAACCACTTTCGGGTCTTGGAGGATCTGTTGTGTTTTTAATATTTATTGTTGCTTTTATTGGTGCTTGCTCAGGTTCTGTTGGTGGCGGAATGAAGGTATGGCGAATTTTATTAATGTTTAAGGTTGGTTTTTCAAATATTACAAAAATTATGCATCCTAGTGCTATTAGCAGTGTTAAGCTTAACGGCGAAAAGATAGTTTCCTCACAAATTGAAGCTGTGTTTTCATTCATTGCTATTTACATATCTTTTTTCTTGTTATTTATGTTTGTGTTGATCTTGCAAGATGTAGATTTCTATTCTGCTTTCTCAGGAACAGCAGCAGCTATAAATAACCTTGGTCCTGGATTAGGAAATTTTTCTGAGAATTACTCTGTTCTTTCAGATGTTGGTAAATTAACGCTGACTTTGGCTATGATTGTAGGTAGGCTTGAATTGTTCGGGGTATTGATACTTTTTGTGCCGTCGTTTTGGAGAAGTTAATAAATATTAGTTTCACCAGAACGTGGTTTTTTAAATTTTTTATACTCCCAATAATATAACTCTGGTGCTGTTAAAATTGCCTCTTCAAACAATTCATTCATCTCTTTAGTATTTATATTGTTTTTTATTTTTTTACATACTAGTTTATATTTTTTTTGTTTGCCCTTTGTTAAATAAATAAAATGAAGATCGTGTGTTCCTTTTTTAGATAGTTTTTCAATCAGATCAATGCATAAGCACTCTTTATTAAAGAATTGTTCATAAACTCCCCTTTTGTGAGGAACAAGATCAGAGGCAATCAAAATATTGTTTTTATTAAAAAAGTTTTTTAGCAAATATTTAAATCCATTTGTTGTTGCTGGGAACATTTTAGCTCCTTGTCGTTGCCTAACTTTTAAAAGATTTGTTTCAAGTGTTTTATTTTTTACTGGTGTATATAGAACGTCAATTTGCGACAAAAGCTCTGAAAGAACAAATATCAAAATATCTACACAACCCATGTGTAGTGTAAAAAAAAGTTTTGGCCTACCGTTCTCTAGTGATTTTTCTTCTAAATAATCAGAATCTATTAACTTTTTGTAATTGTCACTTCTTCCCCATACAAAAGGAAACAACAGTGATAATTCAACTGTTTCTCTTAAGCTCTTTCTAATTAGTTTCTTGTCATAGCTAAAACAGTGCTTAATATTTTTTTCAGTAACATTTAGTTGAGAAGTTTTAAAAAGAAACGCAACTATATAAAAAATATAGGAAGTGGCTTTTAAAAGTAAAAGCGGAGTGCGCGAAATTAATACAAAGAGTATGCTAAACATCTATAAAATAATAAAATAGCTTAATTAGCATAATATAGGAAAAATTTTGCCTGCAGAAAACATTGATGAACTCATAGCTCTTTGTAAAAGAAGAGGTTTTATATTTCAGTCAAGTGAAATATATGGAGGTACGCAAGGGTTATATGACTATGGGCCTTTGGGTGTTGAGTTAAAAAATAATATTAAAAATTCTTGGTGGAAGTCAGTTGTATATGAGCGCGATGATGTTGAGGGTCTTGACGCCTCTATTCTCACTAAACAAGCTGTTTTACGATATTCAGGTCACGAGGAAACATTTACGGATCCTTTGGTTGATTGTAAGTCGTGTGGGGAAAGGTTTAGAGCTGATCAAGTGCCTAAATATTGTAAAAAGGAGGACTTAACTGAGCCACGACAATTTAATCTCATGTTTAAAACCAATGTCGGTCCGATTGATGATGGCAAAACCTTTGCATATCTTAGACCAGAAACAGCACAACAAATCTTCACCAATTTTAAAAATGTAGTTGATTCTACGTCCAGGAGTGTACCGTTTGGTATAGCTCAAATGGGTAAAGCCTTTAGAAATGAAATTACTTTAAAAAGTTTCATTTTTAGGGTGAGAGAGTTTGAACAAATGGAATTAGAGTTCTTTGTGACTCCTGGGACAGACGAGGAGTGGCATCAAAATTGGGTTGATCAAAGGCTTGAATGGTGGGAAAAACAGGGAGTTTCAAGGGATAAGTTAGAACTTTATAACGTGCCTAAAGAAGAATTAGCTCATTATTCAAAAGCAACCGTTGATATTATGTACAGATTTCCACATGGATTGGAAGAATTAGAAGGAGTTGCAAACCGAACAGATTTCGATTTAGGTTCACACTCAAAAGATCAGGCAGAACTAAATTTAAAAGCTAGTGTAAAAGAAAATAATCAGTCAAATGCAAAACTAGCCTTAAAAGATGAAAACAACGAGTGGATGGTTCCTTTTGTTATCGAGCCCTCAGCTGGTGTCGACAGAGCAATTTTAGCAATTCTTAATGAGGCATACTGTCTAGAAAAAATTGATAACAAAGAAAGGGTTGTGCTAAAGCTTAAGCCCCATCTTTCGCCGATAAAAGCAGCTGTTATACCATTAAAGAAAAATGATGAAAATATAGTATTAAGAGCGAAAGATATAAAAACTAAGCTTCAAAAATTAGGGGTGGGGCGAGTATTATTTGAGAATAGTGGAAATATTGGAAAAAATTATAGAAGGCATGATGAGGTTGGCACACCTATCTGCATTACGATTGACTTTGAAACGCTTGAAAAAGATACAGTTACTATTAGAGATAGAGACACAATGACGCAAAGAAGAGTACCTGAAAAAGATCTTGAGAAAGAGTTTAAAAAGCTTTTCTAAATATCTACGTTTTCTGCTCTTAGCGCATTTTCATCTATAAATTGTCTTCTAGGTTGCACTTGATCGCCCATTAAAGTTTCAAAAATATCATCAACCATTTCTCTGGCATCATCGAGTGTAATTTGAACTAGTCTTCTGTTAGTTGGATCAAATGTCGTCTCCCAAAGCTGCTCAGGGTTCATCTCTCCTAGGCCTTTATATCTTTGTATTTCAGGAGTTCTAGCTCCTTCAGCGCTTTCTTCTCTAAGTGATTTTAAAATTTCATCTTTTTCTTCTTCATCTTTTGCGTATTGTATTTTACTCCCCTTCTTAATTTTATATAAAGGTGGAAGAGCTAGGTAAATGTGTCCTTTTTCTAAAAGGTCGTACATTTGATTATAAAAGAAGGTTAATAGCAATGTTCTTATATGGGATCCATCTACATCAGCATCAGTCATTATTATTACCCTATGGTATCTAAGTTTTTCTACACTGAACTCGTCAATTCCAATTCCTGTTCCTAGAGCAGTAATAAGTGTTCCTATTTCATTAGATGATAAGACTTTATCTAGTCTAGCTTTTTGCACATTTATAATTTTCCCTTTTAGGGGGAGTATTGCTTGAAAACTTCTATCTCTACCTTGTTTTGCTGAGCCGCCAGCAGAGTCTCCTTCCACTAAAAACAACTCAGAAAGTGATGGATCTTTTTCTTGGCAGTCTGCTAGTTTTCCAGGAAGCCCACCTATATCTAGCAATCCTTTCCTCCTAGTCATTTCTTTTGCTTTTCTTGCAGCTTCTCTTGCATATGCAGCTTCAAGAACCTTACCAAGTATTTCTTTTGCTTGAGGTTTATTAGCCAATAAAAAATCCATAAAATAGTCATTTAATAAGCCTTCTACAGCAGGCCTAGCTTCTGATGAAACTAGTTTATCTTTTGTTTGTGAGGAGAATTTTGGATCAGGCATTTTTAGAGAAATAATTGCAACCATTCCCTCTCTGACATCTTCTCCTGTAATTTCAACTTCTTTTTTTCTCATTAAGTCTTCTTTTTTAATGAAATTTTTAATTACCCTAGTAAGGCCCCCTCTGAAACCAGCTAAATGTGTGCCTCCATCACCCTGAGGAATATTATTTGTGAAGCATTGAACGTTTTCTCGATAGGTGCTGGTCCACTGTACAGCAACCTCAACACCAATGCCCTTCATGTTTGCTTGAGCGTAAAAGGGCGTACCAACAGTTTCTTTTTTCCCTGTAAGGTATTTAACAAATTCGTTCAAACCGCCATCTGATTTGAAATTATGAGACTTTCCAGTTCTTTCATCTAAAACACTAATCCCTATGCCCTGATTTAGGAAAGACAGTTCTCTAATTCTTTTAATTAATATATCTACATCAAACTTTGTTTGGGAGAAAATTTTATTCGAAGGTGTAAAAGTAACTTTTGTCCCAGTTTTATCACTTTTTTCTACTATTTCAAGTTTTGTTTTAGGAAAGCCATCTTCATATTCTTGTCTATACTTAGAGCCTTGTCTTTCTATTTCTAATATTAGTTTACTGCTCAGTGCGTTTACAACAGAAACACCTACACCATGAAGGCCTCCAGATACCTTGTAGCTATTTTCATCAAACTTTCCACCTGCGTGCAACACAGTCATTATAACTTCAGCTGCTGATGCGCCCTCTTCATGTTTATCTACTGGTATTCCTCTTCCATTGTCTGCTACGGATACGGAACCATCTTTACCAACTACTACGTCTATTTGAGTACAAAAACCAGCTAGACCTTCATCTATAGAATTATCGAGGACCTCGAAAACCATATGATGAAGACCAGTTCCATCATCCGTATCACCTATATACATACCTGGACGTTTTTTTACAGCCTCAAGCCCTTTTAGAACCTTTATGCTGTCTGAATCATAATCATTTGACATATGAGCAACCTTTGTTGTGTTCTACGTGGAACAAAAAAACATCTTTATGTTCTTTAAAATAGGTCGGATTTATAGATGTCATAATTGTCTGAACGCTGTTATTTATAAGATATTTTAACATTAAATTTGCATTTTCTTTATCTAATTCTGAAGAAATGTCATCCATTAACAGTATAGGAGTTAAATTAGTACCCTCAATAATAATTTCTCTTTGAATAAGGTGCATTATAATAGATATTATTTTCTGTTGACCTCTGGAAAGTACTTCTGATGCATTTATATTATTTAAAAAAATATTGAAAGATCTTTTGTGTGGTCCTTCTGTTGTTCTTTTTAAAATAGCGTCTTTTTCATAATTATTGATTAAAATGTCTGAAAAAATAGCAGATTGACTAAAACCTGGATCATATTGAACGTTTAAATTCTTAATCCAGGGGTTTTTTTCTTCAAATAAACCAACTATGGTGCTATCTAATATAAAGTTATTGATTTTTTCACATATTTTTTTATTTAATTTAGTTACTTTAGGTTCTATTTCAATAAGCTTATCATCCCAGTACTTAATTTGTTCAAAACCATTATTTTTAAGGCATGCCGCTCTTTGCGTGGTAATTTTTTTTAGCTCATTTAACAACAAAGCCTCAGTTTGTTCCACGTAGAACAGTATTTTATTCAAAAAACTTCTTTTCTGCTCAGGGTTTGATGTGGTGAAAAAGAATTCTTTATTTTCTATCAGGCAATTGGGGTATATTCTTATAAGTTTAGTAAAATTATTTGTTTTATCTCCTCTATTTTGAGATATTTGTGCTCTATTGTTAAGTTTTTTTGTGATTTTAACAGACTTACCCTCATCGAATACCAATAAAATTTGTGTTTGTTTTTTTGTTTCTTTAATTAAGTTATTTGTATCATTTGTTCTAAATGATTTTCCTGTGAGTGAATAGTAAACAGACTCAATAATAGAGCTTTTTCCAGAACCATTATCACCGTAAAACAAGGTTATCCCTTGATGTATAGGCGCTTCTAGAAACTCATAGCTTCTAAAACTTTCCAGTTTTATTTCTTTAATTAACACTCTTTTTTCTATAAAAGAAGTGGCATTAACACAAGAACTTGATTTGGATCGCCACTTTCAACAAGTGCGCTTTTATCACTTCCGAAACTAATTAGAGATATTTCTTCCTCATCTATCGTGCTTAACACTTCTTTTAGATAATTTACATTAAATGCTATATCGAAGCCATTAGATGGTCCTGTAATATCTAGTTTTTCTTCAGCAGATTCTTGATCTGGATTGTGTGCTGATATATCGAGGACTCCTGAATTTGCTTTAAGCTTAACACCCTTAAACTTTTCACTAGTTAAAACAGATACTCTAGATAGGGAATCAAGCATATTCTTTCTATTGAACGTAATCTTTGAACCTTCACCTTTAGGAACTACCTGATTGTAATTTGGATAATTGCCGTCTATCAGTTTTGATTTAAATGTAAATTTTTTAGACATAAATACAATGTTATTTGTATTTATGTAAAACCCAATGTCTTCGTCATTTTTGGAAAGAATTTTCATTAGCTCGACTACAGTTTTTCTAGGAATAATGCCATTGAAATTGCCTTCTCCCTCAAGGTTTGATTTGTAGATAGATAGCCTGTGTGCATCTGTAGCAACCATGTCTAGCGATTTTTCATTTTTTTCAAACAAACATCCATTTAGGTAGTGCCTCCAATCTTGGTTAGCCATAGCAAATGATGTTTTTTGAAAAAGTTCAAAGAGTTTATGTGATGAAATTTTATATGTCGTGTCGCTTTTAACAACGTCAAAATCAGGAAAATCTGATCCAGGAATTGTTGATAGATTATATTTGCCAGACGAAGATCTAACTGTGAGTTTTGAGCTTTCCTCATTGAGCTCAAAAGAGACCTGTCCGTCAGGAAGCTCTCTAATAATGTCAGCTGCTTTTTTTGCAGGAATTGTTGTTTCGCCTGGAAGCTCTATGTTTGCCCCATCTAAAGAAACACTCAGTTCCACCTCTAAATCTGTACTTAATAACCTAACAGAATCTGCTTCACACCTAATAAGAATATTGCTTAGGATAGGTAGAGTTTGTTTTTTGTCTGCTACTGCTGCTAAAGACTGAAACTCGTTTATTATTGCTGATTTGTCTATTTTAAATTTCATACTAAGCTGAAAGACTTCTTCTCAATTTTTTGTAATCTTCATCAATCTCAAGATTATCTTTTTTGAGTTCTTTAGTTTTTTCACAAGCATGTATCACTGTGGTATGGTCTCTACCACCAAAAGCCTCTCCAATTTCCGGAAGGCTGTGATTTGTAAGCTCTTTAGACAAAGCCATCGCAATTTGTCTTGGTCTTGCGATAGATCTGTTTCTTCTTTTTGAAAGCAAATCGCTCATTTTTATATTGTAATAATCAGCGACCACTCTTTGTATATTGCCAATTGTCACCATTTTTGCCTGAATGGCTAAAACATCTCTTAGTGACTCTTTAATGAGCTCTATGTTGATTTCTGATTTAGCAAACTTAGCGTTTGCTGCAACCCTTTTCAAGGCGCCCTCTAGCTCCCGAACATTAGATTTAACTTGTTGTGCAATAAAAAAAGCGCAGTCTTCAGGTAGCTCCAGGTTCATTTCCTCAGCTTTCTTAAGAAGGATGGCTGTTCTTGTTTCAAGAGCGGGCGGATCTATAACTACAGACAAACCCCAGCCAAATCTGGATTTAAGCCTATCTTCTAGCCCCTCTATTTCTTTTGGATATCTATCACAAGAGAATATCATCATGTTTCCACTTTCAATAAGGCTGTTAAAGGTGTGGAATAGCTCATCCTGAGACTGTTCTTTTCCAGCAAAAAACTGAATATCATCTATTAATAAGGCATTAAGGCCCCTGTAAAATTTTTTAAATTCGTTTATTGCTCCGAGCTGTAAGGCTTTGACCATATCGCTTACAAACCTCTCTGAATGCACGTAGCATATTTTTGCATTTGGTCTTTCCTCTAAAAGTTTATTTCCAATAGCATGCATAAGGTGAGTTTTGCCCAAACCTACACCACCATAAACAAATAGTGGATTATATTGGGTTTGTGAGGCCTGTTCAGCCACCTGTTGGGCTGCAGCCAGGGCAATTTGATTAGATTTTCCTGTGACAAAGGTGTCAAAAGTATAGTTTTTGTTAAGGCCTGTTGTTTGGGGTTGTGTTTGTGTGGAAGCCTTTACAGAGACATTTAATATAAATTTATTTCGTCCTATATTGTTTTCAAGCAGAGTTGTTATTTGTGGTAAGTACTTTTCTGTGAACAAATCTCCAACAAAGTTGTTAGGCGCATAAATGTTAAAGTTGTTCTCTTTTAAATCAAACTGAAGTGGTTTAATCCAAGAGTTAATTTCTGTACTATTTAGATCTTTTTCTAGCTCTTTAACACACTGGTTAAAAATATTTATTGTTGAAACCTTGTTAGACATGTTGATAAGTTTATAATACTTAAGCTTTTTAAAACATGTAATAAATACATTGTTTTTTTGTTAAAAAACTGTGGATAACTATGAAAAGAACACTAAAGGTTACAAATATTAAGAGAAAACGAACTCATGGGTTCAGGGAAAGAATGTCAACCAAGGCTGGCAGATCTGTTCTATCAAACAGAAGGCTGAAAGGCAGAAAGTCTCTAGCTGTATAGCATTAATGAGCAAAGAGCTTACCCTCTCAAAAAACCAGAGAAGAAAAAAACTTACCAAAGAGGCGTTTGGTTGGGATGTTTATGAAATAACAGCCGGGGTTTCAGTGTTTTTCAACACTAATAACGAAAACAAAAACTCTGTTTTGGTTTTAGTTCCTAAAAAAGCAGTCAAAGAGGCTTTTAGAAGAAATCTTTTAAGGAGAAGAGCAAAAGAAGTGTTTAGATTAAATGTAAAAAGGAATAAGTCTGTAGATTATTTGATAAAATTTAGTAAGTTTGTTGAGGGTTTTGAAGGCAACCTTAAGGATTTTTTTAAAAATGTTTAGTCCAAGAACAGTGTTCGCGTTTTTGTCTTTAGCTCTTGTATTGGGTTTAATTTATGAATGGAACTCAGGCAGTAAATCAATAAAACTGGAGCAGTCTGTTTTAGTGCAAAACTCTGCAGGCCTTTCAGGGTATGAGAAGATTAGCAACAATAGTCTCGATTTGTACATTGACAAAGCTGATGGGTCAATAAAAGAAGCCTTCCTGTATGAAAAAGAGCGTGGAGATGGTCTTATTAAAACCAGGCTTATGTCAAACGACGCTCTTCTTAAGTTCTATTTTAAAACCTCGATATCAGGCTTTCAAAATAGCATTCCTTTTAAAGTAATAAGCAAAACAAACAGCTCTCTTGTTTTAGAAGGGGCAGATCCGAATGGGAACATTCTAGAAAAAGCCTTTTATTTTGAGGGACCAAATACTGTGAAGATTGATGATAGTTTGAAACTAGCCTCTTCTTCGTTTGGCAGTATTTCTGCTTTTAAAACCTTTTACCGAAACAAAAACAAATCAATTGATTATGGGGTTTCCTTTTCAAGGGATCATTTAGCATACAGCACGAGCGATGATGTTTTTAATGACGAGCAAATCACATCCATAACAAACAGAGAAGATTACACAGGAAACTGGATAGGTTATTCTCAAAAACACTTTGTTGTTGCGGTTTTTGACAAAAATAATCAACAAAAAATATCATTATACCCACAGGATGAGAACGGGGTTTACAGGTTTGGTTTTTCAGAAGAGGCAGTGCCGACATCTGGGGGCTATGTTTCGACCACCAGCCTTTTCCTAGGGCCAAAACAGAAAACTGTTTTAGAGCCTATTGCTCCTCATTTTAAATACAACCTCGACCTTGGTTTTGTTTATGGGATAGGCGAATTTCTCATAGTGGTGCTTAACTTCTTCCACTCTTTGGTGGGTGATTGGGGTTTTGCAATTGTTCTACTAACCCTTGCTTTTAAAGTTTTATTGTCGCCTCTTCAAATAATGCAAATTAACTCCATGGTGAAAATGAGAAAACTTCAACCAAAAATCCAAGAAATTCAAGACATGCACAAAAATGACCAACAAAAAATTGGAATGGAAATGATGCAGCTTTACAAGAAAGAGAAGTTTAATCCTTTGGCTGGCTGTTTCCCTATGATTCCTCAAATCCCAATCTTTTTAGCAATGTTTTGGGTAACAAGAGAGGCTTTTGAGTTTAGGGGCGAAGCTTTTTTGTGGATACCCGATCTGGCTGAGTCTGACCCTTATATGGTTGCTCCGATACTTATGGGTGCAATGATGTATTTGTCACAACTTATGATGCCCAAGCCCCCACAGTCCCAAGGAATGCAAGCTCAAATATCTCGACAGATGATGATAGTTTTTCCGCCAATGTTAACTCTTATATTTTTGTTCATGCCAGCAGGTGTTGTCATATATTCTGTAATCAACATGGCGCTTTCAATTGTCCCACAGGCAATTATATTAAGAAGCGTAAGCCCCAATGGCGGGTAAGGGTCTTGATCCTATATTTGCACAAGGATCGCCTCCCGGGCGCTCAGCAATTGCTGTTGTTCGAATATCTGGAAGGCTGCCAGACTCTTTTTACAATGAATTAAATATTAAAAAAAACAGTCGCTCTTTTTTTTTAAGGAAGCTTGATTTCGGTGGTTTTTCTGACAGTTGTCTGGTGCTTAACTTTCCTGGGCCTAGCTCTTATACAGGAGAGAGCATGCTCGAGATTCACTCACATGGAAATCAGTTAATTGTGTCTGAGTTGTTTCGTTGGCTTGAAAAAAGGGGTCTTAGAGAAGCAGAGGCTGGGGAGTTTAGTAAAAGAGCGTTTCTTAATAGTAAAATCAGTCTTGTTGAAGCTGAAGGGGTCTCTCTTGGAATAGAGGCTGAAACAAAAGACCAGCTTGTTGCTTTAGATTCTTTTCGATCTGGGTCTTTATCAAAAAAAATTGAAAGTGTTATTTCTCAACTAAATTTAGTCTTGGTTGATTTAGAGGCTCAGCTTGATTTTTCCGATGAAGAAGGGGTTGCAGAAAAAGACGTAAGCTCAATACAAGGTTCGCTTGATTCTGTTCTTGGAGAACTAGATGCATTGTTGAAAAACTATAGGCCTTATGAAAAAAACTCATTAAAGAAAAGGGTAGTTTTGGTGGGCCGCCCTAACGTCGGCAAGTCTTCTATTTTTAATTCGCTATTGGATGAAGAGGTTGCGATTGTTTCAAAAAATGCTGGCACCACAAGAGATGTCGTAAGAAAAGTATTGCCTCTTTCCGGTTTTGAGGTTGAAATCGAAGATACCGCAGGTCTTCGTTCAGCCACGAATGACGAGGTTGAAAAAACTGGTATGGGCTTAACCATTAAAGCTGCTTCTTCTGCAGACCTTTTAATTTATGTGAAAGATGACCCAAAAGAAATTGTCCCAAAAGAATTTAAAGAACGTTCTTTGGTGGTGCTCAACAAATGCGACCTTGCCCCAGCTCCTACTTCATTTTCAGGAATTTCGGTTTCTGCAAAAACAGGAAAAGGTATAGATCTTTTGCTTGAAAAAATGCGAAGCCTAGCAACAAGCAGTTCTGGACAAAGGTTAGTCTCAGAAAGAACTCACAAAAAGCTTGAGAACACAATGAGCATAATGTCTAAAGAGGTTGGTGGTAACGACTTTTTTGAAGTTACTGCTCAAAACATAAGAGACGCCAATAAGGAGCTTAATGAAATCTATGGTGAGCTAGATAATGAGAAGATACTTGATCAAATTTTTAAAAACTTCTGTATAGGCAAATAGTTTTCTTGTTGAGTTTTTGTGGATATTTTTTTAACCACATGCTGTCAACAGTTAAACAGCGCTAAACAAATAGTATAAACACAGAGAACCCTTGCTTTTCATTTTTTATAAAACCCTTATAAAAAGGTATAATCCAAAGTTATTAACAGAAAGGGATCGCCTTAATAATAACAATAAACATAAGATGAATAATATATTTGATTTAGTAGTAATAGGAGGGGGGCACGCTGGCGTAGAAGCTGTGCTTTCCGGAAAGCGAATGGGGCTCAGTGTTGCTTTAATTACGTTAGGCATAAACAAAACTGGGCGCATGTCTTGTAACCCAGCCATAGGAGGCATTGGTAAGACACACCTGGCAAAGGAAATAGACGCGCTAGGCGGTTACATGGCAGAAGCCACGGATTTAGCAGGCATTCAGTTCAGAACCCTTAACAGAAAGAAAGGACCAGCCGTTCAAGCAACAAGAGCTCAGGCTGACAAAGAGCTTTACGAAAAAACCATTCAAACAAAAATTGAAAAAGAGCAAATCGAGACGTTTGAAGATGAAATTATAGATTTTGAAGAAAAGAATGGGGAGGTTTTTGCCGCTATCGGAAAAAATAACAAATATAATGCGAAAGCATTCGTACTCACAACAGGAACGTTCCTAAACGGAACTATTTTAATAGGGAACAGCAAAAGAGAAGGAGGTAGGATAGATGAAAAAAAAGCATCTGGCTTAGAAAGCTTTTTTGAGAAACAAAGCCTTATGCTAGGCCGCCTTAAAACAGGCACGCCTCCAAGACTTGCAAAAGAAACTATCAATTTTGAGGCGCTGGAAGAACAGCCAGGAGATAAGGAAGCACTCTACATGTCGTTTATGGAAAACAAAAACCCTCACCCAAAACAGGTTTCTTGTTTTATCACAAAAACAAACATGAAAACTCACGACATAATTAAAAAAAACATAAACAAATCAGCCATATATTCTGGTCTTATAAGTGGAGTTGGACCCCGATATTGCCCTTCAATTGAAGACAAAATAATGAGGTTTGCCTCAAAAGAAAGCCACCAAATTTTTGTGGAGCCAGAAGGCCTTGAAAGCAACTGGATCTACCCAAATGGCGTGTCTACAAGTTTACCAGCTGATGTACAGGAAGAATATATAAGGTCTATTAGAGGTTTTGAGGGCGCCACAATATTGCAGCAGGGCTATGCTGTTGAGTATGACTATATAGACCCAAGGAACCTTGAAAAAACCCTTAAGTTAAAAAATTTTAAAAACCTCTATTTGGCTGGACAAATCAATGGGACAACAGGCTATGAAGAAGCAGGAGCGCAAGGCATTATCGCAGGCATAAACGCCTCTCTTTTAGCTCTAGGAGAAAAAGAGTGGGTACCACAAAGACAAAACAGCTATATGGGTGTCTTGGTTGATGATTTAACAAAGTTCGGAGTGAGCGAACCTTATCGCATGTTTACATCGAGAGCGGAACACAGGCTGGTGCTGAGACAAGACAATGCTGACGAAAGAATGTTTGAGGCGGGAAAGAGAATGGGCTTAATAAGCAAAGAAAGAGAAGAGGTTTTTTTGAAAAAACAAAAAGAAAAAAAAGAAAACCTTGCTGAGCTAAAAAAGACCAAGATAAGGCTCGGAAACAAAACCAAGACTGCGCACGACCTTTGCAAAAGGAACGATTTCACCATAGAGGGCGTAATGGAGAAGCTTACGAAAACAAACAAAAGGTTCGTGGAAACATATTACGATGTTCGGTACTCTGGCTACATAGACAAGCAAAAAAGAGAACTTGAAAAACTGCAAAACCTAGAAGAGCATGATTTGGGATTAATCTTTGATTACACTGAGGTTGTAGGTCTTTCTGGAGAAGTTAAAGAAAAACTTAACGCAACAAAACCCAAAAACTTGCTAGAAGCCTCGAATGTTGAGGGCATTACACCAGCAGCCCTAAGTGTGCTGGCCATCCACCTAAAAAAAATAGATGCAATCAGAACAAGCTGAGTCACTTAAAAAACTTGCAGACCTAATCGCGGAGAAAAACAAACAACACAACCTCACCTCAGCAAAAACAGCCAGAGAGGTTTATAAAAACCACATTAATGACTGCGTTCAGGCCTTTCAAACAGTCCAAAACAGACTTAAAAAAACAGTTATAGACTGTGGGTCTGGTGCCGGATTGCCAGGGCTTGTCTGGGCCACACTAGATCCTAGCAAAAACTTCTATACTGTAGACAGCACACAAAAAAAGACAGCATTTCAGAAATTAGCAATAAGGGAGCTGGGCCTTAAAAATGTAGTTGCTTTGAATGAAAGGGTCCAAAACATAACCCTAGAGCAAGAAAATACCATTGTGTTTAAGGCCTTTTCATCTGTCAAAGAAGGCCTCCTTAGTCTCAACAAAAAAAACAACCACAAAAACATACTCTTTCTTAAAAAGGACGATGAAAAAACGAACCAAGAGATAACAGAAGCGTCTTCTTTGTTATATGATTACAAAAGGCACGAATATGCGTCAAACGACACGAATATGCTCGTGCTCGAACTTTATGACAATTAAAATAGCCATAACAAACCAGAAAGGAGGGGTTGGAAAAACAACAACGGCGGTTAATCTTGCTGCTACCCTTGCCAAGGTTAACAGAAAGGTTCTTCTGATTGATATTGACCCACAAGCAAATGCAACCTCGGCTGCAGGCGTAGAAAAAAACACCAAAGACTCTCTCTATGAGCTTTTTGAAAATAAACTTAATCTCGATGAGTGTGTGGTTAAGGCCACCGGAGGCTACGAAATACTACCAGCAAACTCAAACCTCATTGCCACAGAAAAAATTATTGAGCAAACCAAGAATAGAGAAAAATTCTTTTCTAGAGAGCTCAAAAAAAACATCAACAAATATGATTATGTTTTATTTGACTGCCCCCCATCGTTAAACCTTCTTACTATAAATGCAATGGAATATTGTAAGAAAGTATTGGTGCCAGTGCAGTGTGAGTATTATGCACTGGAGGGTTTGGTTACTCTTAAGAGCACAATTGATCAGCTTAATGCCGCGCTTGGTTTAAAGATTGAAATAGTAGCAATTCTTAGAACAATGGCTGACTGGCGAAACCGGCTTACCAAAGAAGTTTCTGCGCAGCTTGAAAAACACTTTAAGAAAACCGTTCTTAACACAATAATACCAAGAAATGTTAGGTTGGCAGAGGCGCCAAGCTATGGCCAATCCATAGTTGATTATGATATAAAATCAATTGGTGCGGAGGCTTTTTTAAGTTTGTCCGGCGAGTTTATCAGGAAGTTTGAAAATGGCAAAAAAAACATCTCTTAATAAAGGGCTACAAGCTTTGCTGGGTGAGGTAACACCAAAAGCTACGAGCCCGAAAAAAACAACAACCAAAACAAAAAAATCAAACAACAGCTCATCAGGCAGCGAAATTAACATAAGCGCCATTAAGGCGAACCAATACCAACCAAGAACCAACTTTGATGAGAAAAAACTTAAAGAGCTTTCAGAGTCAATAAAAAAACACGGCGTGATTCAGCCCGTTTTGTTAAGACAGGAGGGCAAAGGGTATGAACTTATTGCAGGAGAGAGAAGGCTTAGAGCTTCAAAACTCGCCGGCCTTAAAAAAATCCCAGCAGTGGTTGCAAAAATTTCTAATACACAGTCTCTAGAGATCGCTATACTTGAAAACGTTCAAAGAGAAGACCTTAACCCACTAGAGGTTTCAAAAGGCTACCAAAGACTAAAGGAAGAGTTTGGTTATACACAAGATCAGGTTGCCAAAAGTGTTGGAAAACCTCGAAGCTCAATAGCAAACTCATTAAGACTATTATCGTTACCAGAAAAAGCACAAAATGAGCTCGAAAAAGGGACCATATCTGAAGGCCACGCCAAGGTTTTGTTAGGAGTTGATCCGTCAAAAATAGAAGCTATTCTTGAAAGAGTTTTGTTCGAACAGCTTTCTGTAAGGGCTCTAGAAAACTCACTAAATAATACAAGCAAAAACCAAACTAACAAGAGTGAAAAATCAAGAGACGAGCTTAACCTAGAGTCAGCTTTAAGCTCAAAACTGGGGTCGAAAGTAACTATTGATGATACTAAAGGAAAAGGAAAAATGACCATCAAATACTATTCTTACGATGAGCTTGATGGAATCATTGAGAAAATATCATCTTAACCCTGTAAACAACAATAAAAATACATTAAAATTACGGCACCTATGGCATCTGAGAGCTCAGGACGTACATTTCAAGAATATCTGGAACACCACTTACAAAACTTGGTGTATGGTCCCCTGCCTGCTGGACACGAAAGAAAGTTTTACTCAAAAGGGGAAGATGAAGCAACCAAAGAGACTTACTGCCAAGACAAAGGTCTGAGTTACGACGGTGAAAGCTATTGCAAGGAAACACTTACAGAAGACGGCTGGCATTTGGCAAACAACAAAACAGATATTGAGGCTATGGGTTTTTGGGCCTTTCATATTGATACATTATTTTTCTCAGTGCTGCTTGGGAGTATATTTTTGTTTATATTCTCGAGAGCTGCCCAAAACTTCTCTATAGACAAACCAACAAAACTACAGCTCTTTGTTGAAATGATGATTGACTTTATTAACGGTGTAGTTAAAGGCACATTCAAGGCTGCCCAAAACACACTTATTGCACCGATGGCATTAACTATATTTTTCTGGGTTCTTTTGATGAATGTGATGGATTTAGTTCCAGTAGACTTAATACCTTATCCAGCTGAGGCGCTAGGCATACCATACTTGAAGGTTGTACCAACAACAGATCTAAACCTTACAGCCGCCCTCGCCTTATCGGTTTTCATTCTTTATTTGTTCTACAGTGTTAAAGCAAAAGGCTTTGTAGGTTTTATAAAATCGATATCACTACACCCTTTTGGACCATGGATGTTACCAGCGAACCTTTTTATTGAAATTATTGACCTTATTGCTAAGCCCCTTTCTTTAGCATTAAGGCTTTATGGAAACTTGTACGCTGGAGAGATGATATTCTTATTAATAGCTGGAATGGTATCAATTAATTTAACATCATTTACAGGATTGGGTTTAAACTTGGCAGGAATTACACTAAGTTTAGTTTGGGCTATATTTCATATTTTAATAGTAGTGCTACAAGCATTCATTTTCATGATGCTGACAGTAGTCTATATGAATATGGCGCATGAAAAATTTGAACAACATTAAGGAGGTTGTGAATATGGAAGTAGAAGCTGCAAAATTTATAGGAGCAGGGTTAATGTTTGGTTTGGCTGCAATCGGGGCTGGAGTGGGCGCGGGCGTTTTAAGCTCTAAGCTAATCGAGTCAATTGCAAGACAACCAGAGCTAGAAGATCAACTAAGACCTACATACTTTTTGGGTATTGGTCTTGTAGATGCTGTGCCAATGATTTCAGTTGGTCTGGCGTTTTACGTATTATTTGTTGCTTAAAAAATGAATTTAAATGCAACACTACTTGGACAGATGATAGCTTTTGGGCTGTTCGTTTGGTTTTGTTGGAAGTTTGTTTGGCCACCATTATTAGCCGCCATGGATGAGAGAGCTGAAAAGATAGAGCAGGGTCTTAAAGACTCTGAAGAGAGCGCAAACAAAATTCTTGATGCTGAAGAACAAAGCAAAAAAATGTTGGCTGAAGCAAAAAAAGAAGCAAAAAAGATAATGGATAATGCTAAAAACCAGTCTGAAAAGATTGTGGATGAGTCAAAAAATAAAGCTACAGAAGAAAAGGAAAGAATCGTGGGTTCAGCTCAATCTGAAATAGAAAAAGAGGTTGTTAATGCAAAGAAAACTCTAGAAAAAGATTTTGCATCAAGCGTTATGTCAGCAGTAAAAAAGATAGTTGCCAAAGAGGTTTCTGAGAGCAGCCATCAAAACACAGTAGACAAAAGCCTAGACGATTTTAGAAAATGAATAAACTATTAGAGGTGTACTCAAAAGGGCTTTATGACTCATTAAGAAACGAGAGCATAACTAGTGTGGTTGAGCATTTTCAACATATCTCTAATGATGCTTCTGTTGGCGAATTGACGGATTTGTTTAAAAACAAAACTGTTCAAAAAGAAGAGAAACTTAAGGCAGCTATAGCCCTTGTTGATGGGGATAGCGACTTAGAGGCGTTTATGAAGACCCTTGGAAATAATGGGCGCTTAGATTTATTGCCAGCCATATTTAGTTTTTTTGTGGATTATGCATCTAGAAGACAAAACAATGTGCCAGTAAAGGTAACAGTAAATGAAGAGCCAAATGAAGAAATCAAAAACAAAGTATCTTTATTTGTTACACAAAAAATGGGACACAAAACCCCAATTAAATATGAAATAAACAAAGCAATGCTGGGTGGTGTTGTTTTAAAGTACAAAGACAACGAGATAGACTTGAGCGTTGATAATAAACTAGATGGATTAAACTCGGTTTTAACAAATTAAAGGAGAAAAGATGACAACTAAAATTAACCCTTCAGAAATATCAAGCATCATCAAAAAAAAGATAGATGGATACAAAGGAGCAGCAACAGAAGCAAATGTTGGAGAGGTTCTAACAACAGCTGACGGTATAGTACAGATCTTTGGTTTAGAAGATGCCATGTATGGTGAGTTATTAGATTTCGGAGAAGGCACTTATGGTTTGGCGCTTAACCTGGAGAATGATTCGGTTGGTGCTGTTGTGCTTGGAGACTCTGGACATATCAAAGAAGGCCAAAAAGTTAAAACTACTGGAAGGGTTTTAGATGTGCCAGTTGGTGAAGGTCTTAAGGGTCGAGTTATTGATGCTTTAGGCAGGCCGATTGATGGAAAAGGTGAAGTCAAAGCAGCTCTAAATTCTCCTATCGAAGTTGTGGCGCCTGGTGTTATTGATAGAAAATCAGTAGACCAACCAGTTCAAACAGGAATCAAATCCATTGATGTTATGGTTCCAATTGGCAGAGGACAAAGAGAGTTAATAATTGGAGACAGACAAACAGGAAAAACAGCCATTGCTATTGATACAATTATCAGACAAAAAGATTCAGGCATTACTTCGGTCTATGTCGCTATTGGGCAAAAACAATCGACAGTAGCAACTGTGGTAAGACAGCTTGAAGAAGCTGATGCGCTAAAAAACACAATAGTTGTTTCAGCTAGTGCGGCAGAAAGCGCAGCGTTACAGTTCTTGGCGCCTTATTCAGGGTGCACCATGGGCGAGTATTTCAGAGATAGGGGTGAGGATGCTTTGATAATATATGATGATCTTTCTAAACACGCTGTAGCATATAGACAAATATCTCTGCTATTAAAAAGACCCCCAGGCAGAGAGGCTTTTCCAGGTGATATTTTTTATCTACACTCAAGACTATTAGAAAGAGCTTCTAGAGTTAATGAAGACTACGTTGAAAGATTTACAGAAGGAAAAGTAAAAGGAAAAACCGGTTCTTTAACTGCACTTCCTATAATTGAAACTCAAGCAAGTGATGTTTCTGCATTTATTCCGACAAATGTTATATCAATCACAGATGGTCAGATCTTCTTGGAAACTGATCTTTTTAACTCAGGAATAAGGCCAGCAATTAATGTTGGTATTTCTGTATCTCGTGTTGGTGGAGCGGCACAAACTAAAATCATTAAAAAGCTTGGTGGTACTGTAAAATTAGCTCTTGCTCAATTTAGAGAGCTTGAGTCTTTCTCTCAATTTGCTTCTGATTTAGACGACGCTACAAAAGAACAGCTCGAAAATGGGCAAAGAATTACAGAGCTTTTCAAACAAACACAGTTTGCTCCACGTTCTGTAGCTTGCATAGCAGTTGTCTTGTATGCAATTGAAAACAAATATTTAACAGATGTTGAAAAGGACAAAATGCAGTCTTTTGAAGAAAACTTGAGAACACACTTTAAGTCAAACTATGGAGAGGTTTGGGAAGAGATTAACAAGACAGGAGACTGGAACGAGGACCTAGATAAAAAGTTTAAAGAGATTGTGAGTTCATTTATGAAGGAAGGTTCTTGGTAAATGGCACAAACTAAGGAAATAAAAAAGAAGATCGGCAGTGTTCAGAACACTAAGAAGATCACCTCAGCAATGGAGCTGGTAGCTTCTAGTAAAATGAAGAAAACTCAAGATGCCATGAAGAATGGCAAACCATATTCGCAAAAAATTGTGGAGTTAATTGATAATTTGGCAGGAGCCAGCTCAGAATACAAGCATCCCTTTTTCAAAACTTCAAATCAAAAAATTGATATTTATATTGTTGTAGGCACAGACAAAGGTTTGTGTGGAGGGTTGAATTCAAACTTGTTTAAGATGGCTTTAAAAAACATGGCTACTAGAGAAGCTGAGGGACGTAAAGTGAAGGTTGTTTTGTTTGGTAAAAAAGCTACGGAAGTATTTTCACGACTAAAGAATGCTGAAGTGCTTGGAAGTGCTTCTAAGCTTGGAGATATCCCGACAGTGGAGGATGTTATAGGTGCCGCTCAAATTGCTGTTGCTGAGTTTGAGAAAGGCACAGTCGGCAATGTTTACTTATATGGTAATGAGTTTGTTAACACAATGAGTCAGAGCCCTTTTGAAAGAAGAGTACTGCCAATTGCGAATTTAGAAAGTGATAAACAGGGCAAAAAGGTTTGGGACTATATATATGAACCAGGCTCTAAAGAAATATTAGACTTACTGCTAAAAAGATATATAGAAACACAAATATACCAGGCGGTGATAGAGAATAATGCGTGCGAGCAAGCAGCTAAAATGCTTGCTATGAAAAATGCAACTGAAAATGCAGAAGAGATTATCAAAGAACTACAACTGGTATATAACAATGCAAGACAAGCAGCCATTACACAAGAACTATCTGAGATAGTTGGAGGCGCTGCGGCGATTTAAAAGGAGAAAAGATGAGCGAAAAAGGTGTAATTAAACAAATTATTGGGGCGGTTATTGATGTTGAGTTCA
>NHFN02000020.1 GCA_002170245.2 Gammaproteobacteria bacterium TMED112
AACACAGTTGCCCGATAACAATAGTCCACTGGTACCACCTAATTCCATCTCGAACTTAGCAGTGAAACGGTGAGGCGCCGATGGTAGTGCGTAAGCGCGAGAGTAGGTATTATCGGGCTTTTTTTTTGTTCTTTCTTAGTTTAAATTAAACAAATGAGTTTAAATAAAACATATCGCATCTTCATGTCTATTTTAGGTGTTATTTTGCTTACGGCTTGCGGTGGCGGAGGAGGCGCTTCCACTTCAAACAGCGTTACCACACCCACACCTACACCCACACCACCACCAACAACCTATTCCTTCAATGGAGATTTCTATACATCGAAGAGCATTACTAGTTTTAGTGCTTGCATTGATTTTAATTTTAATATGACGTGCGACTCTAATGATCTAAAAACATCAAATTACAGTTCTAATAGTCAGACTAATTATAGCTTTACAATTTCTACACAGAACGTATCTGAGAGAAATCAAATTGATGAAAATCTTTATTTTTTAGTAATTGAAATCAATAAAAATACCGATGACTATTTAAAGTTAATGCACCCTGGCTTTAAATATTCCGAGCTAATTGGTGTCAATATAAATGTAAATGCTTTCTCAACAGCTTTTACTCTCAACAACAATCGGCCAAATTTTCCATCACCCTTTTATTATGAGGACTCAAATCAATCCTATTTCGATTTTAACCAAGATCAAGTCTTAGACATTCTTGATCGAAATATCTACAGAATAAGAAATACTGATGGGCTTGAAGTAAATGAGTTTTTTGGTGAGCTATCAAACAATAGTTGTTGTCTCACTGAAGAGAGAGCTAACATTTATGAATCCTTAGTGAGTCACGGTTCAATATTAGAACAAAGACTTGTTTCTGACATGCTTGATATTGCTCAAATTGATGGTGCAAATTTCTTTGGAGTCCCAACAGCAGGCAAAACACCTAGAACTTCTGCAGATGTAACACCATTCTCACACACTTTGCGTGTCTTTAATTCCTCTAATTTTCCAAATGATACTACAGGTGCTTATACAACTTTAGATAGTACAGATAGATTGACTCTCCCCTTCTTTGTTTCTACTGATATTTCATACGATAATTTTGTGAATGGTTGGAAAGGTAGTCTTCTTTTTGAATCTTATCCAGGTATTACTGAATATTTAGGCGAACCATACCTGTCAAAAAGAGAAGCTGAATGTGACATAAACCCTGCCTATACGTGCCGATCTACTTTTTCACTTCAAAACCTACTAACTACTACACCTTACCAAAGAGAAATCTACAGAGTTTCATCGAAAACTTCAGATGGAAATTACGATAGTTTTGTCGATAATTACAGATTAGTAAATAATGGTGGTGGTCCAGAGTGTTCAAATTGGGAAGCAGCTGAACGAACAACCGCAAATTCAAACTTTATAGAACTTAGGCGAATAGAAAATGAATTTAGCAGTTATTGGGATGGTCAAAGTTGCGTACTTAGTGGAGCAACTTTTTGGGTATATCAATATGCCGAGAGAGATTACCTCGATACAAAAAGTACATTATATGTAACGTTTGCATCAAACAATTGTTGTTCGGATGGTTATTTTGTCAACATGCCTTACGACGTGTACCAAGATGCACAAAATATTTTTAATAACTCAAGCTCAATAACTGGCGAATTAAATAATTATTTAAATGGTATACGGTCTGATTTAAGTATTTTGGGCGATTTAGTTTCAAGGTTAAAAAATCAAAACACTAGTGATTATCACTATGCTTCAGTACTTTTTTATCCTTATCCTTGGTCAAACACTAGAAATGAATTGTACATAGATCAAAGTGGTGGGAGCATATCTCTTGATTGCACTGTCAATGGTGATATTTTGCTTGCTTACTCTTTTGCAACTGATCAACAAATTGATGAAGTTATTGATGAGTGTATTCCATACCTTACTAATGGCTTTAATTTTGGATCTGAANCAATACCAAGTCCTTCACCATTTGTGGGAGGAGATACGACTTTAATTAATAATTCTTCATCTTACCAATTATCTCGTGAGTATCGAATTGATAGCGTAAGACAAAAAAATTTAAGACAAAACTAATACCTTGATTTCACAAAGCCCTCAGTAAAAATTATGTTATTCAATCAAGATGAGTAAAATAGTAAGATTTATATAGGTAATGAATAGTAGTTAATAATCCTATAAGATGTCATAAGTGGGGTCTTTAATTAAAAAAACTATTGTTTTCATTTGTGTTGCTGTACTAACAGCCTGCGGCGGTGGCGGAGGTGGTGCATCTTCACCAGCACCAATTCCAACACCAGCTCCAACACCAGCCCCAACACCAGCACCGACACCAGCCCCAACTCCGGCTCCAACACCAGCCCCAACTCCGGCTCCAACACCAGCCCCAACTCCGGCTCCAACACCAGCACCAACTCCGGCGCCAACTCCGGCTCCAACTCCGGCTCCAACACCAGCACCACCTGATGGCGATGTTATTAATTACAGTAGATTAAATGTATGTTGGCAGGGAGAGTGTAATGACATTCTGCAAGCTGAAAATTTGTTTGAAAGTTCAACTGCCGGTGGTGAAGTAAAGCCTGGAAAATTCACCATATACAGTAACGTTTTGGATGAAGGAGCAAACTCACATACTTACCAAGGAGATTTATGGCCCTACGCCATAATGCCGGATTTAAGAAATGAGTTCTCGTGTGATTGGGAGGGATGTGGAGCAGATTTAGATCAAAACATTTGGGTATTTACTGTAAATGATATTCGTTATGTTGCATTTGATCCTACACCTGATGGGGATGCGTCTGATGCTCTTTTTATTTATCAATATACAAACGATGAAACTGAAATTGATGCTAATGGCATAGATCAAGAAAACTGGATTACTTGGAAATACAATGGTGAGCCATGGCTTATTGATCAAACTCCAACACCAGCACCAACGCCAGAGCCAACACCAGAACCAACTCCAGGACCGTCTCCAGAGCCGACACCAGCTCCAACNCCAGCACCAACCCCTGCACCAGGTTCTGTACCAGATTCAGATACAGATCCTCTGTTTGATTATCAGTGGCAAATTAAAAATACAGGTCAAAATAACTTTGCCACCAATTCAGGAACACCTGATATTGATCTAAATCTTCGACAGGCTTGGGTTGATGGATACACTGGAAGAGATGTCATTGTGGCGATTGTTGATGAAGGCCTTGAAATTCTACATGAGGACCTTGCAGATAATGTGCTTACTGGCCAATCTTATAACTTTTTAGATAATACAAACGATCCAACTTTAGATCCTGCTTCAGACAATTCAGGTGATCATGGTACTTCCGTAGCGGGCATTATTGGCATGAAAGCATACAATAACGTTGGTGGCGTCGGTATAGCGTATGATGCATCCTTGGTCGGCTTCAATTATCTAGAAGCACAAACTTCATCCAACTTCTCTCGATCTTTTGGTGGAAGTGTAACATCAGACTTTGCTGATGTTTTTAATGGCAGTTTTGGTAGCAGTTACAGCAGTGGAGAAACAACTTATAGTTTTCCATCAATAAGTACTTTTAGGCAAAATATTTATAGGAATGGGGTATTGAGTGGCAAAGTTTATGTGAGATCAGCAGGTAACGATTTCCATGATAATGGTCCATGTGGTGGAGCATTGAACCGTGAGACTCAAGTATTATCTTGTACTGGAGTAGAAATTGATGACACTAAGAATTTTGAGGAAGTCATTACTGTTGCTTCTTTAAATGCTGACGGCATTAAAAGTTCATATTCGACAGTAGGATCAACGATTTGGGTTTCAGGTTTTGGAGGGGAGTATGGGATCAATNATGATATTTCAAATGCGGCCTCTTACTACGATAGGGGTCCTGCAATTATGACTACTGATCAATCGGGTTGTGAAAATGGCTATGCGGGTGAAAATGGCAATCGAAGAAATAGATTTAACCTGTCTCCAACTCAATTCAATCCAAATGAAGAAAATGCAGAGTGTAATTATACTAGTTCATTTAATGGTACTTCTGCTGCAGCCCCCTCTATAGCTGGAGTTATAGCCTTAATGATGAGCGCCAATAATAATCTAGATTATAGAGGTGTAAAACATATCTTGGCTGGAACATCAAAGATAATTGATTCGGATAGAAGAGTTACGCTTAGTGGTGTTGATCTTCATAGTTGGGTAACAAATGCTGCGGGATATACATTCCACAATTGGTATGGTTTTGGAAAAGCAGATGCTGATGCCGCTGTGGCAGCTGCAGCAAACTTTGATCAAAGTTCATTAGGAGCACAATTNTATCAAGAAAGATTAGCGGAATTTACCACACCAGTTCAGATACCAAATGCTGAGGGCAGATCTGCCNCTATAAATCTTACTTCTGGAGCTGGCTCGCAAGGAATTGTTGAATTCATAAGGTTAAAAATTAAGTTCAGCGCTTCACAAGCAATAGCTCTAAATGATATAGGAATCACGCTTACTTCACCTTCTGGCACTACACATAGCATCCTTCAACCATTTACAAATGTTTCTGGTGAACCTACTTTTTATTGGGCAATAGGTGTCGCAGGTTTCTACGGCGAAACTGTTATTGGAGATTGGGAAGTAACAGTTTTTGATTATAGCGATGATGCAATTAGTCCTGGAACGTGGGATGGATTCGAACTAGAGGTACATTACAGGTAAAATGAAAGCAATGAGAATACTACTTTTATTAATAGCCATAGTGGTTTTGAATGTAATCTTGGCTGATAGGTATTTAATTCCAACAAAGAAGATATCTGATGACCAAATTATCTTTTCTAATGAAAGTGCACAGGTAGAAAACGAATATGTCTTGCTCAATTCAAAAGTTTTAATTGATGACGGCACGCAAATGGAAAATGATGCTCTTAATAATATTGGCAAATATAAAGTTGCGTTAAATGGAGAAAGATATATTTCTTTTGCTCCACAAAACTTAACTTCTTTGAAAGTTGTTGAAATGCCAAATGGCACCTACGAATTAACAGACCTAAATATTTTAGTTCAATATAAAGATGCAAACTCAGTAAACATAATACAATCAGACTATGGGCTCATTGAACTTGAACTTTTCCCTTTGATCAATGCAGCTTTATATTCTGTTCAGAACACACAACAGATCAATGAAACTGTAGCTGCGTTGAGCAACGATCCTAGAGTGGTAAATGTTTCGTTTAATCTTGTTGAGATGACAGAAGTCCCTGAATAAAGTAAAACTGATTTTATCTAAATGTTTTATAATTTATTAATGATGAAAAAATTATCTTATCTCTTATTATTACTTTTGCTTGCTGGATGTGCGCCAGAATCTAAATTTGAAAAATATAAAGAACATGTAAAAACACTTGCCTCGGATGAATTTGAAGGCAGAGCCCCTGGCACTCCAGGCGGTGAAAAAACTAAAAAATATATTGCAGACCACTTTGCTTCATTAGGATTAAGTTCTTTTGGAGAATCCTATCTATTACCTGTAAATTTAACTGGCATCAATCTAGTTGTCGATGAATCGTATTTCAATCTTTCATTAAACGAAGAAATAATCAATGTAAATTACCGAACAGATGTTGTCTATGGAACTACCAGACAGATAGAGGAGGTAGCTTTTGAAGATAGTGATTTAGTGTTTGTCGGTTATGGTGTAAATGCTCCAGAATATGATTGGAATGATTATAAGGTTGATGTGAAAGGTAAAACCGTGGTTATGTTAATAAATGATCCTGGCTTTGAACTTAAAGGTACTGAATTCAATGGTAAAGCTATGACTTACTATGGGAGATGGACCTATAAATTTGAGGAGGCTGCAAGACAAGGTGCAGCTGGCGTTTTAATCATTCATGAAACTGCACCTGCCTCTTATCCTTGGGGTGTTGTTGAGAATGGCTGGTCCGGTGAGCAACTGAATCTTACTTTTGCTGATCAAAATTTGGATCGGTCTGCGCTTGAGGGCTGGATCACACTCGATTTAGCAGAGCAATTATTTACTGCGTTGGGAACAAGTTATACTGAAATGAAAAGTTTGGCTTTATCTAAGGATTTTCAACCTGTGGCAATGGAAGGGATGAAATTAAGCTCTAAAATGGTTAACTCTATTCGAACTTCTGATTCACATAATGTTGTTGGTTATGTAGAGGGTTCAGAAGCACCAGAAGAATTTGTCTTAATTATGGGCCACTGGGATCATATGGGAGTTGATCCAAGTCTTGAAGGCGATCAAATTTATAATGGTGCAGTTGATAATGCTACTGGGACAGCGGCGGTTATGCATATGGCTGAAACATTTGCAAAAAAACAACCAAAAAGATCAATAGCCTTTATTGGGCTAACCGCAGAGGAGTCTGGATTATTAGGCTCTGCTTATTTAGTCGAAAATGCGCCTTTTGAATATCGTAATGTCATTGGTGGTTTAAATTTGGATGCTTTTCCTGCGATAGGCAAATCAAAAGATATTACCATCATTGGTTACGGTGCCTCAGAACTGGAAGCTATTTTGGATAAACATGCTTCAGTCCAAGGCAAATATTTAGCACCTGATAAGTCTCCAGAAGCAGGGTACTTTTATAGATCAGATCATATAAATTTTGCCAAAAAAGGCATTCCTATGATCTATGCTGATCCAGGAATAGATCTTGTAAATGGCGGAACAGAAAAAGGATCAGAATTGGCAAAAAATTATACTGCTAATGATTATCATAAGCCTTCAGATGAGGTTCGAGATGATTGGGATTGGGAAGGTATTGAACAAGATATGGATATTTTTACCAATTTCATTGATGACCTAGCTAACTCAAGTGATTATCCAAACTGGTATATAAAGAGTGAATTTAGAGCATTGAGAGATGCTTCTAGAGATGAGTAGGAGCAACAATTAATATCACCGATAAATCCCACACAGCATTTTTAAAATGGCGTAAATTACCTGCCCCAACACGTGGGGAGTATATCAGGAAGTTCGGTGAAGCATTAAGGGTTCAAAAACTTAAAGTCTCTGAACAAATTACTAAAGAAGCCAAAAAAATAATTTCTGAGGGTGAAGGTGAGACCCAAGAAGTAATTGATATGTGCGATTTTGCTACTGGCCTTAGTAGACAGCTCTATGGTCTTACAATGCCGAGCGAGCGACCTGATCATCGGCTCCAAGAAATCTGGCAACCCTTGGGGGTTGTTGGTTGTGTTACAGCTTTTAATTTTCCTGTGGCAGTTTTTGGTTGGAATTTTTGTCTAGCTGCTGTTTGCGGGAATAGCATAATTTGGAAACCAAGCCCACACGCTGAGGGTTGCGCTGATCTAGTCAAAAAAATCTGGGATGAAGTAGCAGATGAACATAAAGATTTAGTCTTAATTAAAAAAGGCAGCAATGACGCAGCAATAGAACTTGCTGAAGATGAAGGCATAACACTTTTTTCAGCAACAGGTAGTTGTGAAATGGGCAAAGCACTAGCACCTAAAGTAGCAAAGAGATTAGGAAGGTCTCTACTAGAGTTAGGTGGTAATAATGCAGCAATCGTTTGCCCGTCTGCAGATCTTGATCTCACAATCAAAGGTGTTACCTTTTCAGCGGCTGGGACCACTGGTCAAAGATGCACTACATTAAGAAGGTTATTTGTGCATAGTGATGTTCATGAGGTTGTTTTAACTAAATTAAAAAAAGCATTTAGTGAGCTTAAGATTGGTGATCCAATGGATAGGTCTACGCAAGTTGGACCATTAATATCTGAACAAAGTTTTAAGCAAATGCAGAAAAAAATAGATGCTTGTAGAGCAAAGGGATTAACTGTGACAGGGGGCGAAAGAATAGACCATGCAACAGAAGTTTATGTGACTCCATCAATAATTGAGACAAACGAACATATAGAAGAAATGCATGAAGAAACCTTTGCTCCCATCTTGTATGTCATGGCTTTTAACAACTTAAAAGAAGCAGTGAGTCTACAAAATTCGGTGAAGCAAGGTTTAAGTAGTTCTATATTTACCAATGATGTCAGAGAATCAGAATTTTTCTTAGGACCGGAAGGTTCAGATTGTGGAATCGCAAATGTGAATATTGGAACTAGTGGAGCTGAAATTGGTGGAGCATTCGGAGGTGAAAAAGATACGGGTGGTGGTCGTGAATCAGGTTCGGATTCTTGGAAAGCCTACATGCGAAGGACGACGGCAACAATAAATTATGGGGAAGAGTTACCACTTGCCCAAGGAGTTGAATTCGACTGATTCTGAAAACTCGACATTTAAATCTACTCTCTCTTTTCTTACTATTTTCCTGTAACAATTCATCTGATTTAGCGACACAAAATGAAATATTTCAACCAATACAAGAAGAAGAGAACAGTCTTTATGTAACTAATCAATGGGAACTCAGTTCTCCTACAGATGAAAATTTTAATGAAACTTTACTCTTGGAGGCTTTTGATGAAGGCATGTCAGATGGTAGTTTTTCACAGTCTACATTGGTAATAAGAAATGAAAGGATTGTTCACGAGGAATATAGAGGAATCACTGAACAAGAGAAACAAACATTAATAGATAACAATGTACCAGAGCAGCTTTACACAAACTTCGATTTTAGAGATAGGTTTAGTTTGGCAAGTTCTTGGTCTGTCGCCAAATCATTTGTGAGTATTTTAATAGGAATAGCCATAGATGAAGGTTATATACACTCCATCGATGAAGTCGCATCCAATTACATCTACGAATGGGAAAATGACGATAGAGCATCTATTTCTATTAGAGAGCTACTCAATATGAGAAGTGGTTTAGTCCCATTATGTTCAGATCAAGTGAATCCTGACAATGAAGATCCAGTAATCTGCCAGTCTTATACTGGGAGTGGTGGCAATTTGCTGCCATTTGCAGATATTACTTCAATATGTATTGATAGAGGAATTGCAGAGACTGGAGTTATACAACCATGGTTTTCAGAAAACATTACATGGGAAGAAAATTATTTTTTGTACATAAATTGTGATACTCAGGTTTTGGGTGAAATTCTAGAAAGAGCTATCGGCAACGATCTGGAAACTTATGGCGAAGTAAAATTATTCAGCAAAATAGGAATTGATAATTATTGGTGGAGTGATCAAACTAATAATCATACTGCCTATTGCTGCCTAGATGCAGTGCCTAGAGATTTTGCAAAATTTGGTCAGCTAATTCTCAATTACGGCTCATGGGGAAACGAACAAATTGTTTCAGAATCTTACATAAGAGAGGTTAGGTCAATATATCCAAACTATGTTGTTAATGAAAGAGATGTTACATGGGCATACGGTATGCAATTTTGGACATTTGGATTTCCAGGAACACAAGAGGATGGTACTCCATTTCCCACTTACCCAATTTATTCTGCAATTGGATACGATGGTCAGTATATTATTATTGATTTTGAAAAAAATATGATTGTTATTAGAAATAGCCTTTACCACCCCTATATCACTACGGGAGAAAGAGCCGTGAATATCGAAGGCGATTTAATTACAGAAGTGAACTTTCCCAATACTTTGCCAAATACTGTGGGCATAGAGATTTACTTTAACTCCCAAGAATTTTTATATAAGGTGCATAAATCTATAATACATTGATGAAAGTATATTTTTTTTAGGTCATATAGGTCAGGTTGCTTAAGGAAAAACTACCACTGGCTCAAGGCGTTGAGTTTAATAAATAAATGCGCGAAAATGTATGATTAAACAACATAAGTTAAAAACATAATAATGGAGAGATTTGAAAAACAATTCGTAAATCTTTTAACTTTTGTTTCGGTTGCTGTTTTGGTATCTTGCGGCGGTGGCGGCGGTGGCGGCGATTCAAGTCCAACACCTATTCCAACCCCAACACCAGCTCCAACACCAGCACCAACACCAGCACCAACACCAGCACCAACACCAGCACCAACACCAGCCCCATTCTCTTTATCTACAATCAACAGTTGTTTTGATGGAAATTGTTATGATGTCATTCAAGCTTCTGAGGCAAGCAGTGGAAATACTCCGGGAGGAAATGCTAGTTCAGAATTAAGAACAGTTTATGTTTACAAATCAGATGGTAGTAATGGTGTTCCAACCTATGAGGGGAATGCTTGGCCTTATATTACTACCGATCAATCAACCGATAGTTTCTCAATTGCTTCAAATATTACTGCTCAGATCACTAAACACAATGAAACAAATACTGTCTTAATTGATAATCAACCAATTTATCAGTATTCAAACGATTCTGATAGTTCAAGTATTAATGGAAATGGAGTCGGAGGTGTTTGGTACGTCATCACTTCAGATGGAACAAGTTTAGAACCAACTCCAGAACCAACTCCAGAACCAACACCAGAACCAACCCCAGAACCAACACCAGAACCAACTCCAGAACCAACACCAGAACCAACCCCAGAACCAACACCAGAACCAACCCCAGAACCAACACCAGAACCAACTCCGGCACCAGGAAACAGTGATCCAGAATTTACAAACTTTATTTCAGGAAGAGATTTTGAAGAAAATACCAATTCTTCAACTGCTATCTATGATTTTGATGCTTTTGATGCGGAAGGAGATCCTTTCTATTTCAGCATTTCGGGGAATGATGCGAATCTTTTTACGATAAATGACGAAGGACAATTATTTTTTAATACGCCCCCAGACTATGAAAATCCGACTGATATTGGTTCTGATAATAATTACGATTTAACGGTATCAGTTTCTTCTACGGCATCAACAAATAAATCAGAAGATGTAACCCCACTGCAGGATAGTAACTTTTCGGTGGAAGTTTCAAATTTTGACGAAGATATTATTGCATTCAATATGGTAGGGAATGATGGTTCTGAAATAATTGATCCTTCGATTGATGTGGCGATGACAATTGATACATATACTAATCCAAGCTCTGTACAAATGCTTTTGTGGAGTGGAGAGCAACAGTATTGGACATCAGCTCAAGAAGTTTCGGCTGATAATTTTAAGATTGATTATCAATATACCTTCAATCCTCCAGATACTGCACCAACTGGGACTTGGGAAGTTAGAGTAATCAGGCTCAACACACCAGTTGGGCAAATTGATTACGAAAAAGCTTTGTTAGATAGTAAGGGATTTACAACTTCTGTTGACGTCTATAACCCTAATTCAGATTTTAATGATCCAACTCTTGTTTCGCTAGGAGACTTTACAATTTCTGGGAATGATTCTGACCCTTCAACTGCTATCAATGTTTCGTTAACAATAGAAGCTGAAGATATTGAAGGAGACATTCAAAAAGCCTTTAGCTATATCCACAGCCCAAAATATGATGGAGGGTGGGCAATAGTGGGTGATTGGGCAACTATTAATAGGGAAAATATTCCTAACACAGCAACCTTTAATTGGAACCTTGATCCCAAAACTGTTTCAGGTGAGTACCGAATCGAAGATATAAGACTTTATGATTATGCAGGAAATTTAACTTTCTACTATGGCACTGATGATAGTCTAGGAACTTTCGGAACCTACACCTTTGATATTGATAATCCAATACAAGATAACCAGACACCTCAATTAACTGACTTCAAGCTGAGCGGAGCTTACAACGAAAACGGGAGAAAAATTCTGACAGTTAGAACACTTATTGATGATGGAGCTGATCAAGAGACAGGCATTAAAAGACAATACATAAGAATTTTTGGACCAAACACTGGCAATATCGACAGGGATTCGTTTTCTATTCAAGATGATGGGTATTATAAATTAGATATTGCTTTACCTCTTGAAGCTGAGGATGGCGATTATGAAGTAAGTTATTGGTTCATTACTGACAGAGCACTTAATGACAATAAATTAGAGGGTACAGAACTTTCTGAATTAGGTTTCAGCAGAAAGATAACTTTCAATGGCACTGAAGCTAATAATAAGCCTATTATTTTATCAACCAGCTTCACATCAAATGAGAATCAAACCAATATAGGTTTGATTGAAGTATTTGATGGCGATGGAGATAACTTAAGCTTTTCTTTAACTGGGGGCGACACAGAATCAATAAGCATCGATTCTACATCTGGTGTTTTGAGTTTTAATAATGCCCCAGACTACGAAACGAAGAGCGCATATTCAGTAATTGTTGAAGTTAGTGATGATGTGCATGCAGTGCAAAAAGCAATAGCAATCGAGATCAATAATTTAAACGACAATGCGCCAGTAATTTCCAGTTCAGCATCGTTTTCAATAAACGAGGGAGAAACGAATGTTGGTCAAGTTTCTGCAACTGATGCTGATGGCGATAGCATAAGCTACTCTATTAGCGGAAGTGATGCCAGTGCACTGACTATCGACTCAAGTTCAGGAGTTTTAACGTTTAATTCAGCTCCAGATTTTAATACCAAGTCCTCATACAGTATTACAGCCACTGCTTCCGATGGTGAAAATGCTGTAGATCAAAATATCACAATTGATATAAATAATGTGAATGAGAATGCACCTACTTTTACTTCTACATCAACTTTTAATGTCGATGAAAATCAAACTTTAGTTGGCACAGTTGTAGCCACTGATCCTGATGGGGACACAATAACCTATTCGGTGAGTGGGAATGATGCTTTTAGTATTGATGCGTCTTCTGGAGTTCTGACATTTAATACTGCTCCCGATTACGAAAATAATTCCGGCTTTAATGTTACAGCTACCGCTTCTGATGGTGATTACAGTGTGAATCAAACTATTACGGTTAACATAAATGACTTAAATGATAACTCACCTGTCTTTACTTCAAATGACAGCTTTACCGTTGCTGAAAATCAAATATCTGTAGGGACTTTTACTTCAACAGATGCAGATCAGAACACTTCTATCATCTATTCCTTGAGCGGTACAGATGCCTCAGCTTTTAATTTAAATTCAGCCTCTGGCGTATTTTCATTCATTAATGAACCAGATTATGAAGTGCAATCTTCTTATAGTATGGTTGCTAATGCTTCTGATGGTGCCAACAACACAACACAAAATGTGACAGTAACAATAAGCGATGTGAACGAGGCGCCTACTATAACCTCAGGAGTAATATTCAGGCCAAATGAAAATCAAACTGCAATTGGCTCAATTGAAGCAACTGACCCTGAGAGCGATAATCTCATCTATTTAATATTTGGAACTGATGCTTCTGAAATCACAGTAAATAATGCGACTGGGGCATTAACATTTAATGCATCACCAGATTATGAGACTAAGAGTAGTTATTCAATTGTAGGACAGGTCAACGACGGAACACTTGTTGCCCAAAAAGCTTTTCAAATAGAATTAGTGAACCTTAATGACAATATCCCAGTTTTTACTTCAGCTGAAACTTTTTCTCCAGACGAAAATCAAACAAGTGTAGGGACTGTTGTTGCTACTGACGCAGATGGAGATGCTTTAGCATATTCCATCAGTGGTACAGATTCTTCTTCGTTTATCCTTGATACAACATCAGGTGTATTAGCGTTCAATACTCCGCCTGATTATGAAGCTAAGCCGTCTTATGACATAGTAATTAGTGCGACAGATGGACTCACTTCAGTTGATCAAAATATAGCAGTTCAAGTAAATAATTTGAACGATAATGTACCGGTATTTACCTCGAGTATAAATATATCTGTGGACGAAAATGAAACTAGTGCTGGCACAATTCAAGCCAGTGATGCTGATGGCGATGATCTTAGTTTTACCATTACAGGAGGTGCAGATGCATCAAGCTTTACTCTGAATGAAACAACAGGAGCTCTTACTTTCAATACAGCACCAGATCACGAAACAAAATCATTTTATTCATTAATTATTTCGGTATCGGATGGTGAACAAAGCACTGAAAGTGCTTTTGCAATTGAGATAACTGATCTTAATGATAGTGGCCCAGTTTTTACTAGTTCAGATACATTAAATAGAGATGAACAGGATAATCTAGTTGGAAATCAAGACCAGTGGTCGAATTACACAGTTGTAACCTTGGGAGCTACTGATGATCTTGGAGAGGCGGACAATGAAATTACTTTTACTTTAGCAGAAGGCTCCGATAATAACGATTTTAGAATAAGTGATGGCAATAATTTACATTTTTGGCAGGGCTTAGATTACGAAAATCCAGTCGATCAAGACGATAATAATGTTTACGAAATAGCAGTAACTGCAACAAACAATGTTGGAAGCACCGTTCAAAATATTACAGTTGCGATTAACAATGCTAATGATGAAGCAGTTGCATGTCAGTCTGATTCAGTAGTCGAAGAAATAGTTGAAGGTTTTGGTTCAGTGACCATTAATGTGTCTAATCAATTGTCGTCTTGCGTTGACGTTGATGGTTTCCCAATAACTTTTGATCTTGATTATAATGGCAATCAAGGCGATGAAGATATTTTAAATGCTGTCTTAGATACCGTTAATCAAACTTTAACTGTTGATACAACAAATATTGACTATGAAAATGCACAAGACGCCAACGATGATAATATTTACTCTTTTTATATTGAAGTAAATGATGGAGGCAGTTCGGATATAATTTCCGTCTATATTCCGATTCAAAATGTAAACGATAATGCACCTAGGTACAACAATGGTTCCTATACTTGGACTCTGAATGAGTCCACAGGACCAGAGCCTGCTGGTTGGGCTACTGGAGATAGTAATAACTGGATGGGTTCTTGTGTCAGCGATCTTGACGGGCTTGGATCTTATACTGATATAAGTATTTCTTTATCCGGAACTGATGCTGATAAATTCGAACTTATGGATCCGTTGCCTGATACCTTCAGTAGCGAAGATTGCTCAAATTCAAACCAAGGTTATACAGGTAGGCAATTTGCTATCCAACCGTTGGCGTATCAAGACTTTGAAACCAATAGCCAAAATACCTATTCGTTCAACCTTGACATGTCTGATGGGGAGTTAACTAGCCAAACTGAATTTACTGTGAATGTCGTTAATAGGTTTGGTGTGCATGATTCATCCACTCCATTCATGAAATCAATAAGCTTTAATTCTTACTGGGCAGAAAATTCATCGAAAGTTTTCCTTAAGAATGACTCACTCAATCAAAAACAACCGTGGGGTACTGGCATTACGTTTTTTACAGAGACACTGACTGATGCTGCAACGCTTTTACAAATTTCACAACTTGGCTCTGACTCTAATAACTCGGCTACTGAGGACATGATACATGTTTTTACTGGCTACGATAGTGGCGGCCAATACATTGAGTTTAAATACCATCAGGTTCTGAGTACAAGTAATTCAGATACGTGGGGGTATACAATTAAAACTTATGTGAACCAAACTAATCAGCAAAATTGGTGGGGTTTATATATAGATTTTGATGGTACCTCCTTTGCAGATTCAAGATACGATGCATCAGCTTTTAGGCTCTATCTTGTCGATCTTAATGGTGGCACAGGTGTTGTTGACCTGGTAAATCATCCTAACTCTACCATTACTTATACCGACCAAACTAATGAAAATGAAACAGATGCCTACCCGACAGCAGGATACATTATTGATTGGAAAAAATCTTACAACAACCAATCCTCATCCTCAGGCCCCTACGAAAAATATGCTTCTCTTGTAACTACAACCTTCTTGCCAGATGATCTACCTGATACCACTGAAATTGAAATGATAATTACTGATCCAAATAAATGGCTATCTGATTATAAGATAGGCCAAGATTACCGAAGATACAGTGGTGATGATGTAAATGAAGCAGGCCACTTGCTACAAGATTTCCAAATAAACAACGTTGAATCTGCCAATTCAACTCAGGTTTATCTATTCTGTGAAAATAATTGGGACGAGGATTCAAGCTCCATTCCAAATGAGGTTTGGACCGCAGAAAATAATAACTATAACGATAGTCAGTATCTCAGTTTTGACGCTTTTTCCGGTAATATTACAGATCGTCAATGTAATATTGAGGGTAATTTAAATAGTTTTAGCAACAACTCACCAATATTTGATTAAAAATGTTTACCGTTGGGATTACAGGAGGAATTGCTACTGGCAAGAGTTTGGCGACTGATTTCTTTGCTGCCAAAGATATCGATATTATCGATGCCGACAAAATTTCTCGCAGCTTGCAAGAACCTGGTGAAGAAGGTTATGAGGCAATTGTAAAAAAATTCGGTACTGCCGTGCTAGCAAAAGATCAAACTATTAATAGATCAGAGCTCAGAACTTTAGCTTTTAGCAATAAGGACACTAAAAAGTGGTTGGAAGATCTTATGCATCCAATCATAGGGCAGAAAGTTCTGGAAGGTTTTGAGCAAGCAAAGTCCAAATGGGCTATTTATAGTGCACCCTTATGGAGTGAGAAAAATAAATTTGATCGGGTAATGGTTATTGATGCTCCAAGAGGCCAGCAGATTGAAAGGATCATTAAAAGAGATAACAGTTCCGCAGAATTAGCAGGCCAAATTGTAGATCAACAGTTGCATAGACATCTGAGGGTAGGCTTTGCCAACGATTTTTTAATGAACGATTCAAACATAGAGACTTTTGAAAGCAAGTTAGATTTTTATTTTAATCTTTATAATAAATTAGCAGATGAATAAAACAATTAACTTAACTTGTCCTGGTTGTAAAAAAATCGTTGAAATTGATTCAAAATTTAAACCATTCTGCTCAAAAGCTTGTAAAAGCATTGATTTTTTACGATGGGCCAATGAAGAGGTCTCAATTGAAACTTTTGAAAATCAAGACAATGATTAAGAAGTCTTATTCTGCTCTCTTCGCTTTTTGTGCTCCTCAAATTCTTTCGAGCTCATAGCTTGTATTTTTATATTGAATAATATTTTGACTATATCGTCTTTGAAGGATTCAATCATGGCATCGAATAAGTAGAAGGACTCTTTTTTGAATTCATTAATTGGATTTCTTTGTGCATAAGCTCTTAATCCTATATTGCTTCTCAATGAATCAATATTTTGGAGATGTCTTTTCCAAGCTGCATCCATAACTTGAATTGAAATTTGTCTTTCCAGTTCAGCCTTTCTTTCTTTCAAAGGACCAAATTTTTCAAAGTAATATTTTTGATAAAAATCGTTCATGTAATCCATGACTTTGCCAAAATTTAAACCATCTTTTTGAATAAGATTGAAATCAGGACTAATACCCAATGATAGCGTAAGAGCTTTGTCTAAATTATCGAACTTCCAATTCGAATTTTGTTCCTCAGGTAGCAGCTTATCTGCCGTTTTTTCAAGGAGATTGTCTAAATACTCAAATAGTAGTGTTTCAGAGTCATTTTCTTCAAGAAAATAATCTCTTAGTTTATATATTGTTAATCTTTGGTCGTTTGAGACGTCATCGTATTCAAGGATTTGTTTTCTTATTTCAAAGTTTCTGCCCTCAATTTTTTTCTGAGCATTTGCTATAGCATTATTTAGTAGTGGATGTTCAATACTACTATCATCCATACCATCACTAAGTCTGGAAAAAAGCTGTTTTCTATTTTCATCAATAAATAACCTCAGTACATTATCATCGAGTGATAAAAAGAATTTTGAGAAACCAGGATCTCCTTGTCGACCAGACCGCCCTCTAAGTTGATTATCAATTCTTCTAGATTCATGTCTTTCCGTTCCAATGACATGTAATCCTCCTGCCTTTATTACTTGATTATGCTTGTCTTCCCAATCTTTAGTGTTGTCTTCTTGTTTTCCACCCAAGACTATATCAGTTCCTCGTCCAGCCATATTTGTTGCTATTGTGATTGCTCCAGGTCTACCAGCTTCTGCAATAATTATTGCTTCTTTTTCGTGAAACTTTGCATTTAGAACCTGATGTCTAATGCCTTCCCTTTTTAATCTATTTGAAAGCTTTTCTGAGCTTTCTATAGAGGCTGTTCCTACTAAAATTGGGGCAGATTTTTCATGAATTTCTTTGATCTCTTTAACCAGAGCATTAAATTTATCCTCTTCATTAACATAAACAACATCGTTCATATCATTCCGAATCATTTCTTGATTAGTTGGTAACACCACGACATCCATGCCATAAATTTCCTTAAATTCAGCTGCTTCAGTATCAGCAGTACCGGTCATACCTGAGATCTCATCGAAAAGCCTAAAGAAATTTTGGTAAGTCGTAGAAGCTAAGGTTTGAGTTTCTTGTTGAATAGGAACGCGCTCTTTACATTCCAATGCTTGCATGACACCTTCAGAAACTCTTCTGCCTGGAAGTTTTCTTCCGGTATTGTCATCGATCAATACCACCTTATTATTTTCAACCATATAATGTATGTTTTTTTCAAATAATAAGTTTGCCTTCAGGGTTGCTTGTATATATTTTAAAAATTTAAGGTTACTGGTTGTATAAAGACTTTCATCTGGTTTGATTAAATTCCTATTGACAAGAAAGTTTTCAACTTTTTCAAATCCATTATCTGTTAGTTCAACCGATCTCAATTTCTCATCTATTAAAAAATCACCTACCTCATTGTCTTTTAGTGGTTCTTCCTCTGTACCTTCTCTCATTTGTCTGTGTAGGTTTGGCAGTAATTTTAAGAAAACTGGATAAGCAGAAGCATCATCATCTGTTGCTCCTGAAATAATTAAAGGTGTTCTTGCCTCATCAATAAGTATTGAATCAACCTCATCGACAATAGCAAAATTAAGATCTATTTGCGTTTTTTGGTTTTTGAATAAGACCATGTTATCTCTTAGATAATCAAAACCCAATTCACTGCTGGTGCAGTAGATAATATTTGATTCATATGTGGCTTGTTTATCTTTAAAGTCTTGTGCAGATGTCAGGGCTCCAACACTCAAACCAAAATATTCATAAATTGGTTTCATCCAGTTAGCATCCCTTTCGGCAAGATAATCATTTACCGTTACGACATAAACTTTTTTACCAGATAATGCATTGAATACTGCAGGTAGAGTAGCTACTAGAGTTTTTCCCTCTCCAGTTTTCATTTCGGTTATATTCCCACCGTTAAGAACTAGACCACCAATTAGCTGACAATCGTAATGTCTAAGTCCGATTGTTCTTTTAGAAGCTTCTCTTACTGCAGCAAATGTATTGACTAAAGCATCATCTGAACTGATATCGATTTTCTTGAACATCTCTTCAGAGAACTTTGCAGTTTCCTCCTCTTTAGAATTAATCTTTTTTACAATCTTTTCGTAGCCATCTATACGTCTTTGGTTGGAAGATTTAAAAATATTGCCTAAGAAATTTAACATTATGCTAGTTCTTCAGATACAGGTTTTAGATAATTTATTGGAGCATCTTTGATTTCATCTATCTCTATAATTTTATAAGCATTCTCGCTTTCAATTTTTTTAAGTAGCTGATTATTCAGTGCATGACCAGATTTAAAACCATAAAACTCTCCAATTAGATTATGGCCAAGCAAATAAAGATCCCCAATTGCATCTAACATTTTATGTTTAACAAATTCATCTGAAAATCTTAAACCGCCCTCATTTAGAACATCGTCATCACCTATGCCAATTGCATTATTTAGATTCGCACCTAAAGCTCTATTATTTTTTTTGAGCATTTCTAAATCGCTGTAAACACCAAAAGTTCTTGCTCTACTAACTTGCCTTATAAAAGATGTTTGAGAAAAATCTATTGAGGCAGTTTGTGGAAATTTTTTATAAACAGGGTGATCAAATTCTAGACCAAATGAAACTCTAAAACCCTTATATGGTTTGATTTTTGCTACTGCGTCGTCTCGTTGCACCTGAACAGATTTTGTTACATAGATAAATTTTTTCACAGCACTTTGCTCAACAATACCTGCAGCTTGGATCAAAAAAACAAATCGAGTTGAGCTACCCTCCATGATTGGAATTTCAGGGCCATCGCAATCAATGATGCAATTATCTACCCCAACCCCTGCTAAAGCAGACATTAGATGTTCAATAGTAGCTATCTCAGCACCATCATGTTCTAGTGTTGTAGACAAAGTAGTATCCCCCACAAAATTTGCTTGCGCTGGTATTTCAGTCACCTTGTTGCCATCAATTTTTCTAAATAATATTCCAGTATTTGGATCTGCTGGATGCATTGTTAGTGTTGCTTTAATACCAGTATGTAACCCTACACCTGTAGCAGATGTTTTATTTCTAATCGTTCTTTGAGCTAACATAGGTTTGATATTTTAGTGCATTAAATAAAAATTTAATATCACAGCTTGTTGCTTACGGTAAAAAGTCCTATTGAAACTGCAACTGAAACATTTAGTGATGATACTTTGCCTTTTTGAGAAATTTTCAAAGTTTCATCACAATTTTTTTCCACTAAGGCTCGTATGCCTTTTTCCTCGTTACCAAATACCAACACATTTTTTTCTGAAAAGTCCTTATTTTCTAAGATTTCATGTGCATGTTCTGAGAAACCTGAAACCCAGTACTCATTTTCCTGAAGTTTTTTTATTGTTTCGGAAATATTTGTTGCTTTATATAAATCTATATTAAAAACACCGCCGGTTGATGTTTCAATAACTGCAGGATTAGAATAATCAGCAGAGTTATTTTTTGGGATAATAACTGAATCTACTCCAAAAAAAGATGCACTTCTTAAACAAGAGCCTAAATTCCTTGTATCTTGTATTTCGTCGAGGATCAAAACTAAGTCTCCAAGATTATAATCACTACTTTTCAGGTCTTTAACGCTTGGTTCTTTGCAATAAGCAATAAGTTTATTGTCCTTTATATTAATCTTGATATTTTTTTTATGAGCTAATTCAAGAATTTCTTGAGCTTTAGAATTATCAGCTTTTCCAGATATAGAAATCACTTTTTCGCTGTGATATGCAACTAAGGATTGTATTGCATAGATATTTTTTATCTCAATGTTCATTGCATTAATAATATAACGAAATTTTTCCTTCCAGTTCTTTAATGTCTCCTACGAAAACATCTATTCGATCACCCAAGGAAAACTTATTTCCTCGCCTTTTGCCATCTAAAGATTGATGACGTGCATTATATCTATAAAAATCATTTGGCAAGTCATTTACATGCAATAAACCACTAGTAAAAAGTTTTGGTATATCAACAAATAAACCAAATTCTTTTACACCTGTGATATAGCCAGAAAAGCTTTTGCCCGAGAATTGCTTGGCATATCTACAAAGTAAATTTTGAATTACTTGTTTTGATGCATATTCAGCTGCTCTTTCTTTTTCAGAGCAGTCCTCAAGTATTAATTGAAGATCTTCATAATTAAATTCCTCATTATTTAAAATGGAAATAATCATTCTATGTACTAATAAGTCTGGATATCTTCTTATAGGCGAAGTGAAATGAGTATATTTATCAAACTTAAGACCAAAATGTCCCTTATTTAGTGTACTGTATTCTGCTCTTTGCATGGATTGCAGTATCAGCATATTCAAGATTGGGGCATCCTCTCTTTTATTTAGCTTTAATATAAATGCTGAAATATTCTCAATATCTTCAATATTACCGCTCCAATTAATCCCTCTGTTTTTTAAAACCTGAGACAATCTTTGAATTTTTAGACTTTCTGGATGTTCATGATTTCTGTAAACTCCCTCTTTAGCATACTGGCTTATAAAATCAGCGGCAGATATATTGGCAGCAAGCATAAATTCTTCAATCAATTTATGCGAATTTAATCTTTTCCTATCGTTTATTTGCTTGATATCCCCGTCTGAATTAGTTTGTAAGAATGGTTCAGATATAGTGAAGTCCAATGCACCTCTATACCCTTTATTAATTATTAATTTATTAAATAAGGCAATTGCTGCTTTTAGTGATTCAGCATAATTAGAATCTTCTACACCGTTAATCAGCTGACTCTCAACTTCAGTATAGGTTAGCCTTGCAACCGATTTAATCATCCCTCTATGAAATTTATAACTTTTTATATACCCGTCCTTATCAAAATCCATCTCGATACATAAGCATCTTCTGCGTTTATTTGGTTGTAATGAGCAAAGCTCATTTGAAAGCTTTTCTGGCAACATTGGAACGACCTTTTTTGGCATATAGACAGATGTCGTTCTTTTAGCTGCTTCAAGGTCTAAAGCAGATCCCTCCTTGACATAGAAAGAGACATCAGCAATTGCAACTTTTAAGTGAAAGCCAGTATCTGAGAACTTACAAAAAATTGCATCGTCAAAATCTTTGGCATCTTCACCATCAATGGTCACAAAAGGAACAGTCTCTAGGGTGTCGGTTTCTTTTGTAATATTTTCCGTTTTAGTTTTTGCTTCTTTCAGCACAGCTTCTGGCCAAAAAGCAGTAATGCCGTAATCTGCTAAAGCTTTAGTATGAAAGTCTTGAAGAGTGTTAGGAGAGGACAAAATACTATTTATTAAAAATTTCGCTATCTTGCTTAAACGATTTAAATTCTAAGGCATTGCCAAAGGGGTCTTTAAAAAACATTGTCTTTTGTTCCCCTGGAAGCCCTTGAAATCTTACATAGGGTTCAATTATGAATTTAATATTACTGGATTTAATTTTTTCAGAGAATAAATCAAATTGATCCCACTCAAGCACAATTCCAAAGTGCGGAATCGGGACATCTTTACCATCAACTTCATTAGAAAAAGAATTCACTTCACCAATATGACAAACTAATTGATGACCAAAAAAGTTATAGTCAATCCAATGCTCATCTGATCTGCCCTCATCAAAACCAAGCTTTGTTCCATAAAACTCTCGAGCTTTTATGATATTGCTCACGGGAATGGCTAAATGAAATGGTCTAAGACTCATTGCTAGCCTCTTTTCTTTTTTTTAAGTTGTATGCTTCCATATCTTTTTTCCATTCCTCTAAATACCAACCATCATTGCCTATCTTATTTACATATGAATAAAAAACCCTGCCATTTTCATCGATAAATCCTTTTTCAAAGGGCTTTCCAGTAATTGAATTTAGTCTTTTATATTCTTCTTTCAAATCCGTACTCTTTTAAGTCTTTTCAGGTCGTATTATAGTTTAGATATGAGAAAAATTTTATTAATCCTAAGTTCATTTACTTTTTATTTAAATGCAGATTTGAAAGTGTCCCTCGACCAAGAGCTTAAAACCTTGATGCCTAAGGTAATTGAGTGGAGACATGATATTCATGAACACCCTGAATTAGGCAACAGAGAGTTTAGAACTTCTAATAAAGTAAAAACTCATTTAGAGAGTCTCGGAATTAAGGTTGAGTCAGGTATTGCTTACACAGGTATAGTAGGCTTGATTGAAGGTGGAAAACCAGGACCAACTATTGCACTGAGAGCTGATATGGATGCATTACCAGTGGAGGAAAAAACTGGATTACCTTTTGCATCAAAAGTAAGAACAACTTATCTCGGAAATGATGTGGGAGTCATGCATGCTTGTGGACATGATGCACATGTTGCTATTTTGATGGGTGTCGCAGAATTTCTGGCAAAAAATAAAAGTGAATTAAAAGGGAATGTAATGCTAATTTTTCAACCTGCTGAAGAAGGACCACCTGAAGATGAGGGAGGTGGTGCTAAAATGATGTTAGAAGAGGGAATATTTGAAAGGTATGACCCTGAAGTCATTTTTGGTTTGCACGTAACAAATATTCCAAATGGTGTTCTATCAGTAAAATCAGGGCCTGCTATGGCAGCAGCCTCAGCATATAGAATAACTATTGAAGGCCAGCAGACTCATGGTTCAACTCCATGGTCAGGGATAGATCCAATCATGGCCACTGCACAATTAATCGAATCATTGAATACAGTAGTAAGTAGAAGAATAAATATTATTAATAACCCAGCTGTTTTATCAGTTGGCATGGTCAAAGCTGGAACTAGAAACAATATTATTCCTGAAGAATCAATGATCATGGGCACAATAAGAACATTTGACCCGGTTTTGAGAAAAGAAATTTACGATGAGATTGAACAAATTGCTGAAGGAGTTGCAAAAGGCACTGGCACAAAAGTAAAAGTCGAGTTTGATGTAGGTGGATTTTATCCAGTGACAGTCAATAATCCTGAATTGGTAGAAAAAATGAGCGGTTCACTAAAGGCTGCTTCACCTGGCAGATTTTATGAATCTAATATACCGGTTACAGGTGCGGAAGATTTTTCATATTTTTCACAAGAAATACCCGGCTTATATTTTTGGCTTGGAGTAAATAAACCGGGTGAGGGCGAATCAACTAACTTTGGGGAAAGAACCGATGTACCCGGAAATCATTCTCCATATTTTATAGTTGATGATTCTGCATTAGACAAAGGTGTCAAAGCACTAACTTATCTTGTTTTGGACTATCCAGAAAAATATTAGAGTAGAACTCGGTTTACAAAGTTAAGCATTAAATTATGCGATTCAGGTGTTTCAACCAAAGAATCAAGAACTCTCTGAAATTCTTCCTCACTACTTGTATAAGCTTCTTTGTAAATTGCCAACCTTTTAAAGACTGTTGCTCGATCTACTTCTGGATGAAATTGAAAAGCCCATAATGGTTTATGACGCAGTTTGAAGCTATGTAGACATTGATCTGTATAAGCTAATAAATCTAAATTTGACGGAAGTTCAACGGCATATTGTCTGTGAATAGAGAGCGCAGGAAAATTATCAGAAGTTCCTTTAAAAACTGGATCTATTTCAGCAAGATTGGTAAGCCTTATTGGTATGCTTCCCATCTCATAATCGCTATCCTTGCTCAAAATAGTTCCATCAAAGGCGAGTATGGCAAGTTGAAATCCAAAACATGATGCAAACGTTGGAAGGCTGATATCTCCAGCATATTTGATTAGCTGAATGCAATAATCAACAAGCTCATATTTTTCTGGTTCAAGAACGTTTGCTTCGCTCGCTCCGCCAACATAAAGAGCGTGATATCCATCTAAAACATCAGATGAAAACTTGGGGGTATCAAAAACATTTAAAACATCGATCTGCGCAACATCTAACTCGCTATATTTGGCAAAACTTTCAAGTTCCTCTTTCCGGACGTTAGCATCATCTCTAATTTGTAATAAAAGAATCTTTAAATCTTTTCTTTGCATAATGTTCCAATCAACAATTTATTTAAAATCCTAATTATTGTATAATCCAAATATGGTTCAATACATTATAGTAGGCTTTCTGGGATGTCTTTCAATAATCTCAATGTGCTTGTTTCTCTTTATTAAAGAGGGTACAAAAGGAATTAAAGCAAAACCGTACAAAACAAAAAGCGGAATAGTTCACACCGCTGAACGTTCTAGAGAAAATCATTTAGTTTGACTTCCAAGAAATGGAGCCACCTGTCAGAGTCGAACTGACGACCTACTGATTACAAATCAGTTGCTCTACCAGCTGAGCTAAGGTGGCTAGAATGCAAATTCTACATCAATAAATTGCTACATGGAAGTTGCAAAAATTTCACAAACTATTCTTGCTTAAATTGAAGCAGTTTGGTAATTTAAAAGAGAGATCCTTTCTCAATAACTTTTATAAAAACGAGGTAAATTATGAAAAATATATTCTTAACATTTGTTTTAATTTTTTCATTTGCAATATCTGCTAATCTTCCAGAAAATTTTTCTAAATATCAATCAAATTTCATTTTTGAATGTGATGAACCTGAAAAATGTTTTGCGGCATTCGATAAATACATGAGTGCGCCAGAAGTAGCTGGCTTAGAGGTAGATTTTTATGCAATTAATCACAACGGTTGGGATACAGCATCACATGGAATAAGTTTTTATTTCAAAGATGCTAACGAATATGCGGCCTCAGGTTTATTTTATGCAACCTCAAAAGCTGGAAAAGCTTTTAGAGATGCAATGAATAAAGTTGGTGCTGAATTAACTTATAAAACTTTAACAGTTCACTCTGTTGGAGTTGATATGGGTGGTGTTACTGCTGAAAGTCCAGTAGGTTTGTTCTGGGATTTGAATGTAACAAATCCTGCAGAATTTGTTCCAATGTGGGTTGAGTTTTCAAAGAATATGGAAGATGAATCATGGAATAAATCTTCCGCTTATGGATTGCAAACCCATTATTTGGGGAATGCAGGAAATGGCCCTTCGCACAACGTGTGGGCATCATTCAAAAGCACACAAGACGCATTAGAATTTCTAGATGGAATGTATGCATCAAAAGAATTTGCTGAATATTCAACGAAAGCTAAGGAGCATAGAAGATTTATTAGATCTTATATGACTACTAGCTTAAAAATGTACAATCCTGATTAAGATCCTGGATATTTAAAAAGAAGGGGCTTTTGTGCCCCTTCTTTTATTCAAATGCACAACCTGTGCCCTTAATACCACAATAGCCATTAGGATTTTTAGCTAAATATTGCTGATGGTATTCTTCAGCTGGAAAACACATAACGTCTTTTTTTATCTCCGTAGTAATATCCGGAAATCTATTTTGGTTGAGAACTTTTGAATAAGTATCTTTCGATTTTTGAGCTTCTTTTAAATCTTCGTCACTTTTACAGTAAATTGCTGATCGGTATTGTTCCCCAATATCATTCCCTTGTCTCATTCCTTGTGTAGGATCGTGACATTCCCAAAATATTCTTAATATCTTATTTAAGGTAATTATATTTTTGTCAAAAATAACATTCACTGTTTCAGTATGTCCGGTTACACCAGTACATACTTGTTCATAGTTTGGATTTGCCCTTCTTCCTCCTGAATAAGAGGCATAAGTCACCCATACTCCATCTAATTTCCAAAAAACCCTTTCAACACCCCAAAAGCATCCTGCTCCTAAAATGATTTCTGACATTCCTGCCGGATATTGCCCAAAAAGCTCTCTGTTATTAACAAAATGTTTCATATTCTTAATAAGGATTATATATGTATTGACTAACTAATTTCTAAGTTGATAATAACAAATCGACCCTGGAGGGGTTGGGGAGCGGTCAAACCCAGCAGACTGTAAATCTGCCGCCTCGTGCTTCGAAGGTTCGAATCCTTCCCCCTCCACCATTTCTACCCCATTTAAATAAGGTATATAATGGTTGAAGCTTTACGTTTTAGGGTATATGATATGCGCTCATATAGCTCAGTAGGTAGAGCACTTCCTTGGTAAGGAAGAGGTCACCGGTTCAAATCCGGTTATGAGCTCCAAACAAAAGAGGGAAATATGGCTAGAGAAAAATTTGATAGAAGCTTACCACACATCAACGTGGGAACGATTGGACACGTCGACCATGGTAAGACAACGTTAACAGCTGCATTGACTAAGGTTTGTGCAGATACATTTGGTGGCGAAGCGGTAGCATTCGACGGTATCGACAACGCTCC
>NHFN02000008.1 GCA_002170245.2 Gammaproteobacteria bacterium TMED112
TTTCAATACATTTTCCAATTTTGAGTTTTGTAATTTATTTTTTTTGATTTCAAGGATAGTAATTTTGTCTAAGAGCTCTCCAATTGAGATTGGAGCATTAATAATTTTTTTTTTAAAAGAGGAATTTTTCATATTTAATTATTTAAAAAATTATTTAGTCTTATTGAAACCCTTATCATTACTTCCCGCCAATTATTTATCTCAACTTGGCGAAATATTTCCATGTTTTCATACCAGAAGCTATTACTTCCTTTTAAACCCCATCTCCAATCAGGGATTTTCTGAAGTAATAGCCATGTTTTTTTACCCATGCCTGCAGCTAAGTGAGCAACTGCAGAGTCTGAAGTAATAATTAAATCACAATTTGCAATAATTGATGATGTTTCAACAAAATCCCAGATCTCATTGACCTCTTTTTGAAAATCAACAAATTTATCCTTAAATAAGCAATCTTTTAATTGTTCCTCTCCATAACCTTTTTGCAAGGATAAAAATTTGCATTTACTATTTTCAGCTAGTGTTGAAAATTCGCTAAGTAATAAAGANCTTCCTTTATGAATTCCTTGCTCAGTTTCTGGGTTCCCTTGCCAATGAATGCCAATTATTTTCTCTTCATATTTAGAAAATAATAATTTCCATTTATTAATTAAANACTNATCAGAATNGATATAGGGAGCNTTTATAAGTTGATTGTTTGGACGAATATTAAGTATTTTTGGAAGTGATAATAATGGAATCCATTTNCCTTCTGAAAATTTNTTTGCTTTATTTGGCGATAATGGATNCAAGTCTATTTTTGAATTTTTNATTACACCGTGAAGCTTTTCTTGAGCACAAAAATAAACNTTTTGATCTTTTTTTCTTAATAAAGGTAAAAATCTCATGAACTGNAGGGTATCTCCTAAACCTTGTTCTGAAACAATTAATAACTTATNAGGCCTTTCTGAATCCNCCCCACTCCAAATAGGAATGTTGGGNGATGCGTGTGGAAGNATTCTTATGTTTGAATGCTCATANCTGTATTCATAATNTTTTAATCCCTCCTTGTAATTTCCTTTGAGCAAAANNATTTTACTTAAATTTTTTCTAGCTATTGCATTTTTGGGATTAAGNTTTATTGCNTTTAAAAAACTGGAGGTAGCGGAGTCAAAATCCTCNATTTCAAATTGAGCATANCCCAAATTATTGTATGACTGGATNAAATTTTTATTGANCTTAATTGCTTTTAAGTAAGCTTTAATAGCTGAATGAAAATCTTCTTTTTTTTGTAANGTAATTCCAATTTCATTGAAGACNAAATCAAGGNAATTAACATTTTTGAGCTTTAATATTNTTTCGAAAGTTTCTAAAGCTTTTTCTAAATCACCTTTTTGTTGATAAATTCTTCCTANATTAAAAAGTGTAGAAAAACTATTTGAATCTATTTTTAAGGCCTTTAAGTAAATNGATACAGCNGCTTCAAGATTACCTGANTTTGAATATGCAATTGCAAGGTTGTTATAGATNTTGTNGTTNTGNGGATTTAATTCTATTGCCTTTGAATAATAANTAATTGATGATTTTATNTTTCCTTTTTTAAAAAAAGCTACTCCAAGCATATTTAGAGCATTTGAGTCCTNAGGCCTTATNCTTATTGTGTTTANAAAAGANTNTACAGCATTATCAAAATCCCCTTTTTTTAAATAAATAANNCCTAAATTAAAANATCCTTCAGCNTAATTTGGGTTTAGCTTGATTGAATGCGTTAAGTNTTCNANCATTTCATTAATATTTCCTTTTTTTNCACTTAAAACTGCCAAGCTTCCATAAACAANATAATTATTAGTTCCACTTGAGACAATTTGTCTAAGTAAATTTTCTGCCTCGAGATGGCTGCCTTTTTTCAAAGCTTNNAATGCTTGGATTTCTTTTTTACTTTTCTCATCCATTTAATNTNTTTGCGAAATTTACTTNTNGANATAATTAAATGATAGGATAGTAAATNACAAAATTTATTGAATAATAAATTGATAATTNATCTATNNATAAAGAANGTTTAAGTTNTGAAGNTTTACANATTACTAANACATNAATCAAATTANNCGTAAGCAAANAANCTTTGGAANAAAGATANAANCTNTTCAATAAATAATGTNAAAAAAATNGNTTNCANNTNAGCATTACAGCCACTATTTAAGGATACTTTTACTTCTTNATCCNATNGNGTCATTAATTAAGNACNTATTNGGNATCTTTGAAGATTNTAGATCCCCCTAAAGATCCTCTATCTCAATATNAGAGAATCATCNNTAAAAAAGANAGGCTNGGNAANCTTTCNATGANTTAGATTATTAGAGTNNGNGCNACANGATTCNNACCTGCGACNTAGNNCTCCCAAAGTACTTGGTATCATANAATTAAATTTCTANAAATATAACTCCTTAATAAATAAAAATTTNTTGAGATGATNTCAATAAAACATAAGATTATTTTTATCCATATACCTAAATGTGCAGGCCAATCTATTGAAAATATCTTTCTNNGAGACTTAGGTCTTAATTGGCAACAGAGACATNCATTGCTTTTACGTCCTAGGAAGGGTAAAGAAAAAGGTCCCGAAAGACTCGCACATCTTTATGCAGAAGAGTATTTTAAATTTGGATATATTCCAAAAGAAAAATATGATAAGTTTTTTAAATTTTCAATTATAAGAAATCCAGTTGATCGAATATTGTCAGAAATTAATTATCAAAGAATTCCAAAAAAAAATTCAAAAAACATTAATGGAATTGGTAGTGTAGAGGAGTATATATCAAAGGTGATTAAACTAAATAAATTTAGTGATTTGCAAAGACATATTTCTCCTCAAGTAAAATTTTTGCATGATAGTGAAACTAATAAATTGTTAGTTGATAAGGTAATTCTTTTTGATGAACTAAATCATGAAGTCCCCAAAATCTTGCAAAAAAAATTAAAAGTATTTTTGGAAGTCCCTAAAATTAACTCAAGTAAAAATAAATTATGGGTAAAAGAAAAATTAACTCCTAGCGATTTAAGTTTTCTTTATGATTTTTATGATAGTGATTTCAAGTTTTTAAAAAATCTGAAATCTAATTTTAACCTCAGAAACAAGTTTTTATAGATATTTACCAAATTGATTTTTTTATAAATTTAATTTTGGACACTTTTTGGGCTCTATATTTTTAGGATAAATTATGTATTAGCAGAGACTTATTGCTATAACAAATCGGGTGACAAAATTAAAACCTGCGACCTAGTGCTCCCAAAGCATCCACCCTCAAATTTGAGAAAGTAGCTTAAATAAATAAGTAAGGCTATAGCTTATTATTCAGTTCATCTCAAAAAGATATGAATCTCAGAAATCGGTCAAAGGTATACCTATAATAGCCAAATTTATACAATTCCTCCCACGTTTGCCACCCGCCATAGACCTAGTGCTCCATGAGCACTCATCTTACCTAAATAATATCGCTAATAACAGATGCATATCCATTGTTAGTTAAATAGTCACTCATCTGATTCTGGTTCTGATAATTTGCATATTGGATATTTCCATCGGCATGCATTAAAGACCTTAAATAAATATCTGCATTATTTGTTTTCCAATAAACTTCCTGATAACCATCACCGTCATAATCTCCAGATGCTTTAACAGTTAAATTATCATTCAACAAATCGTTCTGGAATCTTACCTGACTATTTAAATTTAGNCGATCTTCATTATCATCATCAAAATCACCATCACCATTTAAATCTGTATAACGGTCAGACCCTGTTGCTCCAAATTGTGCTGGNGCAGGAGTTACACCATCATCTAAAAATCCACCATTTGCTAATCCAACGGCAATTAAAGGATCATCATAAATACCAACAACTCTTGTACCCCCTCCCTTTCCGTGTTCTGCATAATTAATTTGCCCTGTAGAAGAATCTATTTTNCCTGCAGCCCACCTACCACTAACTTTGTTGGTATATATTGCATCTAATACCNCATCATTATTAACATCTAAATTACCTTGATATTTATAGGAGGTTTTTAAATCATCAGAAACACTGCCAGTATTTGCATGGAGATTTCCGTCATAATCCTTTAAATATTGGAGATGATAACTGGACCCTATTTGATGATTNGAAATATCTAACTCTTGGTTATTAGCAATATTAATAGTTACTTTCTGATCGGAATTATTGCTTGCAGAATCTNTTGCTCTAACTACAACAACATAATCATTTCCGCTGTCGCTATCTGTTGGCGATTCATAATCGGGAATACTAGAAAAACTTAAGGCACCGGAAGAGGAATTAATAGAAAATAACGCAGCATCTGCACCACCATTTANTGACCATGTAACTGTTTCATTTGCTGTGAATGTATTAACAGTGGTTCCATTTTCATTAATTGATTTTGTAGTTCTAATTTCCCCTGAACTACCAGATGGACCTGTAATTATTGGAGCAGTCTCATCAGCAGTAGTAAAACTGAGAGTTGTTTTATCTATAATTCCGGCAAAAGAGTTACTTGAGGAATCATCGAATGCGGTTGCTGCAATCTGCACATAATATGCAGTCTGTTCTGCTAAATCGCTGCCTGGGTTTATTGTGATCTGAGTAGAGCTTGTTCCAGTTACTTTGGAACTGGTCACATCAATAGTTTCTACAACGGAATCATCTGATGCTTTATAAATGACGATATTACCAGTTTCTATATCAACAGCTTCTGAGAAGTTGAGAACAATATTGCTTGTTGTGGCTACAGCAGTTGCGTTATCTGCAGGAGTGGAGAAACTGAAAGAAGGATTATTTTCATCTTCTTTGTTAGTAACATTAAAGAAAACTCTCTCGTCACGTTTTACATCGTTTGAATCCGTTGATCTAACAAGAACATGATAAGAATTATTAGAGTCGTGGTCTGAAGGGTTCTCATAATCAGGAGCAACCTTGAAAATTAGTTCACCGGATGAAGAGTCTATTGAAAATAAATCGGAATCATTGCCACCACTAATTGTCCATATAACACTTNCATTGGATGTAAATGTTTTAATAGCTGTATTGTTCTCTTCAATATTTAAGTCATCATTAATTGCAACTGCATAATTTATTGCTTCATCAATAGCATTACCCTGATCTACAAACAAAGTATGCGTATCAGAATTATTAGTATGAGAAAAATTAAGATTATATTCCTCTCCACTTGTATCAACTAAGAACTGTCCAGCAGCATAATGATTATTNAGATCAAGTAAAGAGTCAAGAACAATATCAGGGTCGTTCAGATCAAAATTAGAATTATTGAATCTCCACGCTGTATATTTGAAGGCTTCAGACAGAGAGCCATCTGATCCATTAACTCTCTCTTCTTTAAGAAGCCATATATCTCCATCTAATTCTGGAACAAGCTGATAATCATAATTTCCAACTCCGCCAATAGTAGAATTATCCCTTGGAAAAGTTCGTGATGTCAGGCTAGTAGTCTGTACACTTTTATCCGTTGAGATTTTAACTACTGAATAATCAGTTTTCCAATCTGTAGAATCTAAATAATACTGATGCTCNAATATATAATAAAGCGATCCATCATTTGCTTCTAATAATTGAATAATTCTTTTTGAAGAGCCATCTTCTGTAGGCCTATCTAACTCGTAAATAATTTCTGGATTTGATCCGTCTGAATCTTTAACAATTTTATACTTACTTGAATCTCTAGTAACGCTCACCAAACCACTATTGGCAGTGTTAATTTGGTCATAAATGTACGTACCCCATCTGCTTTCACTTAAGTCAATCCCAAGAGTCTGTAAATTTTGGTTTAAAGTATTATTAGTGTTTATTGAAGAAGTTCCTGTTACATCAATGTCGTAACCATAATCGTAGGTATACATAACATCGCTACCATTTTTTTGATTTAATGGTCCATATATTTCAGTTACGCTTAAGTTGGGATTTGAATTAAGATCCTCTAAGCTAAAGGTACTACTGCTGTTCCCTGAATAGTTTGAAATATTCCATTCATTTGAAGTTTGATCATATTTAAANTTAAAAACATATCTCGAATTAGAATATTTAACNGCAAAGGAATCACTAGCAAAATTTGCTATNCCATTATCAGTAAAATTAAAAGTATCTCCACCATATACAGAAGATAAGGTTAATTTATAACTTGAAGAATCAGGATTAATTGTTTTTATAAACAATCTCTTGGAAGATGTTAAACCACTTGGTAAAGATCCATTACTTCCCGAAGAGAATGTTATATTTATTACATCACCAACTTGCAGAGTTGAATTTGATCCAAAATTTAAAGTTGTTAAAGAGATATTATTGTTGGTTATATCAATATCAGATTGCTTAAATGTTGTTATTTCGTGAGATTTGAGTTGAAGTTCAAATAGTAGATTAAAGTCATCTAATTCGTTACTACTATTAAAAATCCCATTCTCCTCAGCGTGAGCCTTAAGACTATCTATATTAGATAAACCATATTTTGAAGAAGCCCAATCATAAAAATTTGCTAATGTATTTTTTGAGGCTGTAGATAAATTTGATAACCCTTTTTCAGTTTGAATTGTCCCATAAGTCTGAAAAGATGAAGACATTTCTAATTGAAGCNAAAACTTGATTGATTATAGCCTAAGGNTAGAAAGATAGAAATCTAGNCAAAGAGAAAGATGGGTTAAATTGTTTTGTTGGAATTTTGATTTTTTAAATTAATAAAGATATTTAAGATGATTATAAATTAATAGGTTGCAGTTCATATTTAAGAAAACATTTTAAAAAAAGCTTAAACAAAAGAATTTAGTCGTTCCTTATAGTTTCTCAAAAGTTCCTTTTCTATCTCTTTGTCAAGCATTTCGCTNTTGATTNCATTAATTCTTTTTTTATCTAACTTAGATTCAAAATATTCTTCTAGTTTACAAATTATCCATTCATTTTTTACTTTGAAAGGTTTATTTATTAATTTTAAATTACTCTTTTTTAACTTTTCTCTTACTATAGGATGTACTTTTTTAAGTAATAATGGACCTATTAAACCAGAAGTTTTCTTTTCTACTCCTAACGTATATTTTCTGGCTAATTTTTTAAAATCAACTTTGTCATCTTTTATTCTGTAATACAACTCTTTAATAAGACCATAATCTTTTACTCGCAAAAAACTATACGTTACAGAATCTGAATCTTCTTTATTTTCATAATAGTGTTTATTAATAATGTTTCCAAAATGCTTATCACAATATTTTTGGANTTTAATTTGTAACGTCATCCTATAAAAAAGATTCTCAATACTCATAAGATTAGAAAGCCTATGATTTTCTAAAGAAGAATCATCTTTAAGCTTGAAGAATTTCATATAAAAATCTTTTGCACCAAAAATTTCATCTTCATTAAGTTCTATTTTACTTATTTTTTCTTCAAGTATCTTTGACTTTAAATAATCTTTTAGTAATCCATATTTTGATAAATTACTTAATGTGAAATCTTCTTTCATTTGATAATCTTTATATAAATAACTTTTTAAAAATTTTCTCTTTTTTTAAAAAGTTTATATTTATGTTTTAATTTTAATCAATCTCTCAAAAAATAACTAAATAAAATTTAACTAAAATTGGAACTTAATAAATTTACTAAACTTTAGAAAATGACTGTTTTAAAACCTAAATTAATACTTTCACTTGAATCGGCATCATTAGAAATACCTTTATTTAATAATATTGACAGGACAATTAAGAAATCATTAATTAGCACAATTACAGGAGGTGTTTTAAAAAAAACAAAAAATAAAAAATTTGTCAATGCTCTTCAAAATATAAACTTAAAAGTATATGAAGGTGAAAGAGTTGGTTTGATCGGTCATAACGGGGCAGGAAAAACAACTTTTCTGAGATTAATCTCTGGAATTTATAGTATCTCAAGTGGNAAATTAAAAGCTCGAAAAAAAATATATCCTATGATTCATAAAAGTCTTTTAACTAGTCAAGANTTGAGTGCAATAAAAGCAATAAAAGCTCACTATCTATTAATTAATAATAATCTTGTTGGATTTGATGAATTCTGTCAAAATGTTATTAATTTTTCAGGTCTAGGAGAATATATATATTTGCCAATCAAAACTTATAGTGAAGGGATGCTTTCAAGATTACAGTTTGCTATTTTAACTGGTAATTCGCATGATTGCCTTGCCCTAGATGAGGGATTTGCAACAGGGGATATTAATTTTCAAATAAAAGCATACGATAGATTAGCTCAATTTATTGCTAATTCAGGAACTTTATTTTTGGCATCTCATTCAAATGAACTACTCATTAAATTCTGTAAGCGTGGTTTAGTTTTTGATAAAGGAGTAATTATTTTTGATGGTTTAATAAATAATGCAATTGATTTTTATCAAAAAAGATATGCGTAATAATCCTAAAAAAAGAACTATCATAAAACTTTTTTATAGTGCATTAAAACTTTATAGAGTGTGGACTTTTACTGCATGGGCAAGAACAGAAGAAAGGTTCGCTCGAACTACATTAGGAAGTATTTGGCTGGGCCTATCAAATTTAATTTCAATTGCTTTATTATCTGCTGTATATGGGACAGTATTTAAAGTTGAAAACTTTAAGGAGTATGTGGTTTATTTAGGCTTAGGGATGGTTTTATGGTCTTCGTTGAGTACATCAATAGGTTCATCACCAAATATTCTTTTGCAAAATGAAATTAAAATAAAGAATACCAATACTAATATTCTTTTTTATCCTCTAGAAGAATGGTGGTTTCAATTACATAATTTCTTTCAATCCTTCGCAATAGTATTTTTAGGCTTAATTTTTTTTAATAAAGGTATAGCTTTCAATTTTATATTTTATTCAACACTTCCTTTAATTAACTTTCTCATTTTTATGTTTTGGTTCCCCTTTTTAATATGCCTTCTTGGGGTCCGATACAGAGATGTTTATCAACTAATACCTATACTTTTACAATTGACCTTTCTCTTATCCCCAATTCTTTATATGAAAGAAAACTTAGGTAAGTTAATATGGATAGTAAATTTAAATCCTATTTATTTGATTATAAGTCAATTTAGAGATTCTATTCTTTCTGGGAATCTAAACTTTTTAAATTCTTTGACCACCTTATTAATAAATTTTTTTGGGATTACAATATCTCTTTTATATTTAAAGAATCAAAAGAATAATATTCCTTTTCTATTATAAATTCAAATAAATTTACTAAGAGAGAATAGAGAAAAAATATTAGAGATCAGAGATTTGAAATTATAAATTAGAGATTATATTTTCTATTTTTTTTGCAGTTTTTATCCAAGAATATTCTTTTGCTTTTTCAGGACCAAATTTCTTAAATTCAATATCAATGCTATGGTTTGTTGCTACCTCATACATTGCATTAGCTATAGAGTTTGAATCGTATGGATTCACATATAATCCTTTATCACACAATATCTCTTTAATAGCTCCTTTATTGGAAGCTATAACAGTAGTTCCACATGCTAAAGCTTCTAAAGCAGGCAAGCCAAAACCTTCCCAAAGACTTGCTATAACGAGGGCCTTGCACCTATTAAGTAAATCTAATTTCTCATTATCAGAAACCCATTCAATCCATTCACAAGAATTTTGTATCTTAAGTTCTTTCACTATTTTTTTGTAATGGGGTGTGTATCTATTATCAGAACTACCAATAATTTTTATTTTATAATCAGAAAACTTTCTATTAAAACTTTTAAATCTTGCAAAAGCTTCTAGTACTCTTGGTAAGTTTTTATTTGGACTATGCCTTGCAATAATCAATAAAAAAGGCTCCCTTGAGTAACAAAGAGGAAAAAGTTTAGAGGTTTGGAAACCTAATTTAATAATTTCTATTTTGTTATATGGAACCTTAAGTTTATTGCAAACTTCTTCAGCAGTTGCAGAAGAATTACATAGAATCTTAGAAGCATATTTTACTACTAAAGGTACATAAATATAATGATATGGAAAAAGAGGCGAAAAATATTTTAATCGAAGTGCAACAAGGTCATGAATCAAAATAACAGATTTAAGGCCTTTTACTAATGGTGCTTCAGGTAGAGGAGAGAGAAGTACTGATNCATGATTTTTTTTTATAATCTCAGAAAGCGTAAATTGATTCCATATTAGTCTCCTGATATGTGCTTTCATTCCAAGTTCAGGGTAAAAAGATCGAGGTAATTTATTAAATTGTGAATCACCAACGGGAAAAGGTGCATATAGTGAAACCAATTCTTGATTTAAAGCTTTTGCTAGTTGCTGTGATACNACTGATATACCAGTTGGCCTTTTTGAAAAATAACTNCCATTAAAAATTATAGGCCTCGATTCCAAAACGCTNTGCAATTAAACTTTTTTATAATATATTGATAGATATCTAGTTGTCTAGNTTTATAGGTAATTAAAGTATTTTNGTTTAGATATTTATGAACAATAATGATTTGCTTTTAATAAGNAAAATTAAATGGATAAATAATCTAGAAATAAATTTATTTAATAAAATAAAAAAATCTTGCAATATTAAAGTATTTGAAGAAGGGAAATTTCTAATCAAAAGTACAATTATTCCTTCTGAAGTTTATTTTATAATTGAAGGTCAAGCAAGAATAATCTATAAATATGGTAACCAAGAAAATACAGTTGAAAAAATTGAGAATGATAATTGGATTGGTCTCACATCTTTTATAAGAAATGATGCNATTGAAGATGTTATCTCATCAAGCAATTTAAAAGTATTATCTATACCAGATAATATTTTGGTAAGCCTATTAAAAAAAGGCTCATTATTTAAGTACGAAGATATTAAATTAGTAGAAATAGTAGATTTTTTTTATAAGAAAAATCTTTTCAGTAATGATTTTGAGGACATAATTTTAAAAGCAAAAGAGCTAAGGAATTTTTTTAAAGTCTCTTATTCATATAAGAAATTTAGTACAAAGATATATTTATCAGCCTCGAACAATATTAGCAATAAACTTATTTATGATGAACTGAGTTTTGCTGATTATAAATCTGCTAACCAAAAATATATAAAATTAAGAATGATTGGGATTGAAAAGGATATTTTCTTTAAAGAAATTATGGGAAATAAATCAANANATTTAGACAAATCAAGTAAATTAAGAAATTATTCNCCCTATCCATCTTCTTTAGATTTATCTGGAAAAAAAGAAAAATANATTGTTAGAGCCAAAGGAAATATTGNAGAAATTTTAGCTTGTATAAAAATGTTATGNAGAATTTTTAAAATAAATTATAAGGAAGAATATTTAAAAAATATTGTAAATGAAAAAATAAGTTATTTGAAAAATTTAAACCTTGACTTTGTTAGCGATATTCTCCTTAATTATGGTTTCATGGTTGCCAGTACTAATATAAAAAGAAGTGATCTAAGAAATTCGTCAAAAAATAGTCTTATATTTTATAAAAATCATATTTCACTCATACTAAAGGCAAATATTAAAGGTCTTTATTTGCTTTCTCCAAATTTCGGAGAAGTTTTCTTAATTGAAAAAGAAATTGAGGATAATTTTCCTGAAGTTATTCCAATTCTTTTAGTAAATAAAAGTATTAAAAATGAAAATCCCGATTTAGGCATAAATTGGATAATACCTTTTTTAAAAAAATATAAGAATCTATTTACAAAACTCTTATTAGCATCAGTATTCGTGCAGTTGTTAACTTTAGCTAATCCTCTTCTGATTCAAGTAATAATTGATAAAGTAATAAACCAAAGAAGTTTAAATACTCTTCAAATAATTGGATCGGCACTTTTTTTTGTTGCTATCTTTGAATCTATATTAAGATCTCTGAGAACGTTTTTACTTGTCGATACTACTAATCGAATTGATTTGGAATTGGGTTCAGAAGTTATTAATCATCTGTTTAAATTACCACTTAATTTTTTTTTAAAAAGAAGAACAGGTGAATTAAGTACAAAAATTTCTGAACTAGAGAAAATTAGAGAATTTTTTACGGGTCAAACATTAACAACGATTATAGATGGACTTTTTTCAATTATTTATATATTTATAATGATTATTTATAGCTGGCTTCTTACTCTTATTTCTCTTTCTGTTTTACCAATACAAATATTAATAACACTTTTGGGTGTCCCATTATTTAAGAACCAATATAGAAAGGTCGCTGAATATAATGCAAAAACGCAAAACCATTTAATAGAGTCAATAAATGGAATTCAAACAATTAAAACACAAAATATTGAAAATATTACTTTTAAAAAATGGCAAAGAAACTATATTCAATTTGTTCAAAAAATATTTAAAAAAACTATTACTGCAACTTTATTATCAGAATCTTCAAATTTACTTCAAAAGATTTCACAAATCATGGTTTTATGGATAGGAGCATCTCTTGTATTAAAAGGAGAATTATCTTTAGGTCAATTAATAGCATTTAGAATAATTTCTGGTTACGTTACACAGCCTATTCTTCGACTATCTACTTTATCTCAGAGATTTCAAGAGTTAAAAGTTTCATTTGAGAGATTAGGGGATGTTTTAAATAGAGAATCGGAAATATCTCCAGATGATAGTGAAAATATTAATATCCCAGAAATAAAAGGTTTTATTCATTTAAAAAATATTGATTTTTGTTATGACAATAATGAGAAAAAAATTTTAGATAATATAGATGTTAATTTAAAAAGTAATTCCTTTACAGGTGTTGTTGGAAAAAGTGGTAGTGGTAAGAGTACATTAGTTAAGTTATTAGCAAGATTATATAAACCTACAAGAGGAAAAATATTAATAGATGAATATGATATTCAGAAAGTGGATTTATATTCATTGAGGAAACAGATTGGATTCGTATCACAAGAACCATATTTAGTAAGTGGAAGCATTATTGAGAATATATCTATAGCTTGCCCAGAGGCATCAAAAGAAGAAATTATTGATGTATCTAAAAATGCATGTGCACATGAATTTATTATGAATCTAAAAGATGGTTATAAAACAAGGATTGACGAGAGAGGAGATTCTCTCTCAGGTGGACAAAAACAGAGAATAGCTATAGCAAGAGCACTATTAGGTAAGCCAAGAATTCTTATATTGGATGAAGCAACAAGTGCGCTGGATTACTTGACCGAAAGAAAAGTTCTAGAAAATATAAAAAAAATGAAAATAAATAAAACCATAATTTTTGTGACTCATAGATTTCCCAATCTTATTAACGCGGACAAAATTTTATTTTTAAAAGATGGGCAATTAATTGAGCATGGCAATCACGATGATCTAATCAAAAAAAAAGGACTTTATTTTGCAATGTCAAATGAAAATAAAACCTTATAATATGAAATTTCTTAATAGAGTTAGAGAATTATATAGAAAATTTATTTATAATTTTTCAGAGAAGGATGAAGAATTAGAAGCTTACTCTACATTAGAACAAAGTAAAGTAATTGCGAATAAGGTAATTTGGATAATTACTTCTACTACTGGTATAAGTATATTATTTTTAGTGTTTGCAAAAACTGATCAGATAATTATTGCCCAGGGAGATTTACAACCTACTGATAGAGTTAGAGAGATAAAAATCCCAATATCAGGAGTAGTCGAAAAAATAATGATAGAAGAGGGAGATTATGTAAAAGAAAATCGCGAGCTTTTTATATTAGATGATTATTTAGCTAAAGAAACCTATCAAAACTTAAATAAAAAAATCAAACTTAAAGCTAACGAATTATTTATAAAAGAAGAGGAATTAGGAGAATCAATTAAAAAGATGAAATCAGAAATAATTAATTTAAAAGAAATTATGAAAATAGAAAATAGGCATTTAAATAAATTTGAAACTCTTTTTACGGCTGGAGCTATATCTAAATATGACTATGAGAATCAAAAAATAAAATTAATAAAATATAAGTCTGAATTAAATAATAAACAATTATTATTAAATGAAAAAGAGTACCAAATTAAGCAGCAAATTAAGTTAATTGAAAATAATATTTTAGATTTCAAAAATCAACTTGAGATAGTAAACGAAAAATTAAAGTACTCTATTATATATAGTCCTATTAGTGGATACGTATTTGAATTAAAAGCAAAGGATAGTGGGTATGTTATAAATCCTAATATAGAGTTAATGAAAATTGTTCCTGAAAATAATCTAGAGGCTGTTATCTATATTGAAAGTGGTGATATAGGCTTTGTAGATTTAGGAAGAAAAGTTGAACTTAATATAGATTCATATCCTTCCTCAGATTTTGGAATTTTAAATGGATCGATTAGCTTTGTGAGTCCTAGTTCCTCGAAAATTAATTCTACTAATGATGGTTTGTTTTTTAGGGCAAAAGTTGAATTAGAAAATCAGAACTTAATTTCAGCGTCTGGACAAAAGCTCAATTTGAAGCCAGGCATGTCGCTTAGAGCAAATATTAAATTGAGAAAATTAAGCTATTTACAATTAATATTCAGTTTATTTACAGATAAAGCTAAGTCAATAAAGCAAATTTAAAAAAGTTACTACTAATTAAAGTATAGTAAGGATTGAGATTAATCTAGGTTTATAGATTTCTAGTTAAAATCAATTGTTTCTGAAGTAATCATGAATAATTTAACGGGTAAGAAAATATTGTTAATTTCCCCTGAATTTGAAAAAAAAGAACATCGTGGTATAGCTTCTTATAGTAAATCGCTAATTAATACATTAAATATATTGGGTGCAGAAGTTTGGCTATCAACTAGTATTAATCCTAAAAATTTTAAACTTAATAAATTCAATAATAATTCTAGAGACTATATATTTACTACTTATATTTTGAGAAACTTCTATGAAGGAAATGAAAATTATAAAAATTATTTTTATATAAAAAATCGATATTTAAAATTTTTAAATAAGTTAAACGTTTTTTTGAATTTCATATGCTTGACATTAAAACTTTTAAAAACTTTATTTTCTTCAAATGTTTATAACGAAAAAAATTGTAAGGAAATAAAGTTTATAAATAAAGAAGATAATCCTTATCTAAGAATTGAAAAATTGTCATTTATAAAAGGAATTAGAGGTTTTGTTTCATTACCAAATTTAAGTTTTAAATCTGAAGCTACTAGTCGATTCCCCTTTAGAAATAAGATGAAAATTAATTTAAATAGATTTGATTATTTTATCTCAACTGCACCAATAAATCTAATTACAAACTTAGAAACTCCAATTATTCAAACTATTCATGATTTAATACCTCTAGAATATGAACCTAATTTAAGTAATCTAAATTCTTTTTATAATAAACTTCTTCTTTGTGAGAATTCAAAAAGGATATTCGTCTCAGAAATAACTAAAAGTAAATTTCATCATATTTTTAATAACAATAAAAAATACTTTTCAAATAAAGATAAAAAAATTAATTCTGAATCAGTAATAATACAATCCCCATCATTATTTTTTGAAGAATATAAGGACTTCAATATTTATAATAGGATCTTGAATTCTGTATCTAGTAATAAAACAATAAATGCTAATCAGATTCAACCATTTAATTATTTTTTATTTAATGCTTCAATAGATTCTAGAAAAAACGTACTTTTATTAATTGAGTGTTTTTTAAACTCAGAAGCTCAAAGGAATGGAAAGATACTTGTAATAACTGGCAAAATGAAAAATGATAAATATAGTAAAAAGATAAAAAACTTAATTGCAAATAATTATGGAATAATTTCTACTGGTTATATAAAGGAGGCATTTAAAAGTGCTCTTTATTTGAATGCTTTATGTTTATTAAGTCCATCGATAGTTGAAGGTTTTGGAATACCTGTATTAGATGCATGTTGCTTAGGGTTAAATTGTTTCGCAAGTGATTGTAACTCTCATAAGGAAATACAGAAACTTTTCGATTTTAGTTCCTATTTAGATATTTATTCTCCAATCTCTGTAGCAAAATGGACCTATATTTTTAACAATAAATCAATATTTAATGTATCTGACAAGGGAGATACTATTTTAAATAGGCTGTCGAGATATCAAAGGTTCGATAAAAAAATTAAAGATGAATTCAAAGCTAAATTACTAAATTTAATTAATGAAGATTAATTATTATTATGTTTAAGCAATTAAATCGCTAATAACAGATGCATATCCATTGTTAGTTAAATAGTCACTCATCTGATTCTGGTTCTGATAATTTGCATATTGGATATTTCCATCGGCATGCAT
>NHFN02000009.1 GCA_002170245.2 Gammaproteobacteria bacterium TMED112
TTTTATACACCAGAACTTGAAGTAGATTTATGTGGTCACGCTACCCTAGCTTCAGCTTTCACCTATTTCAATTTCCTTAATCCAGCAGCGAATGAAATAGTATTCCAAGCTAATCGCAGTGCAATTAAAGCCGTAAAAGCTAGTAATGGCATTACATTATCTCTGCCTAAGGATGAACCCAAAGAAATTTTAGACTTGAATACTTTTTCTCAAGCATTGAATGCTGAAGTGTTGGAGGTTTACAAAGGGATAGATGATTTTATGGTTGTGTTGGAAGATGAAGCAGCTGTTGCAAACAATAAGCCTGACTTTAGTTTAATTAAGTCTATGGATTCCAGAGGTTTAATAATTACTGCAAAAGGCGAAGAAGAAGATTTTGTTTCTAGATGGTACGGTCCACAGACAGGTATTAATGAAGATCCTGCTACTGGTTCTGCTCATGCCCTTCTAGCAACTTATTGGTCAAAAATTTTAAATAAGTCTGAAATGAGTGCGCGCCAATTATCAAAAAGAGTTGGTCACCTGAAATGTGAAGTAAAAGACGATCTTGTGGAAATTACAGGGCAAGCGAAACTTTATTTAAGAGGAACTTTGCAACTTGATTAAATCTTCTTTTATCCAATTTCTTTGAGACTCAATTATTTCAGCAATTCTTTGATTGGAATCATTATCTCCTAAATTTTTTCTATAAGCCTTAAGCAGATATGGTACGCCACCTATAGAATCACCTATTTGAAGCATGTTCATACCACACATATAATTATCGTAAAAAGCATATGTTTTATCACAGATGTACGCATATGCTTCAAACTTATTCATTTTATACAACAAGGATAGTGTTCTATTTCTAACCTCGCCCATAACTCTAGGATCACCCTGTAAGCTTAGAGATTTAATATAGTTCTGCAGAGCAAAATTGAGATCATTTAGGTTTTCTGAGGCAACTCCAAGCCAAAAAAATTTGATGTAATTATCATCAACGCTTTCAGCAAGTTTTTTTAAGTTAGCCCATTCCTGGTTGCTCTGAAAGTTTTTAGCACGTCTCAAACTTCTATTAGAGATATTGGTATAAATTTTCTCGGAATCATAATAACCTGTTAATTCAAAAGAATATTTATGTGGAATATCTATAATCCTTGAAGTGGTGTTTATATCATATCTATTAGTTCTTGCAGCTTTTAAAGCTGCAGAATTAAATATCGTGCAATCTTCATAGGGGTATACGTGTTCTTTAATGCACTTACCTTCAATTACATAATGATTAGACGTAGAGCCATCTATTTCAATATCAAATGCAAGAATTACATAGCCTTCTACGCCTCTTTCTTGTGCTTTTCGAGGATATATTGGTTGTTTCTTATAAGTAGCTTTATATAGTAGGTTTGCTCTCTTTTGAAAAAGCACTTCACCCAAATTTTTCGTCTTAGTGTCCTTACAAGTCTCTAAAAAGATACAATCTTGATTCTTTATAATAAGTTCTGCATGAATATCTCTCAGTAAATTTACGTAGGCAGTGTCTAAAAAGATAAAATCTTTATCTCCGTATTGAACTTCAACAGAATTTTTTTGACTAATTGCCCAAAAGCTCAAGAAAAAGAGAAAGTACGTAAAAATCTTATACATATAACTAGGATATAATAAGTTCATGAAAAATTTAAAGTACGTTTTAGCGGGCGTCTTATTTGTTATGGGCGTACATTTTTTGTTTAATACATTTATAAGGGAAGAAGCAATGCCAAAAGTAAAACTAACTACGTCCTACGGGGATATCATGCTTGAGTTAGATCAAGAAAATGCACCAATATCAACTGAAAACTTTGTTCAGTACGTTGAAAGTGGTTTTTATGATGAAACTATTTTTCATAGAGTTATAAATGGCTTCATGATCCAGGGTGGAGGACATCTCGAAGACATGACACCCAAAGACGATAAATTAGAACCAATCATGAATGAAGCAAACAATGGTTTAAGAAACGATAGAGGTACAATTGCTATGGCACGTACTGCTTACCCACATTCAGCTTCATCTCAATTTTTTATAAATCATGCAGATAATGCCTTCTTAAATTTTAGAACTAATCAAGTAGAAGAGGGTTGGGGTTATGCTGTTTTTGGAAAAGTGACAGAAGGTCTTGATATTGTTGATAAAATTGCAGAAGTGCAAACAACTTCAGTCCAAGGCTACCAGGATGTTCCGGTTGAAGCTATTAAAATTTTAAAAGCAGAAGTTGTAGATTAATTTGAGCTTATAGCTTTTTCAATTTCTTCTTGTGTCTCATAAGGCTTTGACATATCAGCCCAATCAATATCGAAATTGTCTTCTAACTCCGCATAACTGAGAACCCCTAGCTTTTCATATTGCGGCGCAACTTTATCAGTCAGTAAGCCAATACGTTTGAGGTTTGGTACTATTTTAGTAAAAAGAAGCACTCTGAAATTTTGCCCTTGGGCAGTATTGGCAGCAATTTCTTGAGCTTCTTCAGGGGTGTAGTCTAGAAAACGAGAGATAACTTCACCTGATATCAGTCTATTTCTCATGACTACACAAGCCTCAAAAGCAAATTGTGCTCGATCCTCTATTTCACTTTTGGATAAGGTCTTTAAATAATCCTCAAGATAATTCACACCAAAAGTAACATGTCTTGCTTCATCTCTTATAACATAATGAAGCAGTTGCTTTAAAAGCCCATCGTTCAAAATGAACTTCATATTATTGAAAGCTGCTAAAGCTAAACCTTCAATAATAATTTGCATACCAATAAATTTTAGGTCCCATCTCTCATCGGTCAAAATTTTATCCATTAATGATTTAAGACCCTTAGTTGCAGGATATTGGAAACCAATCTTTTCTTTTAAGTAACGGTTAAAACCCTCGACATGTCTCGCTTCATCAAAAGTTTGCGATGCTGCATACATTTTGGCATTAAAGGTTGGAGCACATGAAACTAATTGTGAAGCGACTAGTAATGCACCTTGTTCACCATGTAAGAATTGACTTAAATTCCAAGAAACTTGATGCCTATCCATTGCTAATCTCTGTTCCATAGTAAGATCATCTAAACCCTGTATTTCATCAGGCACCAGTCTAAAATCTTGATTGACTAGAAATTCATTTTTAGGGTGGGTNTGNGACCAGTCNAGGTCATCGGAAACATTCCANTTAAGTTTTTTACCTAATTCATAGAGTTTTTTAATTCTGTCATCGACAACTGTGTAATCCCAATTATAAGTACCTTTTAAAGGTGTATTGAATATTTCATTCACGCATTCAACTGCATCTTGTTCTTTGGGATCAATCTCTAAATAATTTGTTACCTCTTGAGGTTGATTATCTACTAATTTACTTTTCATGTTTTTTTATTGAATACTAGTTTAATATATCCGGAATTAAAGAGGCAACAATGGGAAACAGATTAGAGAATAAAATAGCATTAATAACTGGTGGCGCTGCTGGTTTTGGTAAAGGAACAGCAGCAGTCTTAAAAAGAGAAGGTGCCAAAGTTTACATATCTGACATTAACAAAGAAGGCGGCGAGCAAGTTGCATCTGAATTAGGTGTAAGTTTCTTTGAACATGATGTGACCGATGCAGAGAGATGGCAGGAAGTGATTGAAGAAATAAAAACTGCTGATAATCAGTTAAATATTTTAGTAAATAATGCAGGGATTGGTTATATGGGTGACGTTGAAGGAACAACAAATGAAGCTTGGGATCTAGTGCATAAAGTTGATCTTGATTCAGTCTTCTACGGCTGCAAATATGCTTTACCTTTGATGAGAGATTCAGGTAATGGATCGATTATTAATATTTCTTCAATTTCAGGGATTGTGGCTGGTCATAATTTTACAGCTTACAACAGTGCAAAGGCGGCAGTAAGACATTTATCTAAATCTGTTGCATTGCATTGTGCACGCACAACTAAATTGGTGAGATGTAACAGTTTACATCCAGTGTTTGCAAAAACTGAGATCTTGGAAGCACTACTATCTGATACCTCAAATGACATGTTGACAAAACTTGAGCGACAAATTCCTGTTAGAAAATTAGCAGAAGTGGAAGATATTGCTAATGCCATACTATTCTTGGCATCCGATGAATCAAAAATGATCACTGGTACAGAAATTATTATTGATGGGGGCCTATCTGCTCAGTAATGATAGATGCATTCGAAAGTTCTCTAGAGAAATTTAAGTTAGAACAGTTAGACGAATATCTCTTCAGATACAATGGAAAAAACGCTGGTATTCAGCGAATATACGGTGGTCAAGTTATTGCTCAAGCCTACTTAGCCGCAGATTTAACAATAGAGGATGATAAGCACCTCCATTCACTTCACGCATACTTCCTTCGTCCTGGAATTAAAAAACAACCAGTACTCTATAGTGTAGATCCGATAAGAAACGGCATGAGCTTTTCCACAAGAACAGTAAAAGCTATTCAAAATAATGAAACAATTTTTAGCATGAGTTTATCTTTTCAAAAAGATGAGGAAGGACTTTCACATAGTATTGAAATGCCAAACGTACCACCACCTGAAGGATTAAAAGATGAGATAGAGTTGAGAAAAGATAATATTGATCTTGTTCCAGAGGAGCTGAGGAAATACTTCACTCAAGAAAGAGAATGTACTGTTAAACCTGTTGAATGGCAGGATGTCTTTAAACCAAAAAAAATGTCACCTAGAAGAAGTATGTGGATGAAACCAAATGGTAAATTGCCAAAAGATAGAGCAATACAAAATGCCTTTTTAGCCTATGTTTCTGATGCAGGTATATTGGCGGCTGCACTTTTTCCCCATGGGGTGACTTACATGTCACCTAAAATAATGATTGCGAGTCTTGATCATACAATGTGGTTTCATAAGCCAAATTTTCAATTTAATGACTGGATTCTATATACAATGGATAGTCCATATTCTGGGAATTCACGAGGATTAGGCAGAGGTACTTTTTTTACCAGAGAAGGAGAAGTTATTGCTTCTGTGACTCAAGAAGGTTTACTAAGAACGAAAACTCGATAATTGGTTGAGAAAATATTCGACTTTTTCAGGATTAACATCTGGAGTAAGCCCACTACCTAAATTAAAGATATAATTTTTTCTATCCTTATACTTAGTCCACACCATTTGAGCCATTTCTTTTAACGCTTCATCATCAGCATGAAAGTTTTTAGGATCAAAATTTCCTTGTATTGTTATATCTTTACCTAAGTGTTTGTCGATATTATCTGAAGTATCAAGATTGAAACACTTAATTGGTGTTGAATCGATAATATTATCTATTAATTTATCTCTGGTATATAAAATTACTGGCACATCAGTTTGTATGCTAGCAACAATCTGATTAATGTAACTTAAGGATAACTCCTCATATTCCTGATCTAACAATCCACCCCATGAGTCAAAAATCTGTATGCAATCTGCTCCTGCTTCAATTTGTGCTTGAACATAATCCTTAATAATGTCAGTTAATTGTTCTAAATAACTGTGTACATTATGGGATTGTAATTCTAGATAGTTATAAAGTTCATCATGACTTTTGGGTGATTTTCCATAATATAAGTAAACAAATAAGGTCCATGGTGAGCCAGTAAAACCAATTAGAGGTACTTCAATATTGGCTTTAATTAAAGCAGTTGCCTCGAAAACATATTCTAATTTTTTAAGAGCTCCTTCATGATTTAGTCTAAGTAGGTGATTTTTTTGAATTGAATCGGAAAAAACAGGTCCTTTGCCAGCAATAAATTCTACTGGTATGCCCATAGCATCAGGTATTGTTAGAATATCAGTGAAAGTAATTGCGGCATCAAGTGGAAATCTTCGCAGTGGTTGTAATGTCAGCTCTTTACATATTTCAGGTTTTTTAATCATTTGAAAAAAATCAGAATATTGAGATCTTATCTTCATATATTCTGGTAGGTATCGCCCAGCCTGTCTTAACAACCAAACAGGTATATTTACTTGATCATTACTTCTTTTCAGTGCTTCTAAAAAGATTCTATTTTTTAAAGTCATCGATAAATTTTGTTATGAACTTTTGAAGATTGTCATTTGATGTTTCTTCAAAGAGGAGAGGCTGTCCGACCTCTTTTAGTAGAATCAAGTTAATTGCTTTGGTATTCTTTTTATCGCTTTTCATAGCTTCAAATATACCTTTTGCATCTAATTTTATATTAGAGAAGTCATAGCTGAAGCTACAAATAATATCTTTAATTTCTTGACATGAATTCCTGCTTAAAAACCCAAGCTCTTTGGAGTAATCAAGGGCCATCAACATACCAATGAGAACTGCATGCCCATGTAAAATTGGAGCATCATGATTTATTGATTCTATTCCGTGTGCAAACGTGTGACCAAAATTAAGAAATTTTCTTTCACCCTTTTCTTTGAAATCTTTGGTGACTACTTGAGCTTTTATATCAATAGATTGCTCAATAAGTCCAAGCAAAATATTAGACTCTCTGTTTTGTATTTCACCTGCTAAATTTTTTAATTTATCTAGAGATTCTTTAGAAGTAATAATGCAATGTTTTAAAACTTCTGAAAAACCATTTAAAAAATCTTGCTGGTTAAGTGATTGTAAAAATTCAGCGCAAATTATAATTTCTGAAGGATTATAAAAAGAACCTATAAAGTTTTTAATATTTCCATAATTTATTCCTGTTTTGCCACCAATAGATGCATCAACTTGAGCTAGGAGCGATGTAGGTATTTGAAAGTAGGTAATGCCTCTCATATAGGATGATGCAACAAAACCTGCTAAATCTGTAATTGCGCCTCCACCAATTCCAATGACTGCATCATTCCGATTTAACCCTTCCTTTTGCATTAAATTTATTACCTCAAGGCATGTGTGAATATTTTTTTGCTTTTCAGGCTCATCAATTAAAAAGATCAGAAAATCTTTTGATTTTAACTCTTCATGAAATGCAGCGTGTAAGCTAGATATCTTTTTATCTAAGATTACGCAGTATTTTCTATCTTCCTGAATTAACTCACATATTTTCTTAGTTCTGTTTACAAAGGAAATCTTTACAGAATGCTCTTCAGAATTAAAAACTAAATTTTTCATGATTTGATATTTCTTCCACTATTTCATAAATACTTTTATCTTCAGTATTTAAAGTAATATTTGCACATTCTTGGTATAGGTTCATTCTATTTTTGTAAATGTCTGAAAATTCGCTAAATGTCATGTCTTTTAATAATGGTCTTTGTTCTCTTTTCTTTGTTGCACGCTCATAAAGTCTTTTGGTGGAATTATTGAGAAAATATACCCTCTGATCTTTCAGAAATTCTCTGTTAGAATCTGTGATTACAACTCCTCCACCGGTTGAAATAATAGAATCATGAAAATTATTTGTTTCTTGAAGTATGGATGATTCAACTTTTCTAAATCCATCTTCGCCATATTCACTAAATATTTCATTAATTGTTAGGTCAAATCTCTTTTCAATACAAGCATCTAAGTCATAAAATGTAGTATTGAAGTATTTTGATAGTAAAAGTCCGACTGAAGTTTTGCCGGAGCCCATCATACCTATTAAAAAAATATTCATAAAAAAATTGAAAGGGAATAATAATATATAAATCATGTCATTTCTAAGAATATGTTTAGTTTTATTACAGTTTATCTTTATGATGATAGGCGTGGTATATCTTTTATTCTCTAAGGATTTGCCAAAGATAGAAACAATTACAGAAATAAAACTTACCAACCCAATGCGTATCTATTCTTCTGATAATCAGTTGATTGGGTTATTTGGAACAGAAAAAAGACAAATTGTAAGTTTTGAAGAGATTCCCGAGAATCTTAAAAATGCAATTATAGCTGCGGAGGACGGGGGTTTTTTTGATCATTCTGGTGTTGAGATAACAAGTTTATTAAGAGCCCTATATGGTGAAATTTCTGGAAGATCTTTAGGTGGTGGTGGGACAATAACGATGCAAGTTGTTAGAAACTATGTTTTATCTTTTGAGAGAACGTATGAAAGAAAGCTAAAAGAAATAATACTTGCTTGGAAATTGGAAGATTATCTTCAAAAAGAAGAGATATTTGAGCTTTATTTTAATAAAGCTTTTTTAGGAAATAGAAACTATGGGTTTGCTGCAGCATATCAATATTACTTTGGTAAAGACTTTAAAATTGCTTCTATAGCTGAATCAGCTTTACTTGCTGGAATACTCCAACGACCCTCATCTGTTAATCCTGTAAGAAATCCAATAGCTTCAAAAAAAAGAAGAGACTTAATACTTGGACGAATGCTTTCAAAAAGATTTATTGATAGAGATGAATTTAACTCAGCAAAAGAAGTAGTTGTGTCTGGAGAAAGTTTTGGACCAAAAATTACTATTGAAGCTGAATATATTGCTGAAAAAATACGAGCAGAAATTGTCAGCCGTTTTGGCCCTAAAGCATATGAAGACGGAATGAATGTCTACACAACTATTGACTCAACAATGCAAATAAATGCCATCAAAGCTCTTAGAGAGAATCTTTATAAATATGATAAAAAGTATGGTTGGCGAGAGGAACAGGTTTTTAAAGATCTTAATTATTTAATTATGCGTAGTGCTTTTCAAAAAGAATATTTCTATAAATTTCCTTCCAAGGTCAGGTATGAGCAAATCAAAGAAGAAAATTTCAATAAAGTGCAAAATATTTTAAGTAGTAAACCAGTAATTGACGACCATGAAGCAAACATAGTAATTGGTATTGATAATACAAAAATTCAAACTCTTGATGCTAAATTAAATCTTAATAATGTTTTTTGGAATGATGCAGATTACAGTTGGGCCAGAAGAATAAATTTGGATGGAACAAAAACAACAAGTCCAAGTTCTTTTAGAGATTTCTTAGAACTTGGTAGTTTGGTTTACATAGGCAATCAAAAAAATAAAAAAATTCTTTCCCAATTGCCAGTAGCAGAAGCTTCACTTGTTGCTGTTGATGCTATAGGGGGAACATTAAAAGCTTACGTAGGCGGCTTTGATTTTTCTAAGTCAAAGTTTGATAGAGCAGCTAATTCAAAATTATTGCCAGGCTCAAGCATTAAACCTTTCATTTATGCATGCGCTTTTGAAAATGGATTAAATCCATCTACAATTTTTATTGATGGACCAATAATTTTTGATGATGAAAAGCTAGAAAGTATTTGGCGACCAAGGAATAATTCAGGCCAATTTTACGGTCCAATTAGATTGCGCGAATCTCTCATTCAATCTTTAAATATTGTTTCAATTAAACTAGTTCAATCTTTAGGGCTATCTAAGACTCTTGATTGTTTTGAAAAATATAAGTTTCAGGAAGAAATGTTAATAAATGATCTTTCAATTGCGCTTGGAACAGGGACTCTCAATCCATTGATTGCCGCAACTCAGTATGCATCTTTTATTAATAGTGGCAAACAACAAAACATTACTTACATAGATAGAATTGAAGATATCGATGGACAAATAATACTTGATCCTAGTAACAAATATTCAAAAAAAATTAAGAATTTTAAAGACGTTAGTTTCCCTTGGTTAAGTGGAGAAAAATTTGATTATATTGGGTCGCCGATGATTAGTTTAGATATTAATGAACAGGACCAGGTAATGGATGAAAGGGTAGCCTTCCTAGTAACAAATATTTTGAAAGAAGCATTAAAAAGAAATGTATCTAGAAGGGGATTAGAAATACCTATTGAAAACATGGGCGGTAAAACCGGGACTACTAATGATGCAACAAGTACATGGTTTTCTGGTTATGCGTCTCACATTGTAGCCTCGGCTTGGGTAGGCAAAGACGATGGTTCTTCATTAGGAGATGATGAATTTGGGAGCACGAACGCTTTGCCAATTTGGTTAGATTTTATGACCCTTTCAAAGAAATCATTAACAGATTTTGAAGTTGATGTACCTGAAGGTATTGCTGCTATAAGGATTGATAAGAAAACAGGCAATGTTTCAAAGACATTTAGTAATAGTTATTTTGAGTATTTTTTAGAAGAGAATATTGATGAATTACTTACTTCTAAATTAGACAATTCAGATCTGAAAGAAATACTTAATTAAAATCTAATTCTATTTCAGGAAAAATATTTCTTAAATTATTTTCAAATAAATCTCTTATATACTCTAAATCCTTTTTGGATTCTGCTTCAAATCTAAATACAAGTTTTGCACTAGTATTTGAGGCACGCATTAAGCCCCAAGAATTTCCAATAGATATTCTTACACCATCAACTGTATTAAGTTCACCATAAGGAAACTGCATTTCTTTCTTAAATTTTTCAACCATACTAAATTTTTCTTCATCATCAACATCTAAGTTGAGCTCAGGCGTTGAAAAGGTTTTTGGAAATTGTTCGATGATGCTTGATACTGTTCCATGATCATCTGAAACTATTTTAGCTATTATTAGAGCAGTATAAATTGCATCATCAAAACCATACCATTCATGATTTATAAAAATATGTCCTGACATTTCACCACCCAGCACAGCATCATGTTTTTTTATAGCATTTTTAATATTAAAGTGTCCTGTTTTCTCCATAATTGGAGTACCACCATATTTTTTTATCAGAATCGGCAATTGACTTGAACATTTAACATCAAAAATAACCGCTCCTTTTTTCTTTTCAAGATAATGCTTCGAAAGAATCATTATTAGATGATCAGCAAGAACTGATTTACCATTATTAGTTATCACACCAACTCTATCGCCGTCTCCATCAAAAGCAAAACCCATATCAGCTTGATTATCTAAAACAGCTCTCTTAAGTTGTTCTAAGTTTTTTTCTTTACTCGGATCTGGATGATGATTTGGAAAATTACCATCCGGCTGTTTATTAATAGAAATAGTTTCAAAACCTTGGGATATAAAGACGTTATCAGCTAAAATACCTGCTGCTCCATTTCCGGCATCTAAAACGATTTTAATTACTTTTTTGAGTTTAAACTTTTCGTTTATTTCTTTTTGATAGTGAGAACAAAAATCTATTTCTTCAGAATTTTTTTCGAGACTCTCAACATCACTTTGTTCTTCAACCTCGGCTAATAGTTCCTCACCAGACACAGGCTTATCGTTAATAACAATTTTTAAACCATTATCATCTTTGGGGTTATGGCTTCCAGTAATCATCACACCATTTGGAGTAACACCAATTTTTGTTGCGTAATAAACCATGGGAGTAGGCACCAAACCTAACAGTAAAACACGAACTCCAGCAGCATTAAATCCAGTAACTAAGGCATCTTGAATTACTTGTGCAGATAGTCTGCTATCATGCCCAACATATACAGAATCATCATGATTACATCTTATTCTTTTGCCCAGTACGTAACCTATTTTTCTAATGGTTGCTTGATCAAGGTCAGTCTTGGAGTTTCCTCTAATGTCGTATGCTCTAAAAATGTTTTTGTTCATTTTGTTTAAAAAAACTTTCAAACAATTATACTACCCCTATGTCAAATACTTACTGGTTAAACGGAAAATATATTCAAAAAGAGGATGCTTACATTAGTCCTCTTACCCATACACTTCATTATGGTCTTGGGGCTTTTGAGGGTGTGAGATCTTACATTTCTCATGATAAAAAATCCGTAAATATCTTTAGACTTAAAGAACATACTGAAAGGCTTTTTGAATCAGCAAAAATTATTAATGTTGCAATTAATCATTCTGTAGACGAAGTTATGGATGCTCAATTAGGTGTCATAAAAAAATCTGAATTACATGATGCTTACATAAGACCTCTTATTTATCTGAATGATGAGAGACTGGGCCTAGATATAGATGATATGCAATCACACTTGATGATATCTTGTTGGGAATGGCCATCGTATTTTGGTTCCAAAGCTATAGAACAAGGAATTGATGTAATGGTTTCATCGTTCACTAGACAGTTTCCAAATAGTCTCATGACCAAAGGTAAAATTTCTGGTGGATACGTAAATGGGGTTATGGCACATGATCAAGCTAAAAGAAATGGCTATCAGGAAGCAGTGTTATTAGATACCAATGGTTTTGTTGCTGAGGGTAGTGGCCAGAATATATTTTTAATAAAAAATCAAAAAGTAATAACTCCAGAACTAACTTGTTGCTTGAATGGAATAACTAGGAGGTCTGTAATGAAGATTGCAGCTGATCTTGGATACGAGGTGCTTGAACAAAAAATAACCAGAGACGAGCTTTACACTGCCGATGAGTTATTTTTCAGCGGTACAGCTGTTGAAATCACACCAATTAAATCAGTTGATAAAATTGATGTAAGCACAGGAAGCAGGGGTGAAATTACAACAAAAATTCAATCAATCTACCTTGATGCTGTCAGAGATAATGCTGATCAATATTCTGATTGGCTCTCTAAGGTTTAATGCCAAATCTAAAGATTGCTCTACTAAGTTATAGAAGTGATCCATATTCTGGTGGACAAGGCATATATATTAAAAATTTGTCAGAGGCCTTACATAATAGGGGGCATGAAATTACAATTTTTTCTGGAAATCCTTTGCCTCAGGTAAGCAAGGCAATAAGAGTAGAACAAATTGATACACCAGGTTTTTTTGAGACGTTTGATTCTTTGGAGAGGTTAAAAATTTTTAGTTCGTTAGAAAAAAATAGAATTAATTTTCTGGATTTCTTTGAAACATTTACAGGAACATTTACTGAGCCCGTTTTTTTTGGGGAAAGGTTAGTAAAAAACAAGTTCTTTCAAGAATCAGTTGATGGATTTGATATTTTTCACGATAACCAATCAATAAGTAGTTATCCAGAGACAGTTTTAAAAAAACTTGTCACAACATTGCACCATCCTATACATGTTGACAAAGAAATTGATTTAGCAAGTGAAATGAATTTTTTCTCAAAGCTATCTATCAAACGGTGGTATTCTTTCCTGAATTTTCAAAAAAAGAATCTAAGAGCTGTTAAAAAAGTAATTTCTCCTTCGGCGTCATCAAAAAAAGATATCTGTCGATACTTTGAATATCCTTCCGAAAATATATCTGTTATTTGGAATGGAATAAATCTAGATGACTGTAAATTTCATCAGAGAGAAAAATTTAATTCAAATTTTGTAACAATTATTAGTTCAGATGTTCCCTTGAAGAATTTAAAAACCTTACTTAAAGCTTTACATCTTCTGAAACAAGAAGGTCCAAGTGCAAACTTAACGATAATTGGAGATCTCAGGGAAGACAATAAAAAGTTAATAAAAAATTTAGGGTTAGCAAACGAAATTACCTACAAAAGCAAACTTACAAGAGCAGAATTAATTCAATCATTGAATCATGCCGATATTGGAATAGCTCCTTCAAGTTATGAGGGTTTTGGATTTCCATTAGTTGAAATGATAGCAACGGGTTTGCCAGTAATAGTTTCTGATAAAGCTTCACTTCCTGAATTAGCTGGAAGTGCGGGGTTAATATTTAATTCTGAGGATAGTATTGATTTGAAAGATAAAATGAAAGAACTGGTGGAAAACGACATATTAAGAAATAAGTTAACTGAAAATTCAAAATTAAGAAGAGATGATTTTTTTGGGTGGGACGAGTATGCTAAGAAGCTTGAGGGTCACTACAAAGAAATAATAAATGGAAACATTTAACTTTAACTCACTAAATTTAAAAAAAATTAAAACTGCCATTGACGTTGGCTGTGGCAATGGGAGGCACCTCAAATCTCTGGGATTTCGATTAACGAATGCAAAAATTATAGGTATAGATCAGTCTATAGAAGAAATTACAAAATTACAGAACGAGTTTTCTGAACATATTTGCAAAAACAAAAATTCATACAAATTTTTAATCGGTGATGTAAGGAGCATAGAGATAGAAGATAACTCGCAAGACTTGGTAATATGTTCTGAAGTTTTGGAGCATGTCCCAAACTTTAGAGATGTGCTTAAAGAATGTTACAGGATACTTAAACCTGGTTCAGTCATGCTTATTAGTGTTCCTAGTTATTTGCCAGAGAGCTTATGTTGGAAGTACTCAAAAGAGTATATGCAAACACCTGGGGGGCATATAAGAATCTTTAAAAAAGAATTTCTCAAAGAATGTTTTAAAGAATTAGATTTAAAGCTTTTTAAACATCATCGTGAACATGCAATTCACTCAGTCTATTGGATTTTAAGAGCTCGAAATAATATGAAAGAGAATAAATTTTTAAAATCTTTGCATGGATTACTAGTCAAACAAATGTTTGGTCAAGCAAATTTTTCTCTTTTCATTGAGAAAATGTTGAATCCTTTCTTTGGAAAATCAGAGTGTTTCTATCTTAGAAAATGAATAATGATTTAAAACAAGAATTAATTTCTGCAAAAAATTGGATACTCGAGAACCAAAAGGATAATGGCGCAATTCTTTGGGACAATAAAGGTAAATGGGATTTTTGGGACCATTGTGAGTGCTTAATTGCTTTATCAATTTATGAAGAATGGGATGCTTTTAAAAAGGGGTTAGATTTCTGTTTAAATAAAATTGATCAAGATGGCCTAGTGAAATCTCAGTATGTAAATGGAAAAATTACTCAAGATTATTATGAAGCACATCATGCCCCATATATTTATTTACCTCTTTTACAGAAGTATTTTATAGATAATGATTTGGACTATTTATATTCTTATAGATCAGAGATACACCAGATATTTAAAGGGACATCAAAATTTAAAGATTCTGAAGGATATTATCATTGGGCATTAGATAAGAATGGCTTGGCTGACGATTCTCTAGTTACATCTTCATGTTCTCTTGAACTATCTAGAAGAGCATATAATAAAATTTGTGAGTTAATTGAAGATAAAAAATTTATTCATCATGAAGAAATAATTTCACCAAATAAGTTGAGATCCAAAAAATTTGATCGTGACGGAGTAAGTAGAGCAAGGTTTTCCATGGATTCTTACTACCCCATTTTATGTAATTGTGGAACACAGGAAGATGCAGCTAAGCTTTTAAAAAAATTTTATGTAAATGGCTTAGGGATAAAATGTGTTGAGGAAGAACCATGGGTAACATTCGCCGAATCCTCAGAATGTATTATGGCTTTGTATAAAATAGGATTAAAGAAAGAAGCTAAAGAAATATTCAACCAAATATTAAAACATAAAAATACAAAAGGATATTTTCCAACTGGATACCAGTATGATCTTGGAGTTTATTGGCCTGAAGAAAATTCAACATGGACCAATGCAGCAGTAATTATGGCTGCAGATTGTATTTTTGATATAACTGGTAAAGAAAAGGTTATTTTAATATAACAGTACTAGACTATTTACTCTTTCTTTTAATTTAAAACCATCAGCTAATGCTTTTAAATAAATTTCTTTAGGAGCTTGACCTCCTTCTTCTGCAGTATCATAAATATCGTGAATAGCTAAAATTCCTCCAGGCCTAAGTTTTGGCTTCCAATGGTAGTAATCACTTTGCACTGATTCAAAAGTATGACTACCATCAATAAAAATTAAATCTAGATTGTCTGGTACATTAAAAGATGCATCAGAAGATGCCATGATCACAGGTTCAATATAATCTTGAAGATTATATTTTTCTATATTCTTTAAAAACGTAGGGAGTGTATTAACTTTATTGGTTGAAAAGTCATATATTTCTTCATCAAAATATTCTTCACCATATTGTTGTTCCTCAGAACCTCTGTGATGATCAATTGAAAATAGTTTTGAACCAATTTCTTTACAAGCAAGACCAATATAACAGGCAGATTTTCCACAATATGAACCAATCTCCGCACATTTTGCATTTTTAAATGAAAATTTACATGCCTCATATAATGCATAACCTTCTTTTTGCTCAAGAAAGCCCTTAATTTTTGAAAATTTCTCAATCATATATTTCAGGAGCCTGAGATTTGAATCGTCTGTGATGCCAAAAATAATGCTCAGGTGCTTTTATAACACTCCGTTCAATAATTTTGTTGATTTTGTCAGCAAAGTTTTGTTTTGAATCTGCAATAGTTGATATATCTTCAAATATAAATTTATAGCCCTCTGAAGTTTTAAAGAAATCTAAATAAATCAATTTACACTTTGTAATTTTTTTAAGATTATATGGAACAGTAGTAGTTAGGCATTTTTGATTAAAAAATTTTGAAACAACTGATCTTTTATTTTTATAATCCTGATCTGGCCCATATAGAACTGTTTTTCCTTCTTTCAGCCATTCAATTAATTGGTTTACATTAGAGTTTGAAGTCAGTCCTTTCATTGTTTTCAACCTGCCTCTTTTGATAATTTTCTGAATTACCTCACTACTATTTGGTCTCTCCATGCCATAGATTGGAAACTTTTCTGAAATTAGCCTTGCCGATAGCTCTAAAAAAATACTATGTCTAAATAATAAAAGAACACCTTCCTTATTATTTTGAGCATTAATTAGAATCTGTTCATTATCGTATTCACATTTATATTTTTTAATTTTATTACCAGCATTCCATGCAAAATTATTTTCATATAAAGCTAAAAAAGTATCTTCCCATATCTTTTCAATTAAAACTTTTCTCCAATTTTTATCTTTCTCTGAAAAACAATGATTAATATTAGCAGTTATAACTTTTTTCCTTTTTTTCATTAACTTACCAATTAATCTCCATAGTGGTGAGTTCTTATTAGTAAATATTGATTTTGGAAGAAGACTAAGAAGCTTAGTTAAAGAAATTAACGCTATAAGAATGATATTATTCATGTGATGTTTGTTTTATATAACTTAATTTATATCTTTTTATTACCTTTTTTAATTCTAAGAGACTTCATCACTATTGATAAGAATAAACTAAAAACAATTTTACAAAAGTTAGGTAATAGTAATGCAAAGCAAACTCAAGCAACGATATGGTTGCATGGAGTTAGCCTAGGTGAAATCAAGATTCTATCAACTTTAGCGAAAAGATTAGATCATGAAGGACATAATATATTAATAACCTCTACAACTAATACTGGGCGCAAAGAATTAGAGAAAAACTTTAAAAACTCTGATATCAAATTTTTAGCATTCCCTTATGATCTAGCTTATGTACACAAAAAAATAATTGATGATTACAAAATCAAAAAAATAGTTTTATTCGAAAGTGAGTTTTGGCCGAATTTACTCGTTTTATCTTCTGATGTGAAAATAATTTCGTTAAATACATCAATTTCTGATCAAAGTTTTTCTAGATACAAAGTAATAAGATTTTTTACATCATTTATTTTTTCAAAAATTGATCTTTTCCTAGCTCAATCGAAAGAAACTATTAATAGACTGAATTTTTTGGGAGCAACAAATATACAGTTATTGGGAAATATGAAAATTAATCCTGAAAATTATATAACCAATGAAAATAAAAAAAATAAATATGTAAAAGTTTTAAAGTCTGATGCTTTAAACGTTGTTTTGGGAAGTTCACATAACGGAGAAGAAGAATTTGTTATAGATGCATTAAAAAGCTTGAAAACAAACCTTATATTGGCCCCAAGACATCCTGAAAGAGTTGAAAAAGTTTTGCAACTAGCTAAATCAAAAGGATTCGTTCCTATAAAAATTTCTGAAATTGAAAACTACAGTCAGACAAAACTTGGCAATAACCAAACTATGATTATTTTTGATGAAGTTGGAGATCTAATAAATTTGTACGCTGTTGCAGACTTAGCTATTGTTGCCGGAAGCATTATCTTCAATAAGGGACATAATTTCATGGAGCCTATCTTTGCAAACACCTTATGCATTACAGGCTCTAAGTTAAATAACTATAAACAATTGAAAAGAGATTTATGTGATTCCAATCAAATTGAAACCTTTGAAACAAAAAATCAGCTAAGGGCTTTAGTGGATAAATATAAGAACGTAAAAACTCGAAAAGAAAAACTACTTTCCCAAAAAAAAGCATTGGAAGATTTATCTGGTTCATATGAACTCATTATTAACTCACTTAATGACATATAAATTTCAAAATCCTGCAGTTTTTCTAATTGGTCCTACTGCTTCAGGCAAGACAGATACTTCAATACAATTAGCTGAAAAATATCCTTTTGAAATTATTAGTGTTGATAGCGCTATGGTTTTTAAGGATATGAATATTGGGACATGCAAACCATCTAAACAAATTCTTGAACGAGCTCCTCATCACCTAATAGACATATTAAAACCAGATGCCAAATTCAATGTAGGACTTTTTTTAAAATACGTAGAGTCTGCAGTAAAAAAAATTATCCTAAATAAGAAAATTCCACTATTTGTAGGCGGAACTATGATGTTCCATAAAGTACTTTTTGATGGAATTCATAATTTTCCACGAAACGAAGATTTAAGAGAAGAGATAAACCTTTTGAAGAAAAATAATGGCTATAAGTTTTTGCTTAATGAATTAAAACAGCTTGATCCTGAAACTTTTCAAGTTATTGATACTGAAAATCCAAGACGAGTAGAAAGAGCGCTAGAAATTATTAAGTTAACAAAAACAAAACTTTCTTTGTTAAAAAAAGAGTCGCCTAGAAAGTTTTTTAATAGTCAAAAGTGTTTAATTTTAGGTATCAATGACTCAAAACAAGAGCTTGATAAAGGTATTGAAAAAAGATTGCAGAACATTGTAGACAGTGGATTTCTAAATGAGCTTGAGAATTTAATAAATACCTATAAATTAACTGTTGAATCACATAGTATGAATTCAATTAATTACAAGCAATTTTTTCCACATGCGGTAGGTGCTATATCTCTTGATAACGCTTTCCATGAAGCATTATGCGCAACAAAGAAACTGGTTAAGACACAACAAACATGGATGAAAAAATTTGATATAACATTAACAAAAATTGGTTCAGATCAAAATGAAACAGCGTTTTTTTCTGATACAATAGAGACTTATCTAAAGGAGCTTAAATAAATGAGTTGGAATCCAAATGACAATGATCCTTGGGGCCGAAAAAATTCACCCCCAGACTTAGACGATGCAATAAAACAGTTAAGAAAAATGTTTTTTTCTAGTAACACTGGTGGAGGTGGCTCCAAAGGAGGAGGCGCAAGTTTTAAGTTTAATTTTAAATTCTTTACATACCTTATAATGGGTCTGTTGGTTTTGTATGTCTTTCTTGGTGTAAGAATAGTAAATGAAGCTGATAGATTGATTGTTCTTACTTTAGGTAAATACAACAGGGTTCTTGGTCCGGGTTTGCAATTTCATTTTCCTGTAATTGAAGAGATATATGCTGAAGAAAATGTATCTAAAATCAGAACATTTGTGTTGCCAACAAATATGCTTACCAGAGATGAAAATATTGTTGATATCGAACTCAACGTCCAGTACACCATCAGCGATTTAATAAAATATTCACTGAATGTCGAAGATCCAGAAATTACAATAAGACAAGCAACTGAAAGTGCGCTAAGGCATGTTGTTGGAGAAAATAACATGGATAACTTGCTTACCTCCGGAGCAGCAGCAATTAGTTCAGGCATATTATTGAGGCTTGAAGAGTATTTAGATATTTATGATGCTGGAATTTCTGTTCAGCAAGTTAATATTGAACAAAGGCAACCACCATCAGAAGTAATTGACTCCTTTAGAGATGTGGTGGCAGCGAGGGAAGACAAAGAAAGATTAAGAAATGAGGCTGAAAAATATGCACTCTCAATTGTTCCTCAAGCAAGAGGAGAAGCACAGCGGCAACTACAAGATGCTGAAGCATACAAACAAAAAGTAATTGCTGTAGCAGAAGGTGAGGCTGATAGGTTCAAAGCGCTTTTAGTTGAATACGATAAAGCCCCAGAAGTAACTAGAGAGAGATTATATATTGATGCCTTAGAAGATGTTCTTTCTTCAAGCACAAAAGTGATGATCGATGTCGAAGGTGGAAACAATCTGCTTTATCTGCCATTAGATCAACTTATTAAAAAACAGGAGGAAGATGATGAGTAAAAACGGTTTTATAACTTTACTAGTTGTTTTAGTAATTACAGCTTTAGTCCAATCAATTGTGATTGTAAGAGATACTGAAAAGGCAATTTTATTAAAACTTGGAGCTTTTGAGAGAACATTAGAACCAGGGCTTAATTTTAAGGTACCTTTTATTGATACAGTAACTAAATTTGAAGCCAGGCTTCGATCACTAGATACACCGCCAGATAGAGTGCTTTCAAGTGAAGCTAAACCTCTGAATGTTGATTCATTTGTCAAATATAGAATAGTTGATGCTGAAACTTACTACACATCAACTAATGGTGGCCAAAGCAGGGTTGCTGAAGATACCTTACAGAGAAGAATTAAAGATAAGCTTAGAAATGAGTTTGGTAAAAGAACACTTAATGAAGTAGTTTCAGGTGATCGTGATGGTTTGATGCTTTCTCTTAAGAAATCTCTAGGTGAGGATTCTGCTCAATTAGGTGTTGAAATAATAGATTTTAGAGTAAAAAGGATCGATTTTGAGAGAGAAATTAGAGCATCAGTTTTTGAAAGAATGAAAACTGAGAGAAACAGGATAGCAGAAGAATTGAGAGCAGAAGGTCGGGAAACAGCTGAAAAAATTCAAGCAGATGCTGATAAGCAAAGGACTATTATTTTAGCTAATGCCACAAGAGAAGCTGAAAGAACAAGAGGTGAGGGTGATGCAGTTGCTACCTCTACCTATGCTGAAGCCTACAACAGGGATCCTGAATTTTATGATTTCACTAGAAGCCTCAGAGCCTATAGAAATACATTTAATGATCAGGGAGATATCTTATTGATTGATCCAGATAGTGACTATTTCAAATATCTTAATAAATCTGAACCTAATTAAATGAAAAAATCCTTGATCCTTGTAGGAACTCAATGGGGTGACGAAGGAAAGGGAAAAATTGTAGATTTCTATTCAAAAAAATTTGACGGTGTATGTCGTTTTCAAGGTGGTCATAACGCTGGCCATACAATTTATAAAGAGGAAGAAAAATTTGTCTTACATTTAATTCCTTCAGGAATTTTTTATGACCATGTTTCGTGTTTTATTGGCCAAGGAGTCATTCTATCCATCGATTCTCTGCTTGAGGAAATTGCACAATTAGAACAAAAAGGAATAAATTTAGAAGGTAAGCTGAGGATCAGTAGATATTGCAGCCTATTATTACCTCTGCACGCTAAAATCGATCAACTGAGAGAAGACAATAAGAATTCAATAGGTACAACAAGAAGGGGTATTGGACCAGCTTATGAAGATAAAACTGCTCGAAGGAGTATTAAGGCTTTTGATCTTGAAGACAAACATCTACTAGAAACTAAACTAAAAAACTTGATCGAATATTACAACCATCAAATTCAAAACATTCATGACTCAGAACCATTTATATATGAAGAAGTTTACGAAGAACTAATACTAGCTTATGAGAAAGCATCTAAATATTTTGGCGATGTTACAGATACTCTTGAGAGTATATATGAAAATGGTGGGAATATATTATATGAAGGAGCTCAAGGGACTTTATTAGATGTTGATTATGGTACTTATCCATATGTCACTTCGTCTAATACTTTAGCCACTTCTGTAGGGATTGGATCTGGATTTCCAAAAAGTATTTATTCAAACGTTCTGGGCGTGGCAAAAGCCTACACAACAAGAGTTGGGGCAGGTCCTTTTCCAACAGAACTATTTTGTGATCTGGGGCAGAAAATTGCTGAACTTGGTCATGAATTTGGTGCAACAACTGGTAGACCAAGAAGATGCGGTTGGCTTGATCTCGTTGCTCTTAAATATTCAGCAAAATTAAATAATTTAACGGAGCTTTGCATTACTAAACTTGATGTTTTAGATACTTTTTCTGAGATTAAAGCTTGCATTGGTTATAAAGTAAATGGTGAGGAAACCCCTTTTAAATCAAGACTGCTACACAAATCTGAACCTATTTATAGAGAATTTAAAGGTTGGAATTGTTCTTTAGCTGATTGTGACAATTATGATTCACTTCCGAGTAACGCAAAATTATTTTTAAATTATATTGAAGACTATGTTGGGGTAAAGATCAGTTTAATTTCCAATGGCCCTAATAGAGAAGATTTAATCCATAGATAAATATGCTGCTCTATCTTTAGCAGCATCAATAGCTTCAGAAAAAATATTTATAAAATCTTTCTCATACAAGTGGTTGAGGCCAGCTTCAGTAGTTCCCCCTTTTGATTTAATGCTCTGAATTAAATCTTCCAAATCCTCTCCATTTTGTATTGCACTAATTAAGCTAGTTAGGAATAAAAGAGTTAAATCTCTCTTTGAGACATTATCGGGTAAAAGTTCACTCAGCCTATGTTCAAATTCATTAATAATTTCAAAGTAAAATGCTGGAGCACTGCCAATAAGTGATGTATGTAAGTTTATTTTATCTTCATCTTCGACAACTATAGCTTTTCCAAGATAGTTAAAAATATCTAAAATTTCATTTAGTTCCTCATAAGAAAAAATACTCGTTATTCCAAGGTTATGCTTTGCACCAATATTAGGCATAGCTCTGTACACTTTTCCTTCAGAGAGAGCATCTTGTAAATTTTTTAATGTAATACCAGCAGCAACACTTACTATTTTTAATTCTTTACTAATATATGCCTTCATTTCTAAGCATAGGTCATACATGTCTTTTGGTTTTACACAAATCATCAAAATATCAGCTTCGTGACAGACTTCTTTTAATGTGTAAAAAGGGATTTTTTCCTGTTTAAGCCAAGCTATATTTTTACTGTTTCTGTCATGGCCCAACAACTCATAAGAATTATTGCTTTTAAGTCCTTTTATTAATGCTTTAGCCATGTGACCACAACCAATAAAACCAATTTTTCTCATTTTAGGATTCTAATATTTTTTCCAATGTTGCATTGATAAACTTGTAGGAGTTTTCAGAACAAAACTTCTTGCTTAATCTTACCCCTTCATCTATAAGTATCTCTCTAGGCGTCTCATCTAAAGAACTCTCAGCCATAATTATTAAAATAATATTCTCTTCCATTATCTCGATTGATTTTATGCCAAAGACTTCGAATTCTGCAGATTCTAGAATAGTTTCTTTAAGTTTCACAATATTTTCAGTGATGTGGTTGAAAATATTCCTAAAGAAAATGTAATCCACTTTTGTTTTAGTAAAATCTTTCCTGAAAGATTCTTCGATTGATTTGGCTTCATTATGACCAAATGAATACTCATACAAAGCTTGCACAAGAAGTTCTCGAGCATTCACTTTCTCTTTATACTGTCTAAGATTTTTCATTTAAGTAGACATCATTTGAAATAAAGAATTAGAAAACTCTCTTCCTTTATTCATTTTTTGAGGATGGATTCTTTCATCGGCCTGAACTTTATTATCAACAGTTAAAACTCCATTAACTAAAGGTGTTGCCTCAAAATCTAGGGCAACTTTACCTAAATCATGAAAGGTTTGTCTTGCAACCAGTTTGAAGTGTGGGGTATCTCCTTTTATAACAAGACCCAATGCAATTACACCATCGAAGCTATGTTCTTTAAGTGCCCTTTTAATTGTTGCTGCTAATTCTAGAGAACCAGGGCAAAGTTTTAGAGTCAGATTTATTTCCTCTGCTTTTGCGTGTTGAGCAATCTCTTTAACTGCTGGAGCAAGAAAGTCTTTATTCCAAGTTGTGGTCACAACAAGAATTTTTTTGTTTTTTATATTTTGAAATTCAGTATCAAAGTTAGGTGTATTATTCATCTATGAATCCTTCAATTTCAATATTAAAGCCTGATAATCCACTATATTTTGTAGGAGTACCTAAAACCTTAATTTTACTTAAACCGAGGGCTCTTAATATCTGAGAACCAATACCGATCACTCTTCTATTTCTCTTTGGCTCAACAATTTCATCTTTTAAACTTGAAAGCCAATAAGTTTTTGCATCCCTGTGATTAATTAAAACGAAAACACCTGTTCCTTCTTCAGCAATTTTTCGTAATGATTTCCTAATTGACCATTTTTTTCCAATTTCATCTATGCCTAGTGTGTCTTGAAGGACACTTTGGGTTTGGACTCTTACCATTGGTATATCTATCATTTCTGGATTTCCTTTTGATAAAGAAAAATGGTACTCATCAAATATTACATCTCTCCAAACATCTAACTTAAATTCTCCAAACTCTGTTGAGACATTTTTTGTTTGTACATTTTCAATGGTAGATTCTTTTGAGAGTTTATAATCAATAAGGTCCGCAATAGTTCCTACTTTTAAGTTGTGCTTTTCTCCAAATTTTAGAAGATCATCTCTTCTGGCCATAGTACCGTCATCGTTCATTATTTCACAGATTACACCAGCTGCAGAAAAGCCAGCTAAAGAAGCTAAATCACATGCTGCTTCAGTGTGGCCTGCTCTAGCAAGAACACCTCCTTTCATTGCCTGCAATGGAAAGATATGGCCTGGTTGAACTATGTCATCCTCAGAAGCATTTGCACCTACTGCTGTCAAAATTGTATGAGCTCTATCCTTTGCAGAAATTCCAGTGGTTATTCCTTCTTTCGCTTCAATAGAAACTGTGAATGCAGTGCGATTAGTTGTTTTATTATTGTTGGTCATAGGTTGTAAGTTTAGTTTTTCACATTTTTCAGAATCTAGTGTTAGACATATTAGACCACGACCATTTGTTGCCATAAAATTTACAATTTCTGGTGTAACTGCTTCAGCAGCACATATTAAATCGCCTTCATTTTCTCGATCTTCGTCATCTAAAATGATGACCATTTTGCCTTTTTTTAAATCAGCAATTACATCTTTTATTTCATCTTTATTCATTTTGTGTAAATACTTTTTTTGTCCCGGTCAATTGTATACGAAGATGTAAGATTAAAATCAAAATTATCAAATGGTTTTTTTCCTTCAAACCAAGAAACAGCAGCATCTCCAAGATTGTCTGGCGATTTATATACAATTAATTCATCGCACAAGCCTTCTTTTAAAAATGCATTTACCAATTTTGGTCCAGCTTCAACTAAAACAGAATTTATATTTTGGCGAGATATATTATTTATCACGGTATGAAGGTTTTTTTCTGCAATTATCTCAACGTCAGACGTTTGAAAGAAATTCATATTTTCATTCCATTTATTTTGAGAGGTTAGCAGAATTTTTTTTGGTTGATTAATCTCAAAGTTGACCCGAGCATTCATTCTTGGGTTATCGTTTCTAACCGTATTTCCGCCCGTTAAAATAGCATCGAATTCCGCTCTAACTAACTGAACGTCCTTTCTAGATTTTTTTGATGTTATCCATGTTGAGCTTCCATCCAAATTATGAGATTTACCATCAGCTGAACTAGCAATTTTAATGGAAATAAATGGTCTTTCATTAATGTGTTTGAAGAAAAAGAAATGGTTTAGTTCTTTTACTTTATCTTCAAGTATGCCTTGAACCACTTCTACCCCTGCATCTTGAAGTTTTTTCATTCCTTTTCCTGCAACCTTGGGATTAGGATCTAAACTGCCAATAATTATCTTTTTGATTCCTGAAGAAATAATTTTTTCTGTGCATGGACCTGTTTTGCCATGATGATTACAGGGTTCTAATGAACAAATCATCACATGCTCATCAGTAATTTCTTCCTTAAGCAAGTTAAAACAATTTACTTCTGCATGAGCTTCACCATATTTTTGATGTGCACCTTCTGATACTATTTGATCCCCTTTTAGAATTAAAGCACCAACCATAGGGTTTGGTTTAACAAGATATTTGAAAGGCATAGAAATCTCTATAGCCCTTTCCATAAGGGAGGTATAATTCATTAATTTTTTGATAGTTCGGAGACTTCGTCAGCAAAGTCTTTTATATCCTGAAAATCTTGATAAACAGAAGCAAACCTCACATATGCTACTTGATCAAGTTCTTTTAATTGATTCATTACTTGCTTTCCTATGACCTGAGCCTGTATCTCTCTTTCTCCAATTTTTCTTATGTAGTCTTTAATATTTTGTAACGCATTTTCAATTTGATCAGACGACACTGGTCTTTTTTCTAGAGCTTTGTGGAGTCCTGCTCTAAGTTTTTCCTCATCGAATGGTTCACGTCTTTCATTTGATTTTATAATTCTGGGCATTACAAGTTCTGCTTCTTCATAAGTAGAAAATCTTTCTCCGCAGTTTAAGCATTCCCTTCTTCTTTTAATTTGTGAACCATTAGCTACCAATCTTGAATCGACTACTTTTGTTTCTTCGTGTGTACAAAATGGACAAAACATTACTTATAAACAGGAAATTTTTTGCATAAATTTTTTACCTTGTTCTTTACTATACCAAGTTCATCAGAGTTTTCTTTCTTTTCTATTGTGTCACAAATTAAATCGACTACTTGTTTTGCTTCGTTATTCTTAAAGCCTCTTGTCGTCATAGCTGGTGTACCAATACGAATTCCAGAAGTTACAAATGGAGATTCTGGGTCGTTTGGAATTGAATTTTTATTGACTGTAATATTCACCGTACCTAATAGTTCTTCAACTTCTTTACCGGTGATATTTTTATTTCTAAGATCCATTAAAATTAGGTGATTATCCGTGTCTTTTTGGACTAAATTAAATCCTCTTGATATAAACTGTTCACACATGATCTTTGCATTTGAAATAATTTGTTTTTGATATTCTTTAAAATCATTCGTCATTGCTTCCTTAAAACATACTGCTTTGGCTGCTATTACATGCATTAAAGGGCCTCCTTGAGAACCAGGAAATACTGCAAAATTTAATTTTTTCTGAAATTCCTCATCTTCGTTAGATAAGATAATGCCTGATCTTGGTCCTCTTAAAGATTTATGTGTTGTGCTTGTGACAACATGAGCAAATTCGACAGGATTGGGGTAAACGCCTCCAGCAACTAGACCTGATACGTGAGCCATATCAACCATTAGAAATGCTCCGACTTCATCAGCAATTTCTCTGAATAGTTTCCAATCAACAATACCCATAAATGCAGAAAAGCCGGCTACAATCATTTTTGGTTTATGTTCGAGTGCTAATTTTCTTACCTCTGCGTAATCAATGTCACCAGTGGTTTTATCTAAGCCATATTGAATCGCATTAAAGTTTTTTCCAGAAAAATTTACTTTAGACCCATGAGTTAAGTGACCGCCTTGATCTAAAGCCATACCCAAAAAGGTATCTCCTGGATTCATAAGAGCTAAAAAAACAGCAGCATTGGCTGAAGCCCCTGAATGTGGTTGAACATTTGCAAATTTTGCACTAAACAGTGTTTTTGCTCTTTCAATAGCTAAAGTTTCAGCCCCATCAACATGCTCACAACCACCATAATATCTTTTAGATGGATAACCTTCGGCATATTTATTGGTTAAAACACTGCCTTGAGCTTCTAACACTCTTTTTGAAGCATAATTTTCTGAAGCAATTAATTCAATATGCTCTTCCTGTCTATTTGATTCAGCTTCCAAAAATTTTGATAGGTCTGCATCATACTCAGATATTTTTTGGTTTTGCGTCCTGATAAATTCGTTCATTACGGTTTTTTATGTATAAATTTCGATTTTCTCTTTGGATAACAGCTAGTGCAAATTGGACACTCCAGACCAAAACAACTCCTAGCAGAACAGTAATTCCTAGCATACATGATAATTTGTATATGAAGTTTATTCCATTCTTCAATAGGGAAAAACTTCTTTAAATCTTTTTCTGTGGTTACAACATTCTTACCAGAAGTTAAGCCCCATCTTTGTGCACACCTGTGTATGTGTGTATCAACTGGAAAGGATGGTACCCCAAATGCTTGTGCAACAACCACAGATGCAGTTTTGTGACCAACACCAGGTAATTTCTCCAGAAGGTCAATATCTTGCGGTACTTTCCCTTGATACTCTTGAACTAATATCTTAGAAAGATTTTTAATAGCTTTTGACTTTTGTGGCCCCAAACCACATGGTCTGATTATTTTATAAATAACATCTTGACTTAATCTACTCATTTCTAGTGGTTTTGAAGCTTTTTTGAAAAGTATTGGCGTAATTTGATTAACTCTTTCATCTGTACATTGTGCTGATAATAGAACAGCGATTAACAATGTATATGCATCCATGTGATCCAACGGCACACTAGGATCAGGAAAATGAGCATTTAGTAGACTTAAAATTTTTTCTCTTTTATCGCTTTTTCTCAATGTTTCAAATGTTTGCTTACCAAGTTAATTGTTATATTATATTGGGATAAATATCTTATGGGAGAGTATATGAGATACATAATATTAATTTTAGTTCTGTTAGCCAGTTCTTTTTCTTATGCTCAAGAAAATTCTGAATCAGTTGATGCAGATAATATTGAGGAAGTTGTTACTTCAGCTTTAAGAAAAGAAACAGCGTTACAGGATACAGGTCTTGCTGTCACAGTTTTAACTGCGTCAGATATCGAATCGAAGAACCTCAAGGAATTTTATGATTTCCAATTTAATGTTCCTGGTGTTCTTTTCCAGAAAGGAAACTTTTCTGGTGCTGCNATTCAAATNAGAGGTATGACNAACTANGCNGTTGGTGGNNNTTTNNCTGCNGTNGCNNNNCCNAGACAAGATGACATAAATATGGGTCTTCTTCAGATGGCTCAAAATGAACTTTTTGATCTTCAATCATTTGAAGTTTTAAGAGGTCCACAAGGTACAATTTATGGTGGTAATAATCCAGGTGGTACATTTTTGATAAAAAGTATTGATCCCGGTGAAGANAATGATGCTTACTTTAAAGCAGAGTTTGGCGATAAGAGCTTAGAAAGATATTCAGGTGGTATGACATTTGGTGCCGGAGAACAAATGAGAACAAGACTCTCATTTAGAAGTACAAAAAGAGATGGCTACACTGAAAACTTATTTGATGGTTCAGATATCGATGATAGAGACTATTTAGGTGTCAGGTTAAAGACAATATTTGATATTTCTGATGAAACTTCTTTGAAGTTAACAATGATGCACAATGAAGAGAATGACTCAAGGTTAAGGCACCAAAGCNCAGCTTGTAACACTAATTTATTACTAGGTTGCGATCAGTGGGGAGATGGTTTGCCAGGTAGAGGAGTATCACACTCTGGAGTTAGTTTCTTCGGTAATATTGATTTCGTAACACTAAATTATCCAGGAAGTATTGTTCAACCAAACGTTCTTTTGGGTTATCAAGATGATGCGATTATTCCAAGTGATCCTACTCAAGTTTTTGACTCATTAAACCCAAAACTTGAAAGATATGATACAAGCGCAAGTTTAGTGCTCGATCATATGATAAATGATGATTACCAAATGTTTGTCACATATGCATGGATTGATCAAGAATATGATCACAGTCAATCACTCAATGGTTTTGCATCAACTCGAGACTATAGAATGGGACCTATTCAGGCAAATNTTTTTGGTACAGAGAAAAATTTCACTGCTGCACAAGAAGCAGATGCATCTCTTTCAAACTATACCNAGNAAGCANTTTGAGTTAAGGATTCAATCTGATTTAGACGGTGCAACAAATGGTACTGGCGGTATTTATTTTTCTGAGTCTGACTCATTAACAAACTATCGTGTTGGCTCACCTGGGTTGCAATACTACTCTGAAGTGGGTAAAGGACCAATCGGTGGAATGTTCCCAGATCTGGCTGGATATGGGGGTATAGGTTTCTGGGCTACTTACTTTACAACTTATGGAAATGTAGCTTTAGACAACATTACAAATGGAGTTATTGCAGCAGCAACCGACTACGTTACTAATGATCCTACTACGCCTGCACAAATTGCAGCATTAATTCCACAATTGCTTGCAGCAGGTCAATGTACAAACCCAGCTGGTGACTGTATTGTTTTAGCCCAACAGGTTCTTGTAGGAAATGCAGCAGCCTTACCACAAATTGTGGGAGCTGGAACTGTTGCTGGTGTAGCTCAATCTCACACAGATGCAGCTAACACAATTAGACAGTTGGCATCCTTGCCTGTAGCTACTCAAGTAGCTCTAACAGGGTATTTTGTTGGTGCTCCAGCACTACCTGATTGGCAACAACAATTTCAATCTTACAACCAATCACTGAATGATACTTTTGGTTTATTTGTTGAGACAAATACAGAACTTCCAGAGAGAGCTTGGTTTGATAATCTAACTTTAGGCGGTAGATTTAATAAAATCACAAAAGAAGATTTTGTTTTTTCAGGAGTAACGGATATTACTGATTCTCTCGCTGGTTATAACGGAACTCTTTCAGGCTTTCCAAACCCTCCGGGTCAAGTTATTGATTTGAATGAGTTTACAGGAAGAGTCATTGTAGATAAAAAATTCGATGACGGTACTCTTTTGTATTTGAAGCTTGATAGAGGTTTAAAATCAGGTGGTATCAACCCGACTCTTAATCTTGCCCCAGGTGAAAATTCATCTGTAGTAGACGAAGAAGTACATAATGTTTTTGAAATTGGTACAAAAGGCACTTATTTGGGTGGAGCTGTAACAGTAAACTCAGCATTATTCTTTAATGCAGTTACAGATATGCATCTAAACAAGATTATAGGTCTGTCGTCTCAGACATTTAATTCAGATGTGGATATATCTGGTTTTGAGTTAGAAGCAGTTTTTGTGCCAAATGCCTATTCAAGATTTAACTTTGTTGGAGCATTAAACTCTTCAGAGTTAGTAGGTTACCAAGACTACGACCCAAGAAACAAATATGGAGTTACATCTGTCGATGCTAGCACTATTGGTCAATCTCAGGGAGTTGTCTTCGGGATGACTGATGTTGGTATGATCTACAGAAGTTTTGGTCAATCATGTAATCAACCATTTAACGCTTTGGTTGGTCCTGATTGTCCAAATACTGGATTAAACATCCAAGATCTCACCGGTAGAAAATTACCAGGAGTTCCTGATATGTCGTTCTCAATGGGTGGTGAAGTTGATGTTATGAATAATCAAAATGGTCTTATTACTGCAAGACTTGATTATATTTATAGAGGAGACTTCTACCTAACTGCTTTTAATAACAGCCATGAGCTAGTTAGTGAGTTTGACTTTATGAATGTTGATATTACCTACCAATCTCCAGATGGAAAATGGATGGTTGATCTTTACGTTCATAACATAGAAGATAAAGATATTGTAACAGGTGCTTTCGTAGGTTCTGAGGCAAATGGAGGTGGCTATAACCTCTTCTTCCAAGAACCAATGAATGGAGGTATATCCATACAATATAACTTCTAAGACATAAGATTTTATATAATAAACCTCTGCTTCGGCAGAGGTTTTTTTTTATGGAATTTAAGACTATCAATAAACATCTAGAAAACTTAGTGAATGCTTTAAAAGAGGAAAACGAAGCTAATACTGAGATGCTTGATAATTTCTATACTTACTTAGAGACAGAAGATAAGAAATATCTAAAATTAGCAAATAAACAACTAAGAGAGATATTAAAAGGTGCGGGTTTTGGAATATTACTGATTCTCCCATTTTCACCAATAACAATTCCATATTTACTAAAAAGGGCACAAAAGCTTGGTATTGATATTATCCCCACTTGGTACAAGAAACTTGATTTAAATGATGATGAAAACAAGTTAAAATAATGTTTTCCGGAGATAAATATGAAAAATGTTGTAATTGTAGATAGTGTAAGAACAGGTTTGGCAAAATCTTTCAGAGGTACATTTAATATGACTAGGGGAGACGATATGCTTACTCATCTAATTGATGAAATGCTCAATAGAAACCTAAACCTTCCTGCAGATGCAGTTGAAGATGTCATTATGGGTTGTGGCAATCCTGAGGGNGCNACAGGNCATAATATNGGNAGAAANNCNGTNNTTNTNTCTAAACTACCTATAACTGTTGGAGGTACAACTGTTAATAGATATTGCTCATCAGGCCTACAAACTGTTTCAATGGCTGCGGGTCAAATCATGGCTGGTGGCTACGATATTGTATTTGCTGGAGGTGTTGAATCTATCTCAATGACACAACCTAACGTAAATATGAACGGGTTCGTAAATGACAAAATAAATGCAGAGAATCCAGGTATATATTTTCCTATGGGTACAACAGCTGAAGTTGTAGCTAAAAGATACAATGTATCGAGAGAATCACAAGATGAGTATTCTTTTCAAAGTCAAATGAGAACTGCAGAAGCACAACAAGCTGGAAGATATGATGATGAAATTGTTCCGATGAAAACTTCAATGCTTCTTACAAATAAAGAAACAGGAGAGCAGAAAGTAGTTGATGCTGAATGCACCAAAGATGAATGTAATAGACCTACAACGACGATGGAAGGTTTGGCGGCTCTTAAACCTGTCTTTGATGAAAATGGTAGTGTGACTGCTGGTAATTCTTCACAAATGTCAGACGGAGCATCAATTACATTAGTAATGTCTGAGGAAAAAGCCCTAGATTTAGGTTTAAAGCCAAAGGCTTATTTTAGAGGTTTCACAACAGTTGGCTGCAATCCTGATGAAATGGGAATAGGGCCCGTTTTTGCTATTCCAAAATTATTAGCTCAAAACAATCTATCTATCGAAGATATAGGTCTATGGGAACTGAACGAAGCTTTTGCTGTTCAAGTAGTTTATTGTAGAGATGAATTAGGAATTCCTATGCACAGATTAAATGTTGATGGTGGTTCTATAGCAATTGGCCATCCGTTTGGTATGACGGGGTCAAGACTAACTGGACATATTGTTCGAGAACTGCAAAACAGAGATGAACAATTTGGAGTTGTCACAATGTGCGTTGGTGGCGGTATGGGAGCAGCAGGTCTATTTGAGCGATACCCCTCTTAGTGAATAAAGAAGAGCATTTTCTTGAAAAGTATTTAAAACCGTGCACTAGTGTAAGTGCTCAATTTCCCCTTTTGGTTGGAGACGATTGTGCCGTTATCTCTTTATCTGAAGACCTGCTAATTTCTTCTGATAATTCTGTAATAGATGTCCATTTCCCCGCTAATCTTGATGCTTACTATGTAGCTTATAGGGCGTTAGCAGTTGCGGCATCAGATATTATCGCAATGGGAGCTTATCCAGAAGGTTATTTGCTTAACATTACCCATCCAGAGCCTTCAGATGTGTGGTTTAAAAAATTTTCTTATGGTATTAAAGATTTCAATGAAGATTATGAAACTAATCTTATTGGTGGAGACTTAACTAAAGGACAATTAAATATTTCTGTAACAGTTTTTGGTAAAAAGCTCGATAAAATCATCAAGCGAAGTGGTGCCAAAGTTTTTGATGATATTTATATTTCAAATATACTGGGTCTAGGAAAACTAGGATATGAGCAATACGAGAAAAAAATATTAGATTTGCCGAACCAGTACCTCAAACCAAAATTACTTTCAAAAGATTCTATTGAAGCATTAAATCCATTAATGAGCTCAGCCATTGATATATCAGATGGTTTGCTTTTAGATCTCAGCAGAATATGCAAACAATCAAAAAAAGGAGCAATGCTTAATATCAATGATACGGTTTATTCAAATGCAATTGATGACTTAGTTGCTGGTGATGATTATGTATTGCTCTTTACCTGTAATGCGGAACACAGTGAAACTGTTAGAAAAATTTTACCTAACTGCTCCTTGTTAGGAAGAGTAACTGAAGAAGAAAAAATATTAGTAGTAGATGAAAAGGGTAAAAGTATTAATTTTGAAAAATTAGGCTGGGATTCTTTCTAAAAATTAGATATCTGCTCATTTATTGAATCAATATCTAGGCCATTAAGTTTCAGAATTTCATTCCTACTGCCATGCTCAGGAAAAGTATCATTTAAACCTAGATTTAAAACAGGTAAAGTGATCTGTTTGCTTAAAAGGTATTCATTTACTGCACTACCACAACCACCTTTAGTGGTATGATCTTCAAGCGTTACAATTTTTGAATAGTTGTTACAGATTTCATCAAGCAATTCTTCATCTAAAGGTTTCACAAACCTCATATCACATAAACCATAGTTTTTTTCTCTAACTATCTCTAAGGCCCTATCTATCAGCACCCCAAAGTTTAAAATGCATATATTTTCTCCATCATTAATTTTTTTACCTTTTCCAATTTCAACTATAGGAAATTCTTTTTTTACCAGAGCGCCACAACCAGTTCCCCTTGGATACCTTACTGCTGCTGGACCAGAGTATTCAAAACATGTATTAAGTAAAACTCTTGTTTCGTTCTCATCAGAAGGTGTAGCAATTACTAAATTTGGAATGCATCGCATGAAACTTATATCAAAACTACCAGAGTGCGTTGGACCATCTTCACCTACAATTCCGGCTCTATCTAAAGCAAACGTAACATCAACATTTTCTAAACACACATCATGGATAAGTTGATCATAAGCTCTTTGTAAAAAAGTAGAGTATATTGCTACCACTGGTTTCATGCCGCCCAAGGCCAAACCTGCGCCAAATGTCACTGCATGTTGCTCAGCAATGGCAACATCATAAAATCTATCAGGATATTTTTTTTCAAAATCTACCATACCAGAACCTTCTTTCATGGCAGGAGTGATTGCAACTAATTTTTTTTCTACCTCTGCTTTATCACAAAGCCACTCACCAAAAATGTCTTGAAATTTTATTTGTGCTTTAGCAGGGCTTTTTTCAATTTTTGATATTGCGTGAAATTTGATCCTTTCATTCTCTGCTGGTTCAAATCCTGCCCCCTTCTTTGTAATAATATGAAGCAAGTATGGTTTAGATTTCTCTTTCATTCTCTCGAGTGTTTTGACCAGTAATTTCATATCATGACCATCAATTGGCCCTATATAGTGCATACCAAGATCTTCAAATAAATTTCCTGGCATTACAGCTGATTTCAGTCCATCTTTGAGGGACCGAGAAATGTGTAAACCAAAAGGTAAATTTTTAAGAACTTTTTTCCCACTTGATTTGAGTTTTTTATAACTTTTAGATGCCCATACTTTTGCTAAATAATCTGACAAGCCTCCTTTATTCTTCGAAATAGACATATCATTATCGTTTAAAATAATATTCAGATCTCTTCCAAGATGTCCAGTATGCATAAGACCCTCAAAGGCGAGACCTGCTGTCATAGCACCATCTCCAATAACTGAAAAAATAGTCTTATTCCCTTTCAATAATTGATTAGCTTCATTCATGCCTAAGGATGCACTTATTGATGTGCTTGAATGTCCAACACTCATCGCATCATAAACAGATTCTGTAATTGAAGGGAATGGAGCTGGTCCATCTATCTGCCTAATTCTATGCAATTCTTCTTTTCTGCCTGTAAGTATTTTATGAGGGTAAGCTTGATGCCCAGTGTCCCATACGATTTTATCATTTGGTAAATCTAAGACGTAATGTAATGCAATAGTTAACTCAATAGCACCTAATCCAGCACCAAAATGGCCCCCAGACTGACTTACCGAATAAAGTAAAAACTCCCTTAATTCATCTGCTAAAATTTCAAGCTCATTTAAATCTAATTTCTTTAAATCCGAAGGAAAATCTACATTATCGAGCAAAGTATTTTTTGGTTTACTTTTAGGAAATTCTTTAAATATTTTCATTAATTTCTTCTATTAAACAAATTTTCAACATAAATCATTAGTGGGTGGTTATTTAAACTTAATTTTGAAAATGATTCCATTGTTTTATCATGCAACTTTTTAACTTCATTGATTGTTTCTAATCGACCTAATATTAATGGAAGATTTTTTTTATTTTTAGAGTGATCTTTGTTCGTAGCTTTACCCAAACTTTCCTTTGATTCTTCTAAATCAAGTAAGTCATCAATTAATTGAAATGCTATACCAATATTTCTTGAAATTATGTTCCATTCATCATCGAGCTTATTAGCAATTATCAATGGAGCTAAAATACAGAATTCAATAAGTAAGCCTGTTTTCAAGTAGTTCATTTGAATTATTTCCTGTTTATTTACAGTCTTTTGTTCAAAACTTATATCTTGTGCTTGACCTAGTATCATGCCCTCATAGCCAATATTTTTCATCAATAGCTTGACTATGGACACTTTAAGTTCGTCTGATAGGTTAATGTCTTCAAGAATTATCTGTATTGCTAGTGATTGCATTGCGTCACCTGCAAGTACAGCTGTCGACTCTGAATATTTTTTATGGAGCGTTGGTTGTCCTCTACGAAGATCATCGTCGTCCATACATGGTAAGTCATCATGCACTAAAGAATAGGTATGAATAATTTCTGATGCCAAAGCTAATGAATCTAACCTTTCTAGAGAAACATTATAAATATCTCCCACAAGATATATTAATGTTGGCCTTACTCGCTTCCCTGGAGCTGTGAGTGCAAATTTTATTGCTTCTTCAATTTGACTATTTAAATTTAAATAAGAATTCAGTTGTGAATTTATTCTTTCTTGAAGTTCTGCTTCAAAGTTTTCTGAACTAAGATCCGTCACTTTTAAAAGTTTTTGTAGCGCCATCTTCAGTCAATTCTTTTATTTTATTTTCAGCTGATTCAAGCTCCGCCTGACAAACCTTAATTAGTGATATGCCTTTTTCAAAACTTTTTAATGATTCATCTAGGCTTGGCTCACCATCTTCAAGGGCCTTAACAATTTTCTCGAGTTCTTTTATAGATTCTTCAAATTTAGGCATTATAAAATTTTACTTAAGTTTTTAACTTTTAAAAAGAGTGCCAATCTTATTTGGTATTGATGTTACAAAATTCCTTGCACCCACTCTATATTCTTTTAGATTTTCAAGAATCATCAAGAATGATGGAGTTACTAATAATGTGATTATAGTACTGAAACCTAAGCCCCAACAAATACTTATTCCAAACACCTGATACCATTTAACTGTTGACGTCCCTTCGTAAATAGCCCTATTTATTACATCAATGCTGTAACCAAACGATAAAAACATTAGTCCGAAAATAGTAGTAATAGTTGTCAAAAGTACAGGCCTCAGTCTGCTCATACAAGTTTCAGCTATTAATTCTGTTGCCGGCTTTTCTGGAAAATCTTTTCTTAGTTTATTGAAGGTATCAATCAACACAATATTGTTATTTACAACTATGCCAGCTAAACCAACTAGTGCGGTTCCAGTCATAATTGTGGATGGCTCTGATCCTGTCACAGTTAAACCCAAAAACACACCTGCTGTTGAAAATAACACTGACAGAAGAATAACTATTGGTTGAGAGATACTATTAAATTGAGTCACTAAAATTATAAACATTAAAAATAATGCACCGTAAAATGCCTGAATTAAAAAATCAGTTGCTTCTGCGCCTCTTTCTGTTAAGCCACCGAAAGTTATATCCATTCTTGGATCGTCAAAATTAGTCTCATTCATCCATTTTTGAATCTTATTGATTTCACCATTTAAATTAAAACCTGGCACATTGGTAGCGTTAATCTCATAAAAAAATTGACCGTCCTTTCTAACAAGACTTGCTGCATTGGGGCGAGCTTCCACATCAACAAAGCTGGATACTGGTACTGCTCCATTTCTGGAATTAACAGTTATGTTTTCAAGATTGGATAATGTTCTTTTTTCTTTGGCAAATCTTGCTCTTATATCGATCTCTTCTTTTGAATCGTCTGGTCTGTACTCTCCAAGCATTATGCCTGTTGTAACCATTTGAATAGTTGATCCTATATCATATAGACTAATACCAGATTGAAATGCTTTTTCTTTATCAACATCAATCTTCCATTCTATTTTATATTTAGGTAATGTGTCATTTACTCCGGTAAGGCCTTCAATATTTTGATCTATGTAGTTTCTTAATTCTCGGGTTTTCCTCTCAATAAGACCTAAGTCTTCGCTCATTAATTGTATCTCAACTGGAGCACTGAATTGGCCTGGCCCTTCTTGAACTTCCCTTATACTCAGTTTATAGCCAGATATATCAGAGACTGCCTCTCTCAGCAAAGATAGGACTTCAAAACCTGTTATATCAAGTTCTTTTGGATCTTCTAATACGATATAACCTCTACCTACTCCGTCACCACTTCCTCCTCCACCAGATACACTAATATTTAAATCTTCAACTCCTTTGACAGAAATTAATTTTTGTTCTGCATCTATTGCAAACTCTCTAGCTTCATATGGCGATAAATTACCTCTTGCTTGAATGTCAGCTTCTATTAACCAAGGCTCAACAGAAGGAAAGTAAACAAACTGTTTTCCATAATTTGGAACAATGTTTCCCAAAATTAAAAACATTGTCAAAAAAGTATAGGCAACTGATTCTAATGGATTTCTTACTGCGAAAGTAATTGCTTTTCTATATGTTTTCTTTAAAGCAGTATCGTCACTATCATTATTTGCATCGCTTGCCCTTTTTCTTCTACCTAATAAAGATCCAATAACAGGTGCAAAAATTAATGCATATGCTAATGAAGCTGCCAAGATAACAAAAACAGTTACAGGTAAGTAGCGCATAAATTTACCAGATATCCCTGGCCAAATCATTAATGGAGAAAAAGCTGCTAGGGTTGTTAAGACTGAAGCAAATACTGGTGTAAACATTCTTTCAGCTGCGTTCGTATAAGCTTCTTTTCGGGATTGACCTTTATCAATCAATTTATCGGCGTACTCAACAATTACTATTCCACCATCAATTAACATTCCTAGACCAAGTAACATTCCAAACATTACAAGAAAATTGAATTCGTAACCAATAAAGAAATGTAAAATTCCAAAACCAACTAGAAAAGAAAATGGGATGGCAATTCCAACAATAAGCCCATTTCTTAAACCCAGTGTTGCTACAACTAGAACCATTACTAGTATTACAGCCGTGATTATATTTCCTTCGAGTTCAGAAACCATATCTCCAGCAAATTTCGTTGTATCTAGTCCAGGCTGAATGATTAAATCATCTGGGAAATCTTTTCTTATCTTCGCAACTTCAGATTGAACTGACTGAGCAATATCCAGTTCATTAAAACCAACTCTTTTAGTAATTGAGAGTGAAATTGCATCAAACCCATTGATCCTTGAAAAACTGCTTGGGTCTTTAAATGTTCTTTTTATATCTGCTACGTCACCCATTTTTACAACTTTATTTCCATCTGATTTGATTGGAAGGTCAAAAACATCTTGTCTTGTCTCAAATATACTAGGGATTTCTATTGCAAATTTTCCTGAACCTGTATCTTGGAAACCTGCTGGAATCAAAACGTTATTATTACGTACAGCACTATAAATTTCAGTGAGGCTGACACCCAAGCTTTCTAATTTTGCTTGAGAAACTTCAACTTCTAAGAGCTCTTCAGGAACACCACCAATTTCAACACCCAAAACACCTGGGACTTTTTCAAATCTATCTTGTATTTCTTGAGCAACAGCATATCCAGCTCTGAGATTTGAAAAACCATATATACTGTAGATAAGTATTGGCCAATCATTATCAGACCTTTCCCTAACAATTGGATCGTTAGCTTCCGGAGGTAATTGATTTCTTACTTCACCAATAGCTCTTTCAACATCTAAAATTGCTTGATCCATATTGTAGTCAACGTCATATTGAATAGTTAGATTTGTAAAACTTTGTGTATTTGTTGATCTAACTTGTTCTTGACCTTCCAGACGTAAAAATCTATTTTCTAGCGGTTTTGCAACAATTCGTGCCATATCTTCAGGTGAAGCTCCCTCTAAAAATACTGATATATTCACAAATGGAAATTGAATATTGGGGTTAGAAGCAATAGGCATTGCTGCCCGTCCAAACATACCCATAATAATTAAGAAAATCATTATTAGAATAGTAGTTCTAAACTTACTTACCGCTGTTTTAACAATACCCATTATTTATATCTTGAAATAACCTCATCACCATCTTTGACAAAGCCTTGTCCGCCAATGATGACATTAGTATCATCAGGAATACCGGTAATCCACGCGCCTTGTATCGTATCAATTAGTATTTGCACGTCTATGATCTGTACGACATCATTAAGAACAGTTGCAAGCGCTACATTACCTTGATCCCCAAGCAAGAAAGCTGATGTTGGGATAAAATGTGCTTTTACTGGTTCAGTGTAAATCACTAACTCTCCAGTTAGTCCATCTTTGATATTTAAATCTTTATTACCTAGCTCAGCCTCAACTCTAAATGTTCTTGTTCTTGTATCTGCAGCAGAACTTATAAATGAAATTTTAGTGTTATATTTTTCACCTGAGATGAAGTTAATCTCGGCATCTAATCCAGGTTTAATTTTAGCCACCATCATTTCAGATACATTTCCAACAATTTTCAGTGGTGTCAAAGAAATTATCGAAGCACAACTTTGACCATTCTGAAGAAGTTGACCTTGTTTAGCTAGATTTTCTACAAAACCTCCAAATGGAGCTTTTATTTCAGTTCTATCTAGTTCTATTTTTGCGCTTTCATATACAGTCTCAGCCGTCACTAAAGCTGATTCAGAAATTAACCCTTTTTTCTTTAATTCAACGGAAGAATCGTAATCAATTTTGCTTTTCTTAAAGTTGGCCTCTCTTTGACCTGAGTCAAGTTTACAAATTACATCATTTTTTTGTGCATAGTCACCATCAGCAAAACCAATTTTGACAACTTTCTCTGAAGTTTGAGATCTGACATCTACTTTTGAAAAAGCTTGGGATTCAGCTTTAACTGTGACTGGTAGTCTATAATCAACTGCTTTTGAATTATTAACCAGCACAACTTCTTTTGTTACCGGTGCAATATACTCTTCCGGATCTGTTTGTGCAAAATAACCAGAAATCATCCATATAAATGTGAATGCAAGTATTACACCTGAAGCTCTTAAGTTTTTCTTATTCATCTAAATTTTATATTTTTCTCTTAAATTAGTTAAAGTATCGCTATTACTTTTATCTGGAGACCCTACAGTCTCCTTATATGGATCATAAAAGTCAAATTCTTCTTTATTTCCATTTGATGAATGTTCAATATTAAAATTCCATTTTTTCTTTATAAAATCTAAAAATTTAATATCCCAAGATGTGAAAGCTCTACCATCCTCTTTCCAGTAGAGTATAAATTCTGGCAAATATTTTTCTGCAAACTCAACATCAATACCTGTCATTTTGATTATATCTATGCAGTCATCAGACGGTACCCAAGCATTGTTTATGACAGTAGGAGATTTTTTTGTATCAACTTCAGCATTATATTGCGCCCATTTTAATCTTGCATGTTCAATAAATTTTGAATTATACGAAATTAAGACATCTGGTCTTTCAGACCAATAAATTACAAATTCAGGAATAAGCTCTTTTACAAATGCTTCATTCATACCTGAACGCACTAATATTTCAAGCACCTCAATTGAAGGGCTCCAATCTGAGGCCATATTTGATTTTTTTATTTTCTTTGGGGTCTGTAGTTTTATTTTTGAACTAACTGTTGAAAGTGAGACTATTTTTTTTTCTGTATCCAATTCAATTAAACCTTTTACATTAAGATCGATTAATACGGTCATTAACTCATTTTCATCCCAAAAAGTTAAATCTTTCAATATAGATTCAATTTTACATTTATGTAAATCAGCACACTTTATATATTCCAACAGAACTGCGTTATTAAGACCTAATGTTTCCGCAACCTCTTGTTTGAATTTAAATTCCATAAATATTATCTTCGGGCTTTGACAGCTTGTGCTAGGTCGTTTAGTAATTTCATAGTTTCTTCCCAGTTAACACAGGCATCTGTAATACTTTTACCGTACTCCATATCCACAGAAATTTTTTGATTACCTTCTTTTAAGTTGCTTTCAATCATTACTCCTACAATATCTTTATTACCACCGGCAATTTGATCACAGATTGAAGCAGATACTTTTTTCTGATTTTCATGATTTTTTTGACTATTTCCATGACTAAAATCAACCATAATATTAGCGTTTACTTCGTTCCTCTCTAAGTCTGCTCTACAATTTTCAATATCTTCTGGATGGTAATTTGGTTCAAGTCCCCCTCGAAGAATAATATGTGTATCATCATTTCCTGACGTTTTAAAAATTGCTACTTTGCCTTTTTTGGTTGTTCCTAAAAAAACATGTTGATACTGTGCAGATCTTATTGCATCAATTGCAATTTGAACGTCTCCTTTGGTAGAATTTTTGATACCCATAGGACAAGAAAGCCCTGAAGTTAATTCTCTATGAACTTGACTTTCTGCTGTTCTCGCTCCAATAGCCCCCCAGCAAACGAGATCTGAGACATACTGAGGCGATATTAAATCTAAAAATTCAGTTCCACTCGGCATGCCTAAATCTGCAATATCTTTTAATAACTTACGTGAAATCCTGAGACCCTCATTAATTTTGAAGGTATTATCGAGCCTTGGATCGTTTATAAGGCCTTTCCATCCAATAGTGGTTCTCGGTTTTTCAAAATAAACTCTCATTACCAACATGAGTTCATTCTCAACATTACAAGAGAAATCTTTCAAAAGTTTTGCATATTCTAATGCAGCTTTTGGATCGTGTATTGAACAGGGCCCAACAACTACAATGACCCTATCATCCTGTCTGTGGAGTATTTGACTAATGCTTCTTCTTGCTCCAAAAATTAATTTCGAAGATTCTTTATCTAAAGGAATTTCATTAGTTATTTCTTCAGGTGTAGAAAGTTCCTCTCTCGAAAGAATTCTACTATTATCAGTTATGTACATCATATATTTTAAACAGAGCAATAAATTTTACATCATCGAGACTAAAGTTTCTCACTAAAAATCAAACATTTACTAAGAAATAATTGTTTTATTAAAAAACACAATATTTAGTATTTATTTTCTTTTTTATATACAATATCTAGTGTATGGAAGTCACCCAAGAAATAGCATTACCTAAAGTTAAAGGTAGTACGGTAGATCAGTTGCCTGAAAACTTATATGTACCTCCAAAAGCACTGTTATTGCTATTGGATGTATTTTCTGGGCCGATGGACTTTTTGTTATATCTTATACAACGTAAAAATTTAGATATTTTAGAGGTTAATTTAATTGAAATCACAGATCAATACATAGCGTATATTGAGATGATGGAAGATTTTGAGTACGAATTGGCTGGTGACTATTTAGCAATGGCTGCATATTTAGCTGAAATAAAATCACGAATCTTGTTACCTAGAGAAGAAGAAAATGAAGAGGATGACAATGATCCAAAAGCAGAATTACTTAGAAGATTACAAGAATATAAAAGATTTAAAGAAGTATCCTTTAAGCTTGATGAAATACCAAGAATTGATAGAGATATCTTTACTGCAGCAGGCAAGTTACCCGAATTTGAGCTACCTAAGCCAAAGAACAATTACGAAAAAAATGATTTAACTTTTGCACTGAGATCAATGCTCGATGAAATGGTTAGATTATCAAGCCACAAAGTTAAACTGGAAAATATTACCGTAGAATCGAAAATGAAACTTTTACTAGATAGTTTAAAAGAGAGAGATTTTATATCTTTGCCAGAGCTTATCCTTAAAGGTGAATCTAAATTGGCAGTTTCAGTGATCTTATCCGCTGCTTTGGAATTAAATAGAAAAGGTTATATTGAAATTGTACAAGCAGATCAATTTGGAGAGATTTATTTTAAAGGCTCAGAAGAGGTAGTTCATTGATGGACATTAAAAAAAGAACGGAAGCACTTTTGCTTGCAGCAAATAGAGCTTTATCTGTGAAAGACATTGTAGAGCTATTAGAAATTCAGTCTGCTAGGGAAGAGTCTGAGATCTTAAGTGCGGTAGTGTCGCTAAAAGAAGATTATGAAGATAAGCCATATGATTTAGCTGAAGTTGCAAGTGGTTACAGAATTCAATTAAACCAAGAATATTCACATGATATTGCTAAGCTTTGGGAAGTTAAACCATTGAGACTTTCAAGAGCTACACTAGAGACACTCTCAATAATCTCATACATGCAACCAGTTACAAGGGGTGATATCGAGGATATAAGAGGAGTAAATGTCGCAACAAGTGTAATAAAAGTTTTAATGGATCAAGGCTGGATTAAAATTAAAGGTTACAGAGATGTGCCTGGACGACCAGCTCTTTTCATAACTACGCAAAAATTCTTAGATGATTTTTCTATGAAAACACTAGACGATCTTCCGGTTTTACCTGACTTACCTGAAATAGAAAATATTTCGCCGGAACTAAGTCTTCAGGAAGATTCAATTGAGCAAGAAGCTCCAAAACAATAAAGAAAAGTTAGAAAAATATCTGGCTAATTTAGGATTTGCATCTCGTCGTAATGTAAATGAATTTCTCAAGACAAAAAAAGTCACTATAAATTCAAAAAAAGTAAAAAAAGATACATTTATTCAAAATGACGACATTCTAAACATTGATGGTGAGGATCTAGTAGTTGAGCTTAATCCAGAAACAGAGGTTCTGATATATCATAAACCCACTGGCCAGGTTTGCTCAAATGTTCCTACAGATAAGAATGATAGTGTTTTTCAAGGACTGCCAGCAAGAAAAAAAGGTAAGTGGATCATGGTAGGCCGGCTTGATGTTAATACTTCCGGTCTTTTACTTTTCTCCAATGATGGGAATTTAGTGAATTTCTTAGCTCACCCAAGTAGTAATATCGATAGGGAGTATTTGTGTAGGGTCTATGGTGATGTATCTAATAAAAAAATTGAAAACTTACTCAAAGGAGTGAAGATAAATGACGAGTTAACTCAATTTTCTGACATTGTAGCTGTAAAGAAAACATCAAAATCAAAAAACCATTGGTTTTATGTTTGTTTATTTAGTGGAAAAAATAGAGAAGTCAGGAAGCTGTGGAAAACACAAAGATTGGATGTTAATAGATTGATAAGGCTAAGGTTTGGGCCAATATTACTGCCTGATAATTTAAAACCCGGTGGTTGGAAAAAGTTTTCCAAAAAAGAAGTCTTGAAACTAAAAAATATCTTAGAGATTAATTGAGTTCAATGATTCCTACAACAGGAAAATGATCTGAGACCCCAATTTGGTTTTTTGCATCGTACCGTATAGGTGTTCCATCTTTTCTGGTTTGAAGCGGGTGGTTAACAATACTCACACCATTGGCAGAAAAATTATCCCCTCGATTTTTTCTTACCATAATTACATCAAGAAAACTCCATGATTTGCCAGTGAACCAATAGCTTGTTCCGTAACACTCTGAACATTGATCTCTATGAGAAACATACCAGTTTTTATTTGCAGTTTTAAAAGTTTCTTCTTTATTGTCTTCAGTTTGAGTTACATTAAAATCGCCTAGAGCCACCACAGTACCTTCTGTAGCTGAGGCCAGCTTCTCTAATGTTAAAAAAGCATTCTTTCTCATAAAAACAGGATTATAAGGTGCAGGGAAATGCACATTATAAACAGTCATTTTTTTACCATTGATAGAAAAAACACTTTCATGAATTTCTCTTGTATCACCAATTTGTTGTTTCGTGGCACCACTAAATTCAATCTTATGTAATTTTGATTCAATAATTTTGTATTTGGATATAAAAGCTGTATCAATCCCTCTGTTATCACTGCCTTCTAGAAGAACGTAATACTTATAGCCTGCTTCATCAAGTTTATTAAATAATTGTTTTAGGATTCTATTATTTTCAACTTCTTGTAAACCAATTATATCTGGACCATTAGTTCCATAGGATAAAATAACAGTTGCTATAGAATTTAATTTATGCTCAATTACTTCATCTGTCCAATCAATATTTAAGCAATCATCTCTCCATCTTTTAGTAGAAATTTTCTCACAATTTCTTATATGTGCTGGAGTTTGTTTTTTTGAAAACTCAAGATAAGTTTCATCAGTTCTATAAGCATCATTTCTGTTATCAAAAAGATTCTCAACATTAAATGTCATCACAGAAATAGTTTCACCGTATAAAGACAATGAAAATAATAAAGCTGTAAGAATTTTTAGAAAATTATCCATTTTCAACTCTCCATTCAGTTATTGTGTTCACCCTTATATCTCTCCAAGCATTTTTATCAAGAGACCAAACCATAATTGTTTCGCTTTCCGAAGAGATATTCATAATTTTAACACCATCGGGCATAAGATCTTCGTTGAGTGTAGAGGGCATAACTCGAATATCTCCAGAATCAATTTTTTTAAAACTGATTATTACGGTACCATTTTTTAATGCATTAATTAGTTCATTCATGATAGTTATACATAATACCTGTTTCCTGACATTCTTCTGACAGTAACCATAAATAATCTGTAGCAATTTCAGCAGGTGTTCTTAAAGTGTTTGGATCTTCAGCTGGAAAAGCTTGAGCCCTCATTTGTGTTCTTGTTGGTCCTGGATTGTAAGAATTAACCCTCATATCTTTTTCATACTCATCTGCAAGACTCTGCATCAGGCCCTCTACAGCAAATTTAGAGATAGAGTAACTTGTCCAAAAGGCTCTCGCTTTTCTTCCAACACCAGATGATGTGAAGACAACTGATGGATTTTTTGCCTTTAGCAATAGCGGTAAAGATAGCTGAGTCAGTAAAAAGTTACTTTCAAAATTTACCTGCATTACTGTCTTTAATTGTTGTAATGAGGTATTTATTAATGGTGACAAATAACCTAGAACTCCTGCTATATGCACTAAACCATCTAATTTTTTATAGTTGTCATATAAGCTATCAGCTAACTTTTTGTAATCTTTTTCACTGGCTTTCAAGAAATCAAATTCAACTACTAAGGGTTCATTTCTACCCTCTTCGCAAATTTCATCTTGCAGTGAATAAAGTTTTTTTATGTCTTTTGATAACAATATAAGATTTGCATCATTTTTTGCAGCAATTTTTGCTACTGCTCTGCCGATGCCTGATCCAGCCCCTGTAATAAGGATATTTTTATTAGAAAGTGAATCTTCAGAAATATTTAAACTAGGAACATGTTTCATAATAATTTTTTTATTTCAATTGGCGAATCAACAATAAAGTCAGCGCCCCAGCTTAACGGGTCAGACTGATAATAACCATAAGTGCAGGCAACTGATTTAACATTAGCATTTTTTGCAGATTGGATATCTCTTTCATGATCCCCAACATAAACAGATGTTTCAACGCTTGCATCCAGTAAATTTAATGCCCTAAGAATTCCTTCAGGATCTGGTTTTGTTTGATGAACATTTTCAGGACAAATAATCGCATTAGTTTGATTGTGCCACTTTAGTTTTTCGATAATTGGCAAAGTATACTTCGCCGATTTATTCGTAACAATTCCCCAAGAAATATTCTTCTCGGTTAAAAAGTTTAATAATTCTTCAACACCTTCGTATACATGAATATCTGATGTCATTATTTGAGTATATCTTTTTAAAAATTTAAATTTTAACGTATCAATTTTTTCATCACTGGCATCAGGAAAAGCATTTTTTAAAACTAGAGAAGCTCCTCTGGAGGAAAATTCTCTCACAATTTGAAAACTGACAGGATCTTGGGATTCTTCTTCTTTTAATTCATTAACAATTTTTAAAAACGAAAGACCTGAATTAATCAATGTACCATCAAGATCGAATAATACAGCACTATTTTTTGGTTGCATGAATAATATAATTAACCGAAGGATCGTCAGTAAGTCGAACAATATCTAAGAACGGCAGATATGACATCCCTTTAATTTCTTCAAAAACTAAACTTGCTTGATCGATATAATCTTTCATTTCCGAAGGTTTAATAAGTTTCTCAAATTCATGCGTACCTTGTGGAAGAATATTAAGGATATATTCAGCACCTAAAATTGCAAAAATAAAGGATTTCAAATTTCTATTAATAGTTGAAAAAAATAAATGCCCACCTGGCTTACAAAGTTGTGCACATTCTTTAATAACCTGTGATGGATCTGGAACATGTTCTAACATTTCTAAACAAGTAATTAGGTCAAATGTTTTTTTCTCTTTTACCATGTCAGTAGTACTTATTTTTCTGTAATTTATATCAAGCTTAGATTTTTTTTGTCTTATCTTAGCTACATTTAGGGGACCATCAGCTAAATCTATTGCAGTGACGTTGGCTCCTTTTTGTGATAAAAGTTCAGCAAGAATGCCACCACCACAACCAATATCAAGAATTTCCAGGTTTTTTATGTCAACTTTGTCTTCAATATAGCTTGTTCGTAATGGATTGATCAAATGCAGTGGTTTAAACTTTCCATTTGGGTCCCACCACTGGTCAGCTAATTTTGTGAATTTTTCTAATTCTAATTGATCAAAATTTTCCATAAGTTAAAGTATATCTTTAGACATTAAATATTTTATGATTTTAGGGGCCGTTACACCAAAAAACAAAAAAGATCTCAGATCGAGTTTACATCCAAACACTATAAAACCAATTTTAGATATGGGTATAGATATTATATTTGAAAGTGGTCTTGGAGAAGGCATGGACGTCCATGATGAAGTTTTTTTAAGCCTAGGTGTAAAGTCAGCAAGTAGAGAAGCGTGTTTATCCCAATCAGATGTGCTTATGTCAACATCCCCAATTGCAGTGAACGAGATTTCAGCAATGAAAGATCAAGCCTTATTTCTAGGTCTAATGGAACCGTTTTCAAATAAGGAACAATTTTCTGCATTTCAACTAAATAATGTTTCAGCAGTAAGCATGGAATTCATTCCTAGAATAACGAGGGCTCAAAAAATGGATGTCTTGAGTAGCCAATCGAATTTAGCTGGATATGTTGCAGTCATTGAATCTGCCAAAGAGTTAAAATCGGCTTTACCAATGATGATGACCGCAGCTGGGACATTGAAACCGGCTACGGTTTTTGTAATTGGAGTTGGTGTAGCAGGTTTGCAAGCTATTGCTACTGCTAAGAGATTAGGAGCAAAAGTCGAGGCATTTGATACTAGGCCCATTGTTGAGGAGCAAGTCAAATCATTAGGAGCTAAGTTTGTAAAAATTGATTTAGGGGATACAGGGCAAACTGAACAAGGTTATGCAAATGAACTAACAAAAGAACAAATCCAGTTGCAAAAAGATCTGCAAAGCGAAGTTTGTGCGAGATCAGATATTGTGATTACGACTGCTCAACTTTTTGGAAAGCCAGCACCAAAACTGATTGACGATAAGACGATAAAAAAAATGAAGCCCGGAAGTATTATTTTTGATATGGCAGTTGAGAGTGGAGGCAACGTGGAAGGTTCTGTTCTTGACGATATAAATGTAATTAATGGTGTAAAAGTTATGGGTTTTTCAAATTTACCCTCGCTAGTTTCTGATCATGCCTCATTTGCATTGAGCAACAATTTTACAAATTTCATATCTGATTTTTATTGCACTGACAAAAAGTGCATTGAGTTAAATAAAGAAGATGAAATAATTAAATCTGCATTGCTAGTTCATGATGGCGAAATACTTAATGGAGCATTTAAATAATGGAAATTATACTTTTGTTATTTTTTATTTTGATTCTAGCTATTTTTCTTGGTTTGGAGTTGATTTCAAAAATCCCAAGTACGCTACATACCCCTTTAATGTCTGGGGCAAACGCAATTAGTGGCATCACATTGGTTGGTGCACTAAGCCTTGATACTGGAAGTAATTTACAGATGATCCTAGCCTTTTCAGCTATTACTTTTGCATCAATAAATGTTTTTGGTGGTTATTTAGTTACAAATCGAATGTTGAGAATGTTTAAAAAGAAATAATGGAATTTGATTTAAATATAATGCAACAAATTGGATATATATTTTCCGCCATTCTGTTCATTTATGGTTTAAAGATGCTTTCAAATGAGAGTAGTGCCGCAAGGGGTAATGTTGTCTCTTCAATGGGCATGTTATTAGCAGTGCTTGTCACAGTTATTGAAATTGTAAATCCAGTTCTTGTGCTTTCAGCTATGCTACTTGGTGCTTTGATTGGTTCTGCATTTGCCTTGAAAGTGAAAATGACTTCAATTCCTGAAATGGTTGCATTATTTAACGGGTTTGGAGGCTTATCTTCTTTCTTTTTAGCTTGGTCGGAGTTCAATAATCTCTCCGCAGTTTCTTTAATAATGATTTTGTCTTTTATGACCGTACTTATAGGAGGGATAACATTTAGTGGAAGCGTAATAGCATTTTTAAAGCTCGCAGAAATTTTAAAAGGTGATAATAATTTTCTTAATAAAGCTTTAAGATGGTTTTTGATATTCAGCCTTTTGTTCGTAATTATTGCTATTGGTCAAGTGATAGCTGGGGGTTTGGGCTATGAACTTATAAATTTAGCCTTGATTCAAAAAATATTCATAGCTCTTCTCATTATATCCTTGTTAGCTGGATTAGCCTTTGTTATACCAATTGGAGGGGGAGATATGCCAGTTGTTATATCTTTGCTGAACTCATTTTCTGGTATTGCTGCAGCTTCTGCTGGCATATTACTAACCAATACTGCTTTGATAGTTGCAGGGTGTTTAGTGGGTGCTTCAGGATTAGTTCTGACATTGATTATGGCTAAATCAATGAATAGGACCCTATACAATATCTTTTTTGTTGGGTATGAAAGTTCAAGTTCAAATGCTGCAGAAATAGATGGAGAAATTAAACCAATATCTGCTGAAGATGCATATCTCGTTGTTGAGGCGGCAAGGTCAGTTCTTATAGTTCCTGGTTATGGTATGGCTGTTGCTCAAGCTCAACATGTCGTAAAAGAATTAGGGGATCTGTTAGAAGAAAATGGCTGTGAAGTTTCATATGGTATTCATCCAGTAGCAGGCAGAATGCCAGGCCACATGAATGTACTTTTAGCTGAGGCTAATGTCTCGTATGATAATCTCCTTGAACCAAAAGACATAAATCCGACAATGGAAACTGTTGATATTGCTATTGTAATTGGAGCAAATGATGTAGTTAACCCATCGGCAACTGAGGAGCCTGGAAGCCCAATCTATGGTATGCCAATTCTGGAAGTATATAGAGCTAAAACAACAATAGTTTTAAAGAGATCAATGGCTTCAGGTTTTGCTGGTGTTCAGAACCCATTATTTTTCAAAGAGAATTCTAGAATGCTTTTTGGTGATGCAAAAGAAAGTATTTCTAAATTAGTCACCGAATTTAAAGATTAGTTGAGAACCCTATGATAAAATAGGTCCGTGCAAGAGTTTGCTAAAGAAGTCCTTTCTGTTGACATTAAAGAAGAGTTAAAAAAGTCCTATTTGGACTACGCTATGAGTGTCATAGTTGGACGAGCATTGCCTGATGCTCGTGACGGTATGAAACCAGTTCACAGAAGAATTTTATACGCCATGCATAAATTGTCTAATACCTATAATAAACCCAATAAGAAGTCAGCGAGAGTAGTAGGAGATGTCATTGGTAAATATCATCCACATGGCGATACAGCAGTTTATGACGCCATAGTAAGAATGACGCAAGACTTCTCTCTTAGATATCCATTAATACAGGGGCAGGGAAACTTTGGTAGCATTGATGGTGATTCTGCAGCAGCAATGAGATATACAGAAATCAGAATGCAAAAAATTACTGATCAAATACTTGCAGATATTGAAAAAGAAACAGTAAGTTACTCTCCAAATTACGACGGAACTGAAGATATTCCTGATGTTCTGCCAACTAGGATCCCCAATTTGTTAATAAATGGTTCTTCAGGTATTGCAGTTGGTATGGCAACCAATATTCCTCCACACAACCTTACTGAAGTATTGGATGCATGTTTTTACATCTTAGATAATCCTGATGCTTCAGTTGATGATTTAATAAAAATTGTTAAAGGACCAGATTTTCCATTAGGTGGAATAATTACTGGTATTGATGGCATTGAACAAGCTTATAGAACAGGCCAAGGAAAAGTTTACGTAAGAGGCAAGACTGCTATCGAACAAATGAAAGCCGGTAAAGAAGCAATAATTATTACTGAGATACCATTTATGGTTAATAAAGCAAGAATGCTTGAAAGAATTGCTGAACTTGTAAAAGATAAGAAACTTGAAGGTATCGGAGAAATAAGGGATGAGTCAGATAAAGATGGAATGAGGGTAGTCATAGAACTTAAAAAAGGTGAAGTACCAGAAGTAGTTTTAAATAACCTCATCAAACATTCTCAATTGGAGCAAGTTTTTGGCATTAACAATGTTGTTTTAGTAGATGGCAAACCGCAAATATGCAATTTGCAACAGCTGCTCAACATATTCCTAGATCATAGGAAGGATGTTATTACTAACAGATCTCTTTATGAGCTTCGTCAAGCAAAAGAGAGAGGACATGTTGTTGAGGGTTTAATAGTTGCAATTGCAAATATCGATGAAGTAATTGAAATAATTAAAAAATCAGAAAATTCAAAAGTAGCTGCAGACAAACTTTGTGATCAAAATTGGTCTGCTTCAACAATCAAACCACTTTTAGACAAAATTGCTGATCCTAATATCTGTAAACCCGAAGGATTGGAGGAAGGTTTTGGTCTTAATGGGAAGGAATATAAACTTTCTCTTGTGCAGGCAAAAGCTATTCTAGAATTACGACTCAGCAGACTTACAGCGCTTGAAACTGATAAATTAAATGAAGAATATGAGGAACTTGTGAAACAAATTAAGAAGCTGCAAGAAATTCTCTCTAATCAATCAAGACTTGTTGAGGTAGTAAAGGAAGAACTCATAGAAATTAAAGAAAATTTTGGAGATGAAAGAAGAACAGAAATTATTGAAAGAAGATTAACAATAGATGACGCAGATTTAATTCCTGAAGAAGAAAGGGTATTCACAATTTCTAATAATGGTTTCGTAAAAACACAACAGCTGGCCGAATATAGATCACAAAGAAGAGGTGGTGTCGGAAAAACTGCTTCTGCTTTAAGAGAAGAAGATTTTATCAAACAAGTATTGGTGCTTAATACACATGTGCAAGTATTGTGTTTCACAACTAAGGGTAAAGTACATTGGCTAGAGATTTATAAGTTGCCTGTTATGTCAAGAACAGCTAAAGGTAGACCTATTTCAAATGTCTTGCCTCTGGAAGAGGATGAAAAAGTTACTTCATTTTTGCCAGTAGATGAGTACAAAGAGGACCACTTCATAATAATGGCTACAAAGAATGGAGTTGTAAAGAAGACTGCTCTAACAGCTTTCAAAAAGAAATATGCGCCAGGTTTGAGAGCTATAAATCTTGATGAAGGCGATAAATTAATTAGCACAATTATCACCAATGGAAAGGATGAAGTTTGCCTTGCATCTGAAACTGGTAAAGCCATAAGATTCAAAGAATCAGATGTTAGAGCAATGGGCAGATCTACCAGAGGTGTGAAAGGCATGAATATTAATAAAACCGATAGAGTAATTTCTATGATAAAAGTCATACCTGATGCAAAATTACTTACGCTTAGTGAAAACGGATATGGTAAAAGAACTAATATCTCAGAATTTAGTGGACAAAAAAGAGGCGGTAAAGGTGTTATTGCACTTAATACCTCAACTAGAAACGGAAAAATGGTAGCCGCAGTTCAGGTTTTAGATGGAGATGAAGTAATGCTTATAGGAAATAAAGGCACCATGATAAGAACAAATGTTAATCAAATAAGTGTAATTGGTAGAAACACACAAGGTGTTAAAGTAGTTAAAACCAGAGAAGCAGAGATGCTTGTTGACGCCGTAGGCTTCAAAGAAAGTCTTGATGAAGAAGAGAGTTCATAATTTCAGTGCTGGTCCTGCCACATTGCCCGTTGAGATATTAGAAGCAATTGAATCTGAGTTATACGATTATGAAGGAATTGGTTCTTCCATAATTGAAATAAGCCATCGCGATATAGTTTTTAAAGAAGTAGCCAAAAAGGCTGAAATTTCGGTTAGGAAATTACTTTCAATACCAGAAGACTATGATGTAATTTTTATGCAGGGTGGAGCAACTTTGCAATTCTCTCTTATACCGTTGAACTTTGCTCATTTAGGGAAAACAGGAAATTTTGCCGATGTAGGCTCTTGGTCTGCTAAGGCAATTAAAGAAGCTTCAAATATTTGTAACGTGAATATATGCACTTCATCAAAAGAAAATAATTATACGAACATTCACCTTATGTCTGACTGGAATGTGGTAGAGAATTCTTCACTTGTTCATTATTGTAAAAATGAGACCATACAGGGCATAAGGATTACAGAAGAACCTAAATTCTCTTCGTACTCTTTCGTTGACATGTCCTCATGTTTATTCTCAGAAAACATCGATATCTCCAAGTATGATTTCATTTATGCTTGTGCACAAAAGAATTTTGGTCCTTCAGGAATTACTCTAGTTATTGCAAAAAAAGAATTGCTAGAAAAATCAAACACTGATTTACCAAACATTCTAAAGTATGATGCACATGCTAATGAAGGCTCTATGCTCAACACACCTAATACTTTTGGTTGGTATGTTGCTGGTAAAATGTTTGATTGGTACTTGGAAAATGGTGGTGTAGCTGAAATGGAGAAACAAAGTATGGCTAAAACAGCTATTCTTTACGAGCTAATCGACAAATCTGATTTCTACATAAATCCTGTAAACCCAAAACAAAGATCGATAAATAATGTTGTATTCACTATTGTAAATAGTGAGCTAGAGAAAGTTTTTCTTCAGGAGGCTGAAAAAGCCGATTTTAAATATTTGAAGGGCCATCGTTCAGTTGGTGGAATGCGAGCAAGTATCTATAATCCAATGAAAATAGAGTCAGTTTTTGCTTTAAAAGAATTTATGGAAAATTTTGAGAAAAATTATGGATGACGAAAAAGCACTTTTATTTATCAGAGAAGAAATAGATGCAATTGACTCAGAAATTGTTGCCTTACTCGAGTCAAGACTTAATCTCTCACTTCAAATAGGCAAAGTTAAGAAAAACTTAGATAAAGATTTTCTTGATGATTCCAGAGAAGAAGAAATCTTAAAAAAGATTGATGAACTATCATTGCTCTATCCAAAAGAGGATTTAAAGTCTATATTCATCGAGATTATGAAAACTTCTCTTAACGCTCAGAAAAATAATGGGTAAAGAGGTACTAATAGTTGGTTCAGGTTTTATGGGCACTTCAATGGCCCATGCTATTAAAGATTACAATATTTCTTGTTTGGAAACGCATGAAACGTTTCTAGCTACACTAAAAAAACTTAATATTTATAAAAATATTTTTTCAGATGTTTCGGATGTTGAGGGCGAGTTTAGTTTAGTAATTATTTGTACAAGACAAAAAGATGTCCTTGACCATATTTCTTATTTTTCTTCAAAATTCCCTGAAAGTCTTATTACTGATATTTCTAGTTCTAAGACTTTTTTGCAAGGAATAAAGCTACCCTCAAATTTCATTTCATCTCATCCAATATGCGGAAGCCATAAAATTGGACCTGAAGATGCTGAAACAGACTTATTTGAAGGTAAAGAGGTAATTATTATAGATAGCCCTCATCATAAAAATTTACTTAAGCTTAAATCATTTTGGAATTCACTCGGAGCTAAAACCTCTATTATGTCTTTTTCAGAGCATGATAAGAACTACGCCTTTCTAAGCCATTTTCCACATTTATTTAGCTTTATTTATAAAAAAATACTTGACGAAGAAGGTATCGACTATGAAAAATTCTCTGGCGATAGTCTTAAAGAAATACTGAGATTATCAGAAGCAAATGAGGGCCTCTGGAGTGAAATATTCTTAGATAACGAAGAAAATCTGAAACTTATAAAACAAAAGCTTAAGAATAAACTATTGTGATTAAACTTCCAAAAGACAAATCTATTGCTCAGAGGTGTGCTGTTTTAAATTTAGAATTTGATGAAAGTTTTATTGGTGAAGATGTAAAAAATACCCTTCACGCAGCAAATCAATTTGCCTCAAACAAGGAGGATCTCACTCTTGATTTAGGCAACTCTGGCACGGGTATACGTCTTTTAACTGGCTACGCTGCTGGATTTGGAAAAAAATGTACCTTGATTGGCGATAAATCACTTTCTAAAAGACCTATGAGGAGGATTTCAGATCCTTTAAATAATTGGGGTGCAAAAATCTCTTTGAGAGATGATAAATACCCACCAATAGAAATAGGCAAATCAAAATTACAATCAAATTTTGTATATGAATTGGAAATACCAAGTGCTCAAATAAAATCATGCCTTCTTCTAGCAGCTCTTTCATCAAAAACTAGGATTGAAATAATTGAAAATATTCCATCTAGAGATCACACAGAAAGATTGTTAAAGGAATGCGATGCAGAAATCCTTATAGAGGGTAATAAGATAATTCTTGATGGTACCAAAGAAATTACAAAAAAATTTATCGATGTACCCAAAGATTTCTCTTCAGCTGCCTATCTAATTGCTGCGAATATTCTTACAGAAAAAGTTATTCCATTAGTAGGTATTGGTGTAAACGAAACTAGAACAGCTTTTCTCAATGTTTTGGAGGAAATGGGTGCAAATATTGAACTACATAACTATTCTGTAATATCTAATGAACCGAGAGCAGATATAACTGCAAGCTTTGACAAAAAACTAAAAGGAATTTCAATTTCTGGACAAAAAATTCCTAATTTAATCGATGAGATACCCTTGATTGCAATTATGGCAATGTTTGCAGAGGGCAAAACTACCATTAAAGATGCAAAAGAACTTAGGTATAAAGAATCCGACAGAATTAGTTTATTGTTAAGTAATATGAAAAAATTTAATCCAAACATTGGCTTAAAAGAGTTTGATGACGGTTTTGAAATTATTCCTTCAAAAAATTTCAATAATGATAGTGTAGATTTAAAGACTGGTGGTGATCACAGAATAATTATGAGTTTTATGATAGCGGCGCTTGCAACTGGAAAAAAAATTAATTTTGATGAAACTGAATCAGTTGAAACATCTTTTCCAGGTTTTTATCAGGTAATAGAAGCATGGTACCCATAGTAACAATCGACGGACCTTCTGGTTCTGGTAAAGGGACTATTTCAAAAGAATTAGCAATAGATTTAAAATGGAATTATTTGGATAGTGGATTGATATATAGGTGTTATGCTTTTCTGCACTCAATAGGAGTTATAGATATAACACAAGAGATTAATTGCATAAAACATGAATATGATTTGGAGCAAGAAACTATTCTATACCATAACAAGAATATTACTGATGAAATACGAGGGCCAGCAATAACAAAACTTTCATCAGAGCTATCCCAACTATCTGCTGTAAGAGATAAATTAACTATGATTCAAAAAACATATAGAAAAAAGCCTGGCTTGGTTGCTGAAGGGCGCGATATGTCTTCAAAGCTTTTTCCAGATTCACTCGTGAAAATTTTTTTAACAGCAAATTTAGATGAAAGAGTAATGAGAAGAGCAAATCAGTTGAGAAATGCTGGACAAAAGGTTAATATTTCCGAACTCAAAAATGAGATTGTACTCAGAGATGATAGAGACATGAAAAGAACTCAGTCGCCTCTTAAACAAACTGAAGATTCAATCCTCGTTGATAGTTCTGAAAAAACTGTTGGAGAAATTATAAATTTAATAAAAAAATTAATTAATGAAAAATACTGATAACACATTACAACATATGCTTGATAAAAGCTTCAGCGAGTTCAATCTTGTTCAAGGATCGCTAGTTAAAGCTAATGTAATAGAAATTGGCAAGAAGTGGGTTACGCTAGATATAGGTTTCAAATCAGATGGGTTAGTTTCAATAGAAGAATTTCAAGATCATTCAAGTAAATTAGTGGTAGATGTTGGCGATGAGGTTGAAGTCATACTTGATGCTCTTGATGACGGGTATGGCGAGATAAGACTTTCTAGAGATAAGGCAAGAAAACAAGAGACATGGGACAAACTGGAAACTGCACACAGCGATGGGATATATGTCGAAGGAAAAGTTGTGAACAAAGTTAAAGGAGGTTTTACAGTGTTTGTCGATGTAGTAAAAGCTTTCTTACCAGGTTCTTTAATCGATCCTAAAGGTGGCAAGGATTATCCAGACTTAACAGGACAAACGCTTGATTTCAAGGTAATGAAATTTGATAAGAAGAGATCAAATATTGTTCTCTCAAGAAAAGCAGTACTGCAAGAACAAAATTCCGAAGAGAGAGAAAGACTACTAGGAATAATTAAAGAAGGTGAAAAGATTCAAGGCACAGTCAAAAACCTTACAGATTATGGTGCTTTTGTTGACTTAGGTGGTTTAGATGGCCTACTTCATATCACTGATTTATCTTGGAAAAGAGTTTCTCATCCTAAAGAAGCACTTAAGGTAGGAGAAAAAATGGAATTCATGGTTCTTTCCTTTGACGAAGAAAAAATGAGAGTTTCTTTGGGCCTTAAACAACTTTCCGAGGACCCTTGGAAGGACATAGAAAGCAAGTATCATGTTGGTCAAGTTGTTAAGGGTGAAGTTGCTCTAACAACAGACTACGGATGTTTCGTTAAACTTGACGATGATATTGAAGGTTTAGTTCATATCACTGATCTAGATTGGAAAAATAAAAATATAAATCCTGCTTCAATACTAGATAAAGGCGACAAGATTGATGTAAAAGTTATGGAAATTGATCTCGAAGAGAGGAAAGTCTCATTAAGCAAAAAACATACGACAGAAAATCCATGGAAAGAGTTCGAGGACAAGCATAACGACGGTGATATTCTTGAGAAACTTAAGGTCAAATCAGTTACTGATTTTGGTGTGTTTGTTGAACTTGAAGGTGGTATAGATGGCTTGATACACCACTCAGAAATTGAAGTTGGCTCACAAACAATACAAGATCTATATAAAGTTGGCGAAGAAGTTACAGTGTCAATTAGTGGCATGGATTCTGAAAGAGAAAGAATTTCACTTACCCTTGTTTCCTAGTAAATCGCCAATCTTTTAAATACAATTCAAGTTATGTCTAATAAAAGACTGATTATTGCCTTAGATTTTAAAAATATTGCTGAAATGTCTTATTTCATTTCTAATCTTGATCCTAAAAAATGTATTGTTAAAGTAGGTTTGCAGCTATTTATAGCTGAAGGACCTAAGGTTTTAGATTTTTTATCTCAAAGGGATTTTGAAATATTTTTAGATCTGAAATTGCATGACATACCAAATACTGTCAAAAAATCAGTAGAAGAAATATCTCAATATAATGTCAAATTAACAACTATTCATCTTCAAGGTGGTCAAGATATGATTCAGGCTGCAAATGAAGCTAAGGGAAGTACAAAGATTCTTGGTGTTAGTTTGCTCACAAGTCTAGATGAAAGTGATATTAGAAAACTTTATAACAATGATTTTAAAAAACAATTTAACAATTTAATCAATATTGCCATGGAGACTAATATCGATGGAATTGTGTGTAGTTCACAAGAGCTAGAGCTCATTCAAGATCCTTCGTTGATTAAAGTTGTGCCTGGAATAAGAAATCAAAATTCATCAGATGATCAAAAAAGGGTAATGACATCCAAAGAAGCATATTCTAAAGGTGCAGATTTTATAGTAGTAGGTAGACCAATAACACAGGCAAAAGATATTGAAGAATCTATCAAGGATTACTCATGAAATTCCAGGATTTATTAAAGAATATCTCAGCTGAAGATATTCTTGGATTATGTGAAAGAAAATTTTCAACAGATTTTCTATCAATAGATCAATCCATGTCATCAATCAATGAAGCAACTTTTAAGTATTTTGAAAATTATGCAGAAAAACATAAATTTGTGCAGAAATTTCAAGATCTCAAGTCTGGAGTAAGGCTTAATAATACTGAAAACAGAGCAGTCACACATTTCAAATATAGAGATCCAGAGTCAGATTTATATTTAAAAAGTCTGGATCAAATGGAAGTCTTAGCAAAATTAATTAAAACAAATTTTAAAAAGATAATTATTTTTGGCATAGGAGGTTCATATTTAGGTCCGAAACTAATGCATGACGTTTTTTTAAATAAAGAAATACAAATTGATTTTGTAACTGGTAGCGATCCAGTTGAATATGAAAAGTATAAAGATTTAGATTTATCAGATTATGGCTTAGTAATTGCTTCAAAATCCTTCTCAACTTTAGAAACTTTGAGTAGCTATTTAAGAATTACTGAAAATAAGTATCTTAGTAATACATTTGCTATTACAGCATCAAGACAATCAGCAATAGATTTTGGTATCAATGCAAACAACATTTTGGATTTTGACGTTGGTACTGGTGGTAGATTTTCAATTTGGACTGGAATAAACATAGGATTTTTTTTAACTCAAGGTCGAGCTTCCTTTGAAAGATTTCTATCGGGCGCAAATAGTATTGATAATTTAAGCTTAGAGAAGCCTGAGCTAAATCCAGCACTTTCATTAGCTATACAAGATATAGTTTTCAGTAATTTATTAAACTTTGATACTACATTAATACTTAACTACGATTATAAGTTAAGAAATTTCTATGCCTATGCTCAACAGCTTGAGATGGAGTCCCTTGGAAAATCAGTTGACAGGGATGCAGGTGATATATTGAATTTTAAAACAGGATCAATTATTTGGGGTGGATATGGCCCTCGAGCTCAACATTCCTTTTTTCAACATTTATTTCAAGGAAATAGAGAAACTAATAGCTATTTTATTTCTTCAAAAAATGAAGATTTAAATTTTAAACAATACAAGGGGCAGACTAAATCTTTAAGAGATGGTACTGTCGACGAATCTAACTCTCACAAAAAAGTTTCACCAAAAAGATTTACGACTCTACTTTTGAAAAATATATCGCCAGAATCTTTAGGTGAGTTAATTGCAATTTGGGAAAACAAAACCATATTTATGAGTATGTTTTGGAACATTAACCCTTTCGATCAATGGGGGGTTGAGCTAGGTAAATTAAACACGAAGAAAGAAATTGGATAAAGATCTCAAAACGTCAACCGCTAAATTCCCTGAAGAGCCTGGCATTTATAAGTTTTTTAATAATGACGAAATCTTATATATTGGTAAAGCAAAAAACCTAAAAAAAAGAGCTAGAAGTTATTTTTCTGGTAATCAAACTTATAAAACTAAAAGACTTGTGTCTTTGGCAAATAAACTAGATTTTGTCACAACAAATAATGAAGTAGATGCGTTACTTCTAGAACAAAACTTGATTAAATCAGAAAAACCTAGATTTAACATACTATTAAGGGACGATAAAAGTTATCCCTTCATTCATCTTGATGAAAATCATGACTTTCCTAAAATTCAAACTAAAAGAGTTCTAAAAGGTCATGAGGGTCTTTATGGTCCATACACCAGTGCTTATGCGACTAGAATAGCTGTAAATCAAATTCAGAAAGTTTTTAAAATACGAACTTGTAGTGATAGCTACTTTAAAAATAGATCAAGGCCATGCATGGAATATCAAATTGGTCGGTGCACTGCACCATGTGTTGGCGAAATAAATAAAACAGAGTACAGAAAAGACATTGAAAACACTAAATCAATTCTCAAGGGCAATTTCAAAAATTTAGAAAAGAAAATGAAGGAAGAAATGTTGCAAGCAGCAGATCTAGAAAAATTTGAACAAGCAGCTGCAATAAGAGATAGGCTCGAGCAATTAAATAAGATTAATCAAAAACAAATTATTTTTTCGAAAGGCAGTAACACAAGAGTAGTTGGTATAAGAACGAATGAAAAACTTATCTCGGTTGCAGTAATACAAGTTGAATCAGATAGGTTTGTAAATCTACAAAAATTTATTTTTAAAAACCATCTTCAAAAAAACGATTATGATGCTTTATTAGAATTCATTCCAAGTTTGATTCAAAAATATCCATCTGTTAGTAAGATCATTACAGAATTTAAAGTCGATGAGAATGATATATTTGGAAACGTAAAATTTCTAAAACCTCTAAAAGGTAAAAAATCTGAGTGGATTGAGCTCGCAAACAAAAACGCTAACGAAGGTTTATTGAATCAATCTACGAAATATCAAAAATATGCCCAGTCTTTAGATTTTTTACGCAGGAATCTTAATACTATCGACGAGCCAACTATTGTCGGATTTGACGTGAGTGGTGTTAGTGGCGATATAAAAACAGTCTCATGTGTAAATTTTTCAGAAAACTCATTCGATAAAAGCAAATACCGATTTTTTCGAGTTCCTTTAGTAATTTCTGAGTCAGATTTAGATTCACTGGTATTTGGCATTAATAAATATCTTAAATCTATACCAGATGTAGACTTAATATTGATAGATGGTGGCAAAACTCATTTGAATTACATATCAGAAAGAATTGATATGGAAATTCAATGTGTGTCAGTATCTAAAGGTGCTAAAAGGAAATATGGGCTAGAAACTTTACATACTAATGTTGGTGATTATGAATTCCGGAATTCAGAAGACATCTCAAAATTATTTTTAGACGTCAGGGATGAAGCCCATAGATTTGCACTGAAGAATTTTAGAAGTAAAAAACGTAAGGATATGAAAAAACATTTCCTTTTCGACATAAATGGTGTGGGACCAAAAATAGTTGAACGAATTTATATTAAATATAATTCAATAGAACCTATAGCAAAGCTCAGTTTACAACAAATTTCAAAAGATTTAAGCATAAAAATAGACTTAGCTAAGGAGATACAAAGTCTTACAAAAGAGTTTTATAATTAGTTTATGAGTTCAAGATTTCACTTAGCTATTCCTGTTAAATCAATAGAAGAGGCAAAAAATTTCTATTGCAGTTTTTTAGGCTGTAAGGAAGGTAATTGTGAAGAAGGAAAATGGCAAGACATTAATTTTTGGGGTAATGAGTTAACTTTGCATAATGCTGGTGAGGAGGAATTAACTCATAGTCACAGACATCATGTAGATATGGCTGACGTGTGTGTTCCTCATTTTGGCATTCATCTCACAAATAACGACTTTCAGGAAGTAAAGCAAAGAATTAAAAATAGCAAAGAATATAATTTCTTGGACGAGCCGCATTTAAGATTTAAGGGAGGCTATCGAGAGCAAGAAACATTTTTTATTCGAGATCCAAGTGGCAATGCCATCGAAATAAAAACTATGAAAGTACCAGAATCTTTGTGGGATACAAACTCTTGATTAAATCCTCAAATCATATAATATTTGCATTCTATGATAATACTTAAGACTTTCAAACAGTGCTAATTCTATGCACGTTAAATCTTTACAACCCACAATAATTTGAGACAACAAAGGCAAAGAAGAAGAAGACCACCTCAGGCACCTGTAAATAAGTACGTCAAAGCTCAAACTTTGACTGTGATAGACGATAATGGAGAAAAACTCGGTGTGTATAGTAAAGATGATGCTTTGAAAATCGCCGAAGAAAAAGGTCTAGATTTACTACAGATAACATTTGAAAAAGAACCTTGTGTGGCCAAAATTCTAGACTACGGAAAACATAAATTCGATCAGAAGAAAAAACAATCTGCTGCTAAAAAGCATCAAAAAAAAATAGAACAAAAAGAGATTAAAATGCGCCCAAATATCGATACCGGCGATATTAATACTAAACTAAATAAAATCGTTGGTTTCATTGAGAAGAATGCCAACGTCAAAATCTCTGTTACCTTTCGTGGAAGAGAGCTTGGAAACACGAGTTTTGGTAAAACTTTACTTGACAGCATCATCAAAGAAACGGAAGATATTGCATCTGTGTTAGTAGAACCAAAGTTTGAAAATAGAACATACAGCGCACTACTGGCACCAAAGAAAGTAAAATGAGTAAATTAAAGAATCACTCTGGTGCAAAAAAGAGGTTTAAAACTACGGGTTCAGGTCTTAAAATGAGGTCTGCTGGCAGAAACCATATTTTGTCTAAACATAAGACAAAAAAGAAAAGACACGCCAGAGGAACTTCACATCTTGAGGGTGCGAACCTGAAAGCAGTGAACAAACTATTGGAAGCATAAAATGCCAAGAACAACAAAAGGAAATTTAGCTGCAAAAAAACATAAGGCTGTTCTAGCAAAAACTAAAGGCCATTATGGTGCTAGATCACGTTTATTTAAGACAGCCAAACAATCTCTGATTAAATCACTTCAATATGCATATAGAGATAGAAAAAATAGAAAAAGAGATTTTAGAAGACTTTGGATAATAAGAATAAATGCTGAAGTCAGAAACCTTGGGCACACTTACTCCAAGTTCATTGCTGGGATGAATAAAAAAGGCATAGAACTTGACAGAAAGATGCTGTCAGAGTTAGCTATACAGGATAAAGCAGCTTTTGAAAAAGTTGTGAAAACTGCTATAGATTAATGTCAAAACCAAAAGAGCTATTCTTACCAAGTCTTGATAGAGAAATCGGGGCTATTCATCCAGTAAACAAAGTTAAATTCGATCTCATAAAGCTGCTCACTTCTTTTGGTTTTGAAGTTGCTGAAGGTCCTGAAATTGAGAGTGAAGAATATAATTTTGATATGCTCAATATCCCTGCAACTCACCCTGCAAGAGAGATGCATGATACTTTTTATGTCGACGATATGAAAAAAGTATTGCGCACCCACACTTCACCAGTTCAAGTGAGATGTATGCTTGAAAAACAAGGTCCTATGGCCTTTGTTTCACCTGGAAAAGTCTATAGAAAAGATGACGATGCTACGCACTTACCAATGTTTCATCAAATTGAAGGCATCTTTATTGATGAGAAAGTAAGTTTTGCTCATTTAAAAGATTTAATATATAAAATCTGCCATTCTCTTTTTGGAGAAGACGCTAAACTGAGATTTAGACCCTCTTACTTTCCTTTTACTGAACCATCTGCAGAGGTCGATGTTTTATTTGGTGACAAATGGTTAGAAATTCTTGGTTGTGGCATTGTTAACCCAAAAGTTCTGAAAAATTGTAAAGTCGATTCTAATAAATATTCAGGCTTAGCTTTTGGTCTTGGTATTGAGAGAATAGCGATGCTTAAGTATGGGGTAAGCGATATTAGAGATTTTTATAAATCAAACTTAGATTTTTTGAGGCAATTTAAATGAAAATTGTGTACTCACATTTATTGAACTTTTTAGAGAAGAAACCTTCTATTGAAGAACTATCTGATAAATTATTTCAACTTGGTCACGAGCATGAACTAGAGGGTGAGGTATTTGATTTAGAAATCACACCTAATAGAGGTGACTGTCTTTCATTAAAAGGTCTTGCTCGAGATCTAAATCATTTCTACTCTGCAAAACTTGATCAAAAAATTTTTGAAGACGAATTACCAGATGCAAATTTAAAATTTGAAAATAAAGCGGAGAATTTATGTCCAAATATATGTTTTGTGGAAATTGAAATTGAGGGTGAAATAAAGAATTATGCTTCCTACTTAGAGAACTATTTTAACGACCTCAATTTAAATAAAAACAATTTCTTTACCGATATCTCTAATTATTTGGCCTATGAGTCTGGTCAACCAACACATTGTTACGATGCTGAAAAGATTGCTGGCCCTCTAGTTTTAGAAAAAAGAAATAAAAAAGAAGAGTTTAAGACATTATTAGGTACTGAAATAGAACTTGAAGGTGAAAATTTAGTTTTTACTGTCAATGGAGTTGCAGTTGACCTAGCTGGGACCATGGGTGATGAAAGCACCTCTTGTAATGAAAAAACGTCTAAAGTACTCGTCGAGTGTGCCTACTTTAAGCCTGAAGAAATACTTGGTAAAGCAAGAAAATATAATCTAACTTCAGAAGCATCTTATAAGTTTGAAAGGGGAGTAGATTATCTTGCGCAAGAACAGGTTTTACGTAGATTTATCGCCATTGTTCAAGATCATGTCAAAGTTAAATCTTGTGCCATAAAATCTGAACAAAGAAAAAAAGATTTGTTAAGTGTCGAATTTAACTCGCAGAAACTTAACAACGTCATAGGCATAGATTTAACAGATGAAGAGCAGCAAGAAATCTTAAAATCACTATATTTCGAAGTTTCTGGTGATGTCATGGTGCCTCCACATAGGTCAGATGTAGACCAGATAAATGATTTGGCTGAAGAAATAACAAGAATGATTGGATACGATAATATTGCTCCTAAGGCATTATCCTTGCCAGTAAAAACTAAAACTATTTCTCCAAATTTTGAAACATCATGTCGAAACTATTTGGTCAATTGTGGCTTTTTTGAGGCTATCAATTTCCCTTTTAATGATAACGTTGATGAATCAGCAATATCTGTCGATAACCCCTTAGATAAGCAAAGATCGAAAATGCGTGTTTGTATTACAAAATCTCTCAAGGAGAATGTTGTTTACAATCAAAACAGACAAAAAGATTCCATTAAATTGTTTGAATTCTCAGATATTTATACAAAAGAGGGAAATGAAAGAAAGCTGTCTGCAATGGTATGCGGAAGGACTAATAAAAACTTTAAAGAATTCAATCAGCAACTGGATTATTCGTACTTGAAGGGATTAATTTGCACAATTTTTGAAGAGATTCTTGGGGAAAAGCCAAACTTTGAAGAAGGTAAATCAGAAAACTATGATCTCTATGAAAAAGTTTATTTTAAGGGTGGTCAAATTGGCAGAATTGGTCGATTATCTAAAAACTTCGTTGATTCAAAAGTAAAAACTCCTGTCTTTAGTTTTGAAATATCAATTAATGGTCTGGAAATTTCTGAAAAAAAATACCAGAAAACCTCGGATTTTCCCGCTTCTTATCGAGATTTATCTTTCAGCCTAGAGGCCCATGATAATTTAAGTGATTTAGCTAATTTGATGATAAAAGTAAGTGAAGCAAATGATCTAATAACAGACTTTTTTATTTTTGATTTATTTGAAAATAAAAAATTAAACATCTTAAAAGTAGGGTATAGATTTAAATTTCAATCTATTGTAAAAAGCTTAACTGATGAAGAGATTGATAAAGTAATGAATTCACTTATAAAAGATGCTCTCTTAATGGATGGCATAAGCATTGAGGGCTTATAGTGTCTTACATATTTACATCTGAATCAGTTTCGGAAGGCCATCCTGACAAAATATGCGATCAAATTTCTGATGCAGTTTTAGATGCATGTTTACAAAAAGATAAAAACTCACGAGTTGCTTGCGAAGTAATGGTAAAAAATAACAATGTCATCTTAGCTGGAGAAATTAGTACTGAGGCAAATATTAATTACGAAGAAATAGCTAGAGAGGTAGTTAAAGAGATTGGGTATGACCAAGAAGATTTGGGTTTTAGTCATGATACATTTCATTTCACGAATCATATATCTGAACAAAGTAAAGATATTAGTGCAGGTATCAATCTTGGAGGTCAATTAGGTTCTGGAGATCAAGGTATTATGTTTGGTTATGCTTGCAAAGAGACAAAAGAATTAATGCCATTGCCGATAGCATTAGCACATCAATTAACTTTAAAGCAGGCACAAATTCGAAAAGCAAAAGGTTTGAGTTTAAGGCCTGATGCAAAATCACAAGTTGCAGTTGAGTATTCCGATGACTATAAACCAAAAAGGATAGATTCCATTGTGATGTCTACTCAACATGACCCTGATCTATCTTTAGAGCAACTGAGAGAATTGGTTAAAAGTGAGATCATTGACAAAATTATGCCTCAAGAACTGTTAGATAATAAAACTAAATTTTATATAAACCCTGCTGGCCGTTTTGAAATTGGTGGCCCTGTTGGTGATTGTGGTTTAACCGGACGTAAAATAATAGTAGATACTTATGGCGGCATGGCCAGACATGGAGGAGGTGCCTTTTCTGGGAAAGATCCATCAAAAGTTGATAGATCTGCTGCCTATGCTTTGAGGCAGGTAGCAAAATCTTTGGTAGCGAATGATCTATGTGGTTATTGCGAGATTCAAGCTTCATATGCAATAGGAATTGCAGAACCAACCTCAGTTTTTATAAATACCTTCGAATCAGAGGTAGTACCTATAAAAGAAATAGAAAAAATAGTCAGAGATAGTTTTGATTTAACGCCTTCTGGCATAATTTCATCACTTAAGCTCTACGAAATAGAATATAAAAAAACTGCAGCTTATGGTCACTTTGGAAGAGAGGACCAATACTTCAGCTGGGAGAATACAGTTAAATTTTAATTTAGCTGTTAGAATATTCACATGAAAATATCAGTAGTAAGCGGGGGCTTTGATCCTGTTCATTCAGGCCATATTAGCTATATCCAAGCGGCCAGAAATTATGGAGAGTATCTAATAATTGCTCTAAATAGTGATCAATGGTTACGAGATAAAAAAGGAAAAGAGTTCATGTCATTTGATGAAAGAAAAAATATTTTGATTAATCTAAAAGGTGTTGATGAAGTTATTGAATTTGATGATGATGATAGTGGAAGTGCAATTCATGCTCTTGAAAAAATTAAAAAAAAATATCCAGATGCACATATTAATTTTTGTAATGGTGGTGACCGTGGCAAAGACAATATACCTGAGATGAGTCTCAAAGGTATCGAATTTAAATTCGGAGTAGGTGGTGAAAACAAGAAGAACTCAAGTAGTTGGATATTAAAAGAATGGCAATATGATAGTGAAGAAAGAGTATGGGGAAAATTCTATAATCTTTTTCAAGATAAAAGAGTAAAACTTAAAGAGCTTATAGTTTTACCTGGTAAGGGAATGAGCTTGCAAAGACATTTTTATAGAGACGAGATTTGGTTTATTTCTAAAGGTGAGTGCATCGTTAACTTTTCAGATTTATCACCAGATGATACAAAAGAATTTCACCTAAAAGAACATGACACATTTAGTGTAAAGAAAAAAGAATGGCATCAAATTACAAATCCATTTGAACATGAATGTAAAATTATAGAAGTTCAATACGGACACGAGACCAATGAAGATGATATAGAGAGGCATAGCTATTACAAAAATAATGAGTAGATTTAGTGATTATAAAGTGAAAGATATCTCACTCGCAGAGTTTGGAAGACAAGAAATTCTATTAGCTCAAGATGAGATGCCTGCCTTAATGGAGTTGCGGAAAAAGTATAAAAAAGAGCAGCCTCTCAAAGGTGCAAAAATTATGGGTTGCATACATATGACAGTCCAAACTGCAGTCTTGATTGAGACTCTGATTGATTTAGGGGCCGAGGTTAGATGGTCGTCTTGCAATATTTTCTCGACACAAGACCATGCAGCAGCAGCAATAGCTGCTGAAGGTGTACCAGTATTTGCCTGGAAGGGAGAGACTGAGGAAGAATATGAGTGGTGCTTAGATCAAACAATTAATAAAGATGGCAAGCCTTGGTCTGCGAACATGATCCTAGATGATGGTGGCGATTTAACAATTAAAATCCATAAAGAATACGCAAGTATGCTTGATCACATACATGGAATATCTGAAGAGACAACCACAGGAGTTAAACGATTAAAAGAAATGCTTGCAAGAGGTGAGCTAAAAGTTCCTGCTATAAATGTAAATGATTCTATTACGAAATCTAAGAATGATAATAAATATGGTTGCCGACATGGACTTGATGATGCCATTAAGCGAGGCACTGATATGCTCCTTTCAGGCAAAAAAGCACTAGTTATTGGTTATGGTGATGTTGGAAAAGGTTCTGCTGAATCACTAATGCAACAAAAAATGATAGTTGATGTAACAGAAGTTGATCCTATTTGTGCTATGCAAGCTTGCTTTGATGGTTATTCAGTAGTTTCCGCTTATAACGATGGAAAAGTAGATACTGCTGGATTAAATGTAAATAAAGAATTATTAAAAAAATATGATCTTGTGGTTACAACTACAGGAAATATTAATGTTTTAGACAGGTTTATGCTCGAAGCACTAAGATCAGGATGTGTTATCTGCAATATCGGCCATTTTGATAATGAAATTGATATTGAATATTTAAAAGAATTTAAGTGGTATGAAGTTAAACCTGGCGTGCATAAAGTTATTAAATCAGATGATGATTACTTGATTCTCCTCGGGGAGGGCCGGCTAGTTAATTTAGCGCTTGCTACTGGTCATCCAAGCAGAGTAATGGATGGCTCTTTTTGCAACCAGGTCCTTGCTCAGATAACTTTATATAAAGAAGCATATGCCTCAATGCCTCCGGATGAAAAAAAATTATATGTAAAGGTATTACCAAAAAAACTTGATGAGGAAGTTGCATCTTTGATGGTCAAAGGATTTGGTGGTACCTTGACAGTACTTACTGAACAACAGGAAGAATATATTTCAGTTGCTAAAGACGGTCCATTTAAGGATGATTCTTACACCTATTAGTTTAGAATTATAATTAAAGGCTGAGTGGCAGAGTGGTTATGCAGCGGACTGCAACTCCGTTAACATCGGTTCGATTCCGTTCTCAGCCTCCATTTACAATGAAAATATTTTTATATGGGCAATTTGGAAGAGGGAACATAGGCGATGATCTTATGTTTTTGCATTACAAGTCAAGCTCACCTAAAAATGTTAAATTTTTTAAATTTTTTAAATTGAAATACTTAAAAAATTTTTTCCCGAGCAACAACTACATAAAAAATTTTCCAATGATTTTCTTTGCAGATAAGTATGTTGTAACCGGTGGTAACCAAGCTAACTTTGAAAGTATTAGATCGTATCTAAAAATATCTTTTCAGATAGTTGTCTTATTTATAAGAAAATTATTTAGAAAAAGAAATCAAATTTTTTCATTTGGTTCAGAATTTCAATACACAAGCATACAGCTTTTCTTAGTAAAACATTTTCTTTTACAGTTTGATGAGATACATGTGAGAGATAAAAAATCTTACAACTACATACAACAGAATATTACAAAAACAAATATTTTCTTAAGTTTTGACACTGGTTTCATTTACTTATTGGACAATTATAAAAAGAATATAAAGAAAACTTTTAATTCAAGTTCAAAAATTATTAACAAGCCAATTTTTTATTTTCTATCGCATCATTCAGGCTTATCATTTAATTCAAGAAAAGAATATCTTAATCAAGTAGCTAAAGAGAACAAAAACATAATTGTATTTGCACAGTCTAAAGAAGACAAAAAGCTCGCTTCAGAATTATCAAAAAAAATCAAAATTAAAGTTGTTGCTTATGATTTTTATTCTTTAGATAATTTTATTAAATTATTAAGCGACTCTTCAAAAATAATAACTGAAAGATTCCATGGCCTCATTTTTGCCTATGCACTAAACATTAGATGTGAAGTAAGAGGCAATCTTCCTAAACTCAAGAACTTATGGGAATTAGAGAGGCAAAGGTACAGCAATGAAGTTAAGAAATTTATTTAATAAATATTCCTCAACTTTGATTGGTGTTTTATGTTTTACAGTAGTTTGGGCAACTAAAAAAATCAGTTTGGAATTTCAGGAAAGTGACCTGTTAATTGATTTTGTTAGAGCCTGGTTTTACGGAATATTATTAGCAACTATTTTTTTTAGTCCGACGATAAAGAGTCAAGCCACTAAAATTTATGAAGGCAAAAAAATAATATTTTCATATTTTGAGGTAATACTTTTTATTCTAACTTTAGTAATTTTACTTCCTCTAGAAAAAAGTTATTTAATACTTTTATACTCAATTTTATATGTATTAAAAAATGTAGTGGTTGAATTATCGATTATTCAAGAGAAAAAAAATGAAACGATCTTTTACGAATTATTTTTTGTCTTAATTTTCCTTCTTATAACTATTTCAGTTGTAAAATCACAAGAATATTTAGCTTTAATGGTAATGGTTTTAGGTATTTTGCTTTTTTCAATATTTGCACTATCAAAATTTAAATTGTTCAAGGCTTCAATCGATCCAAGCCCTAACAGCATAATTTTTATAGTTATTGCAGCACATGTACCGTTTGTGAATGTTTTAGCTGGTTTTTTATTAAGTTCACCAAACTACTTGATATTCACAGATTTTTACCTGAATGTTTCGTTTGCTATTGCAGGGATGAGCTTTGTAACCAACAGACTTCTTTTTTCTAGGGAGTTTTCTTCAGATCTGGTTACCAAAAATTTAAATTTACAATCAAAATATGGAAAAGGCTTTATTCTTTTTGTAATTCTTTCCTCATTATTTCTATATTTTATCAACAACCCAATTTCCTTATTACTCATTTACTTTTTAATTAGAATAATATTCACAATTTCAAATACTTCAATTTGGACAAATAAAAATATTGAATATTTTAAAAGTATACTTATTCTTCCTTGTGTGGCACTTTGGATTTCAATATTTTTAACTTTGATATATTTGGGCGATAACAGCTTGGCACCATTTTATTCTGTATTAACGGCTCAGATAATTACATTGTTATTACTCATTGCTTTAAATAAAAAGTCTTTTATTAATTAATATTTTAAAATATTTTACTGTTTTAATAATAGCTCCTCTCAATTTATTAAGAGTATAATTATTAAATAGATATTTAAGCCCAGGTGGTGAAATTGGTAGACACAAGGGACTTAAAATCCCTCGAAGGAAACTTCGTGCCGGTTCAAGTCCGGCCCTGGGCACCAGATTATGGAAAAAAAAGAATATATTGAAATACCATATAAAAGAATATGGTTTCAAATAAAAGAAAAGGCATTTTTAAAAATGATGGCCATTTTCTTCATAAGTCTATTTAGTACAATTTTATTCGAATTCAACTATAAATTTTTTAAATCCAATGCTGTTTTAGAGCAAGCATCAATAAATAATACTTCAAATAGTTCGCTACCAATTGGCGTTGGAAATTTATTGTCAAATAATCAGTTAAGCAGCAAAAGCACAAGCTTTTATTTGAAATCACTAAACTCCTTCAATTTTTTTGAGTTTCTATTGATCAAAGACAAAACTGGAATATTTCAAAAAGATATTTTTATGAATAATATGCAAAAATATGAAAAATTTGAAATATATAAAAATATTTTCAGTTCAAGCATTGATGATTTAGGCTTTATTTTACTTGATGCAAAGTGCAAGGACTGGAAATATTGTAATAATCTTCTGACCTTTGTTATAGAAAATTCAAATACGTATATTAAATCAGAATATAAAAAAAGATCTAACCTAAATATTGATTCGATTATGAAACAAATAGAATCCAGTAATAATTTTGCCGTAAATTCAGCACTTCTTAATGAAGTTATTGATGAAATGATTATTAAGTCGAGAAGTGAAAGTGATAATGGTTACGTTTTCCCTGTCATACAAGAACCTTATTCGAATAGAGAACCAATAACTAGTTCATTCTTAGTTTTTATTGTGTCTTTTATTTTTTACCTTTTTATTTACATATCATTTGTGGCAATATTTCAGACTTTTTTAAAAGAAACTAAATTATAAATTCCTTCTTCCCGCGAAAATAAAGTGATAATTTTTCATAAATTATTATTAAGAGCGCAAAGTCAATAAAGAACAACAGTCTTGATCCAACTTTCATATAACCTAGAGAATAAAGGAGTACTATGAAAATTATAAGAAATGAATATCTATAGATATTTATGCTATTAAGCTTTAAAGCATAATTCAGAAATAAAAGACTAACAGGGTATACAAATACCATCAATATATGAAATTTGTTATACCCAATATTAGGACTTGAATAAGCATTAAGTTTCGTAGACATAACATCACTCAACATCAAAATTGAAGCTAAACTTAGAGCTATAAAAATGAAATAGAAAGAGATATTTTTCACTACTTGTCTTCTCACAAATACAAGGATAAAAAGCAGCTCAAAAAATATAAAAATTACAGCAGACCAATGAAACAGAAGAGCCAATATCCCAAGTATGAAACAAATTAATATTCTTGGCTTTTCACTATTAAGCTCAATCCCCAGCTTAAAAACAAAGCAACTAGATATAAAAAAAGAGGTGATGTTGAATAATAAAAGCTCTCCTGGTGGAGTTAAAGCAAGCAAGAATAAGAAAAATCCACTTTTATTGAATAAAGATAAAAAAATAATAATTGCCATCCAGACAAATAATATTCGTATATAAACAGGGTCTAATTCAAATAAAGCAAAGAATATAAAAAAAAATAATTCAGCAAGAAATTCAGAGGTTAGAGTATCTAATAATTCAAACTGATTAAAAAATGAAATGCTTGAAATCATTCTTTGATAAGTATCTAAATTAATAGGAATATTAATTAACAAAGAAGTCGTATAAAAAAATATGAAAAAATATGAAATTAACAAATAAATTGATCTAAACGACATAAGGACTAAAATTAACTCACAATATATTATATGCGAAAAAAATTAGCTCTCTACGAAGCAACAATCCAAGGTGGGGAAAAATACCACCAACTATTTTATAAGAGCCATGGCCTCTCGCTAACGATACTGGTTGATGAACCAGGAATTATTAAAAATAATGAAGGAGATTTTCAAGGTATATATAATTGGTCCAATAAAAAAATTCTTTGCTTTTTAAAGAAAAGGAATATTAAACAAATCTTATTTTTTAGCCATAGAATTCAAGATGTAATGTTAGCTAACTATTTAAGAAAAAATAATATAAATACATCGTATATGCAACATGGTTACTACGAAATTACATCGATGAAAAGGACATTAAGTGGGGTTTTAAGAAAAATTTATAGATTTAAGACAATTTTGCTTAGGTCTCTAGATTCATTATTGAATCTAAAAGAATTAACTTGCTTACTCTACCCTTTGATTCTACATTGGGTTTTTTTAAAAAATTTTAAAAAAGAATTTTTAAATCCTTATAACAGTTGTTTTGTTTTTAACGAGTATTGGCAAAAAAAACATTATGAAATTTATAATTGTGATAGAAATTCTGTATTAATTGCAGGAAATTTTGACTACAAAAATCTTTTTATTGAACCACAATCAAATTATGAGCCAGAAAGAATTTATATTTGCCAATCACTTTACGAAGATGGAAGAATCAGTAAACTACATTTTCAACAAGCTTTAGCGCAATTACAGAACATTGATGCAATAAAATATCACCCTAGATCTGATAAGTTACTATATTCTGAATTACACGCAAATAAAATTAGTAGAATACCAATAGGAAGTACTGTGATAGGTCATTATTCATCTCTTCTAATATCAGCTAAAGCAATGGGTTGTAAAATTGAATTAATTGGCATCGAGGGGCATAAAACTCCCAAAAGTTTTTTTGAGGAATTAAAAAACACAAATCGGCAAAAAAATTTGACTGATTTTTGTCCAGTTGAAATAATTACAAGTCATTTATTTTAGGTCTGGATCATGCAACAAATTCGAAATACCTCCGTCAAAATTTATTTTTGCACCATTCATAAAGCTTGAATCGATAGACAAAATCTTAAAGATTAATTCAGCAAGCTCTTTTGGAAGTCCAATAGTTTTAGTGGGATGTGAGGAAGCAATTTTTTTAAAAGATTCTTCACTGAGCCCATCTCTTAACATAGAAGTTTCAATTGCAGCAGGAAAAATTTGTATGATTTTAATTCTATGAAGATCAAATTCAAGTGATAGGCCATCCATTAGGCCTTCAAGTAGTTTTTTTGAAGAGGAATAACTTATGAACCCCTTCTTGGTCAGAGTTGAGTGTATGGAATTAATTGATAAAAAAGACGACTTGTTTTCAACTAATAATTCTTTTAATAGATTAAAAATTTTAAACTGGGCAATTGCATTAATGCTCAATGATTTCAGTAATTTTTTCTCTGAGATATTACTATGATCATTTAACGCTTGGATTGCTGACGTGCAAATAATATGTTCAATTGTACTTGTACCGATAATCAACTTCATTTCATTTTGTAACTTGTTTAAATCATCTGGGTTACTAATATCACAATTAATATGATGATAGTTTTTATTGATAATGTGTGATTCTTGAACGTCTAAACCTATTACAGCGTAACCCTCTTTCAAGTATAATTCAGATATGGCTGATCCGATTCCACCTGCACTTCCAGTGATTAAAATATTTTTCATATGAAAGATTATATAGATGTTCAAAACTTATTGGGAGAGGGAATAATATTTTGTCAAAACTTACAAAAACTTGTTTGGGTTGATATTTTGCAAAAAAAATCTTACGAATACTGCCCTTTGACTGAAAAGCTCGATATTTTCAATCATGACTTTCAAGCGTCTTTTGCTGCTGAATACCAGGATAGCTATATATTAGTTTCAAGCATTGGTATTTTTAAAAAAGATAAAAAAACAGAAAATTTCTTATTAATACAAGAGTTCAATATAAGCCGCAATTTAAGGACAAACGATGGAAGAATCGATCAAAAAGGAGAATTGTGGTTTTCTACCATGGATCAAAAAAATAATATTGCAGGAGAAATATTCAAGCTCTCAAATTTTCCAGAACCTGTTTTTAAAAAAATACTTATCCCAAACTCAATATGCTTCTGTAAAAATACATTAAGAGGCTATTTTTCAGATAGTGCAACAAAAAAATTATATTCATTTTCACTTGAGGATATGTCTAAAGAATTATTCTACACATTTGAATTTGGTGAGCCTGATGGTGCTATTGTAGACCTTGAATCTAACATACATTTAGCTATGTGGGGGGCTGGAGAGATTGCAGTTTTATCTAGAAAAGGTAAAAAGATTGACTCTATTAAAACACCTTTTAAACATCCTACCTGTATTGCTACCTTTGAATTAAATGAGGCAAAATACATTGCAGTTACATCTGCCTTAGTGGAGGATGATGGCGGCGACGTTTGGATAACTAAAACAAGTTATAATTTCTAAAATAAATGAAAGTTTCAATAATTATTAGAGCACTCAATGAAGAAAAACATTTAGGAAAACTTTTTAGAGGTTTAGCAGAGCAAACATACAGAAATTTTGAAGTCATATTTGTTGATTCTGGTTCAAATGACAATAGTGTAGCTATTGCACAAGAAAATAATGCGAAAATTATAAACATACCAAAGGAAAAATTTTCTTTTGGTAGATCTTTAAATTTCGGATGCAAAGCTGCATCTGGTGAAATACTTGTTTTTATGAGTGCACATGTATATCCAGTCAGCAGAAAATGGCTTTCTAATATGGTGTCACCTTTTGATGATAAAGCTGTCTCAATAGTGTATGGCAGACAAATTGGAAATGAATTTACCAAATTTTCCGAACATCAAATTTTTAACAAATGGTTTCCAGAAAAAAGCAATTATGATCAAGAAGACTATTTTACTAATAATGCTAATTGTGCAACTAGAAAATCAATTTGGTTAAGGAATCCATATGATGAAAAATTAACTGGTCTTGAAGATTTATATTTTTCAAAAAATGTTAAGAGTGAAGGTGGAAGAATAGTCTATTCAGCTGATGCTGAAATTGTACATATTCATGAAGAGACTTTTATGCAAACCAAAAATCGTTACATGAGGGAAGCAATCGCTATGAAATATATCGAACCTTCATATTCATTTAGTTTTTCTTCATTTATAAGAAACTTCCTTTTAAGCGTTAAAGAAGATGTATCTCTCGCTCTAACACAGAAAAAATTTACTAAATATTTTCTTTCTATAGTAGCTTTTAGGTTTGCTCAAAAATATGGAACATATCAAGGATTTAATAAGACTGAAGAAATAAATGATTCACTTTATAATAAATTCTATAGCTATGATGGTAAGAATCCAGCATTAAAATCAAGTGTTAAGACTTCTAAGGATTTAATTGATTATGAAAAAGAATAATGTGACATGTTTGATACCAATGCGGCATAATTCTGAAAGAGTCCCAGGTAAAAATTATAGAACTCTTGGAGATAAGTGTCTTTTTGAGCACATCTTAAAATCTGTTCTAGAGGTTGATGCCATTAATGAAGTTATAATCAATACAGATTCACAAGTCATAAAAGATATTATAAAAGAATCATATAAGAAACATGTTACTGTCATAGAACGGCCCGATAATCTTGTAGATGGTGAGATTCCAATGAATAAAATTATTGAAAATGATTTAGATGCAATAAGCAATGAAATAATCTTTCAAACCCACTCTACTAACCCTTTTCTGTCAAAAAAAACTATTGAAAATGCAATCAAAATTTATTTAGAAGATGATGAACATGATTCGTTATTTAGCGTGAATTTAATTCAATCAAGATTTTATGATCATAATAAAAGACCAATAAATCATGACCCAAAAACTTTGCTTAGAACACAAGATCTAGCTCCTGTTTATGAAGAGAATTCATGTATTTACTTGTTCACAAAAGATTCTTTTCTTAAAACAGGCAATAGAATTGGAGATAAGCCAATTTTATTTGAAACTAATGCTGCGGAATCACTCGATATTGATAATGAAATTGATTTTAAAATGGCAGAGGCAATCATCAAAAAATAAATATGAATAAATTGCTTGTAACGTGTAGTCATTTAGAAAATGAACTTTCTAATAAACAATATGATCAAATAGAATTTGAAATCATCCAACCGAAAGAGTCTAAACAAACATTTAGCTCTGAAGAGATGAAGTCGTTACTGCACGGTGTTCATACTGCGATAATTGGGGATGATGAAATAGATTTTTCTTCTATTCAAGAAAACAAAACATTGAAAAATATCATTAAATGGGGAGTTGGTTATGATGGGATAAAAATTCACGAACTGAAAAATTCTGGCATAAATATTTTTCACACACCTGGAGTATTTAGTGATGAGGTTTCTGATCTTGCAATTGGTTTGATGATCAGCGTTGTAAGAGGAATAAACCAAATGGACCAAGACATAAGAAATGGAGTTTGGCAACAATTTAAGGGAACAACTTTTAATGGAAAAACTGCAGGTATAATAGGTTTTGGAGCTATCGGGCAGGGAATTTATTCAAGGTTACTTCCTTTTGGTTTAAATGTAATTTGGTTTGATCCTTTTGCTGATACTAGTTTGGATGGCAAGAGAAACTTTGAAGATATCCTTTTAAATTCCGATTATATTTTTTTAGCTTGTAATTTGACACCTGAAACTCGCAATATCATTAACAAAGAATCAATTTCCAAAATGAAAAATAAACCAGTATTAATAAATATATCCAGAGGTGGACTCATAGAAGAAAATGATCTTATGGATGCGTTAAAAAATAAAAAAATAAAAGCAGTTGGACTTGATGTGTTTGAATCTGAACCCCCTATAAATGAACTTATAAAACATAATCAGTCTGTCTTTACCTCTCATAGCGGTTCTTCAACTTTTGAAGCAATAAATAAGATTAATAAAGTTACATTAGAACTATCTAAATTATTATTGGAAGAAAAAGATTACTCTCATTTACCAGTAAGAAAACTTAATTAGTTCATGCTCGCAATAATCTCAAACTCAGATAATCCAGATATGCGTGAATATTTTTCATGCAAGTTTGATCTAAACATTAACGGAGATATTCATTTTTATTCTTCCAGCCCAGAGTCCTTTAAAAATGAGGATATTCTTACTTCAACAAAAGTTAAGAAAAATAAAATTTCAGTAAATATTTTTTTTGATTTTTCGATTATCTGCCAAATGCTCAAAGATTTTCGTAAAAAAAAGATTAAATATATCTTATTTGATAATGTCCATGTAGCAAATGTTTTTCAAATTTTAATCTTCAAAGCTTTTGGGTATAGAATCATAAGCACTATCCATGATTATGTGCCTCATCCAGGAAGTAAATCAATTTTTATAGCTATTTACAATCGTGTATTTATACACTTTTTATCAGACTGGATAATAGCATTTTCAAAGAAATTTACCTCAAAGAAAAATGTTTCATATGTTTGCTTAGGGGGAATAGACCATCAATTTTCACCAAATGATGGGCATTCAAGAAAGTATATATTTTTTAATGGTAGGCTTGAATCTTACAAAGGTATGGAACATTTGCCAAAAATACAGTCCTTCCTTGCTAAACATCATCCTAATAAAACTTTGTTAGTAGCAGGTAGTGGCTATCTACCAAATAAGGAATATCTTGAAAGTTGCATAAATGTTCAAGTTCATAATTCTTTTATTTCAGAAACAGAGTTAAATAATTATTTTGATAATTCACTTTTAACCATATTGCCTTATAACCACGCTACACAAAGTGGGGTTTTAATTAGGTCTTTCTCAAGGGGAGTTCCAGTAGTTGCCTTTGATGTAGGTTCGTTAGGGGAATATGTTTGTCATGGTGAGAATGGATTTATTTCAGAGCAAAATAATTTAGTTGAGTTTTGTAATCATATAGATAGAGCCATCTTAAGCTACGATCATTTGTCTTATAATACAAAAAAAATTTTTCAACAAAAATTTTCAAAATCTGCTTTTATAACTCAATATCAGTCATTCATAAATATATTAAAGAGAGATAAGAATTGAAAAAATTTTTAGTCACTGGGGCAGCTGGTTTTATTGGCCACCATTTTATAAAAAAACTACTCGATAACGGTAATTATGTAATAGGGATAGATAATTACGGTTTATCAGAAACAAAAAAACTTTCAAAAATTAGATTGTCGACAATTAAATCTAAAAATTTTTCACTATTAAATCTGGATATAAACGAAAAAAACTTTGAAAAGAACTTAAAAACTTATGAGTTTGATTGTGTTGTACATTTGGCTGCTAAAGCAGGTATAAGGACATCTTTTCGTGATCCGTTGGTCTATATAAATAACAATATAATAAGTCACCAAAATATTTTAGATTTATGTAAAGCTCGGAAAGTTCCTTTATATTTTGCATCCTCATCGTCTGTCTATGGCAACCATGCTAATAATAGTTCAAATGAAGCAGATTTGTCTGATCATCCAACTTCGATTTATGGAGTTACAAAAAAAACTACAGAAATGCTTAGTCAAGTTTATTCAGATAAATATAATTTAAAAGTCTATGGATTTAGATTTTTTACAGTTTACGGAATATTAGGAAGGCCTGATATGGCATATTGGATTTTTGCAAAAAAAATACTGCAAAATAAACCTATAAAAGTTTTTGGAAATCCAAATTTAATCATCAGGGATTTTACCCATGTTAGTGACATAACTAGTGGCTTACTATCAGCAATCGAATCAAACAGATCAAATGAGTTATTTAAGATATACAACTTAGGAAGAGGCAAGCCCGAAACGTTGGCTGATTTAATAAATTATATTTCAGAAGCATACGGCAAAAAGCCAAGTATAGATTTCAAATCAAGCTTTTATGGTGATGTAAGGAAGACATCTGCATGTATAATTAGTGCTAAATCTGACTTCGGGTATAACCCTAAAATTAATTTACAAGAAGGTATTTATGAGTTTTGCAATTGGTTTAAGAATTTTAATAAATAGCTTCTTAGTTTTTTCGCTTTCTTTATTCTCAAATTACTCTTCGAACTATAATCAACATGGTGCGACCGGTGTAATAAATACTCCAAATGCTCGTTTTCAAGCTGAAGGTAATCTCGGCTTAAGTGTTTCTCGGGGTAAAGCACTTAACAAGCTTTCACTTATTGCAAGTCCCTATGACTGGCTTGAAGCATCAATATATTATGCTGATTTGACAGAAAAGCCCTATGGTCAACAATTTGGTAATACTCAATCTTTTAAAGATAAAGGTTTTAATTTTAAATTGCTTTTAAAAGAAGAGGGCTCATTCCCTGCTATTGCAGTTGGAGCATATGATTTTGGCGGTACTGGTTGGTTTTCCAGTGAGTACATAGTGATGAGTAAGGCTATTAATAAAATGGATTTCTCTCTTGGTTTAGGTTGGGGCAAGTTATCTGGTGGAGGACTATCTTTCAGAAATCCTTTCATAGAGCTTGACGATAATTTTAGATTTAGGGGAAAAGATACTTATCTAGGAGGTACATTTAATACAGATTACTACTTTTCTGGAGAGGAGGTTGCACCCTTTTTCTCCGCAGTGTACAAGCATAATAAGTATATTTCAGTTGGTTTAGAATATGATTCTACGAAACTTAATGATTTTGAAAGAAATATTGAATTCCCAGAAAGTAATAGTGAGCTATCTTTATTTTTCAATTCACAGGTATTTAAAAATTCGTTCTTAAAACTTTCTTACATTAGAGATTCATATTTTAATCTCTCTTTTGAATATAAATTTAATTTTGGGAAAAAAGATCTTTCCAAAAAATATTTACCTCCAGCTACTAATACAAAAAACACTTTTTCTGACTTTCAGAAAAATCTTGATAGAAATAATATTGGTCTTGTAAAAGTTGAGAAAACAACAGAAAACATCCCTAAANTAACTATACGTCAAAATTCATATCAGGATCTTGAAAATGCCAACAGGAATGTGTATGAGGCCTATGAAAATACCATAAAAAATGGAGCAAAAATTCAAATTGAAAATATCTATCTAGGTATGCCTATAGTTAATAAAGAATATAAAAATGTCTATAAATCTGCTGTAGTTAAAGAGACTGGCAAGCTTCCTATTAGGGAATATACAGTAATAGATAGTTATCCGTATTTTAGTTATTCAATCGCTCCAATCGTTAGAACACTTGTGGCTGCTAGAGAGGGCTTTATTTTCCAAGGGCTTTTCTTAAATTTTGATTCAGAAATAGTATTGAACGATGAACTTCTACTATCTTTCAATGCAAAATATTCTTTATCAGATAACTTTGATCGATTGTACATTCCTCCTTTAGATACTTATCCAAATCAAGTTCGTTCAGATATAAAAAAATATCTTAATGATTCAAGTACTGGAGTAAATATAGGAAGACTACAGCTTGATTATTTTAAGAAATTTAAGAAAAGCCACTATCTAAATTTCACTGTGGGGATCATGGAGGATATGTTTTCAGGATATGGGTTTGAATACTTGAACAAGAGGGAAATCAATAGTATCTTCGCATGGGGATTTGAGTCTTATAAATTTTTTAAAAGAGATTACCAGCAAAACTTTTCACACCAAGACTATGATGGCACAACTGCGTTTGTTAACTTTTATCTCCATGAACCTAAATTTGATATGGTTTTAAAAACAAGTTCCGGCAGATTTCTTGCAGGTGATGTAGGCACAAGGTTTGATCTCTACAAAAAATTTAAAAATGGAACAAAAATGGGAATTTATTTTTCTGATACAAACGTATCTGCTGAACAGTTTGGTGAAGGAAGTTTTGACAAGGGCATATATTTAAAAATCCCAATAAATAATGGTTTCTATGATTTCAAATGGAGTCCATTAACCAAAGATCCAGGCGCTAAGCTTTATAAAAAATTCCATTTGTATGATATTTTGGAAAGGTATACAAATTAATAATGAATAAGAAAATAACGGTTTTTGGGGCTGGCTATGTAGGCTTATCATTAAGTGTTCTGCTTTCCTTTAAAAATAAGATTACCCTGGTTGATAACGATAAAGAAAAAATAAATAAACTTAGAAATAAACAAATAACTGTAAATGAAAGACTCATACAAAAATGTCTCAAGAATAAAGAAATTAATATTGACTTTACTTATGCTTGTAAGNAATTTGACAGTGATTTTTATTTAATTTGCGTACCAACAAATTATGATGATGANACACAGTTTTTNGATACGAGCATAGTAGAAGAGGTGGTTAAAAATATTCTTAAAAAACATAAGGATGCTTTCATTATTATAAAGTCAACAGTGCCAGTAGGTTTTTCAAGCTATTTAAACCATAAATTTAAAACTACTAACATAGTTTTTTCTCCTGAATTTCTAAGAGAGGGTACTGCACTCGAAGATAATTTAAGACCTTCAAGAATAATAATAGGTGGCACATGTAAAAAATCTAAACAGTTCTCATCAATATTAGTTCAACAGACAGAAAATAATCCCCCAGTACTTCATTTAAAAAACTCTGAAGCAGAAGCCATAAAACTATTCTCAAATACCTATTTAGCAATGAGAGTAACTTTTTTTAACGAGCTAGATAGTTTTTCCATAGAAAATGATTTGGATACAAAATCGGTAATAAAAGGAGTTTGTTCCGATCCAAGAATTGGAGATGGATATAATAATCCATCATTTGGCTATGGGGGTTATTGTCTCCCTAAAGATACAAAGCAGTTGCTGGCAAATTATAAAGATATTCCTCAATCCTTGATTAAAGCAATTGTTGAAGGCAATAAAAAAAGAAAAGATTATGTTGCAGATTTAATCATTAAGCAGCAACCAAAGTGTGTTGGTATTTATAGAATGGTGATGAAAACTGAATCTGATAATATAAGAGGCTCATCAATTCAGGGCATAATGAAACGAATTAGATCAAAAGGCATTAAAGTTATAATTTTTGAACCATTAATAGAAGGAAAATCTTTTTTTAGATCAAAGGTTGTGAAAAACTTAGATGAATTTAAGAAAAAAAGTACAGTTATAATCGCTAACAGGCTTGATAATAACTTACAAGATGTTGAAGAAAAACTATTTACCAGAGATTTATTTGGGGAAAGTTAGTTATTGATAGCATTCAAAGATGCCGCTGCAAAAGCTATATCAGATATTATTTTTATCGCAACTGAGGCAAGTGGTAAGCCTTCAAGTTTTCCAAGATCTCTTGGTACTGTAATGGTATCACCTGGCTGCAAGATGTATGTATTCTGAAAAAGATTTTGATTTAACTTTATGGAAGTCCCATCTGCTTTCGTAACAAAAATTTTCCCTTTGTCAGCGTAATTTGTAAGTCCACCTGCTGCATCTATATAAGCTAAATAATCATGTTTTGGGTTATACGATAGTGTAACTGGGGATAATACCTCACCAGCGATTGTTACTGTATTAGAGTTTGGTGTAACTATTATTAAATCTCCATCCTCAAGCTTTAAATTATTTGACGTTTCTGAATTAAATGAAAGGTCACCAGAGATTCTTCCTGAAAAATTCTCAATGTCTTGGTCCAGCAAACTAAGAAAATTAAGATCAATTTGTGGTTGTTGCCCCGTTGGATTGCTCATTGAGTTGAGAACAGAATCAAAAAAAAGCTCCTTAGCTGCTTGAAAAGCTGCTTTCTCCNTTTGTTTTACAGACTCTCTTGAAAAATAAATGCCTTCCTGATTAGCTGTATCTCTAATGCCTCCAGCTACTACATATAAGTCATTTAAACTAGTTGAGCTATCGATAGTATAAGTACCAGGATATTTAACTTCCCCTTTTATGGTTACATTAAATTTTTCATCTGATAGGTTTGGAATTGTTAAAGACATTGCATTTTCATATATAAAATTTTCCTCAAAACTGTTTGTGAAAAGACCAGATCGCGTATTAACTGTGGTAGCAGAAAAATCTAATTCACCTTTAATAAGCATAAAATCAAACACTTCTTTTGGTTTATAGTTTCCAGCCATAGGAAGTTTGTAATTTGAACTACCAAACCTTACATCTAGCATACTGTCTTCAGGTATTTCATAATAAAATCTATCATTCATATTTCGATCTTCTTCAAGTTTTTCAATTTCTGATAATATATTTTCAATTTTTAGAGTTAAGTTAGCGTCTTCAAGATTCGAAACATTGTTTTTTAGGTTATTTAATTCTTTTTGTAGTTTTTGAAATTGATCTTCATATTCAAAAAATTTACTCATATCCATTTTTGAGTAGAAAAGTAATTCTACATTTTCAGATAGAGTTACATCTTCATATTTCTCAATATCATTTAAGCTAAAACTTATAAATTCATTTTTGAGGCCTAAACTTTTAGTTTGAGTGATACTAAAATAAAATGGGTAAATATCATTTGTAAAGCTTAGTCTTTTAATAAAATCTCCAAGTTTTGTCCCAGGCTCATAATCGAAATAACCATTATTTGTTGCTTCACCTTGTACAAAGAGTTCTTTNTCATTTGAGTAACTCTTAGCAGGAACAAATATNCTATCTATGTAGAATGGAATAACTTCATCAAGACCNAATCTTTTTGTAACAATCTTATTTGCATCCAAAACATTCACTGTAACATTNTCTAAATTNGCTNTNGATANCGGTCCTTGAGCAAATTCTATAAGGGTGCTTAAAGTGTCACCTTTTTTATGNTCATAAATCATTGGTCGCTGAACAGAACCAGCAATTGTGAAGAAGTCTTTTGCAGCAAGAATGTTGACNGTATCTCCATTTCTTAAAGTTAAATCTTTTGNTCTATCTCCATTNACAAGGAAATCGTACATGTCTANTTCTATANTTNTTCCATCATTTTTNATCACCATGACTTTCCTGAGACTGGCATTNTCTTGAAGGCCNCCAGCATATTTAATTGCNTCAGAGAGGGTTACNAAAGGATTNACTAANTATGATCCAGGATTNTTTACTGAACCTATCAANGAAATCTTCTTATAAGANGCATTTTTNATACTAAGGTAAACATTAGCCCCAATAAAAGNTTTTGAAATTATGGTATTAACTTTTTCAGTTGCCTCATTNATGCTGAGNTCTAATATATTTATNAGNCCTATTTCTGGNANNGTAACATTACCGGCAAGGTCAATATTTGAGGTGTATAAAGCNTTTTTACTGCCAGTAATTAATATTTCTACTTCATCTCCAAATGAAACTAAATAGTCAGACTGTAATGGAATATCAAGAATCGGTGCATTTGTCATTGATTCACTGTTAAAGAAACTAAAACCAAACTTTTGTTCTTTTTTCAAACCTTCATTTAGGCTTTCGTTATCATTTTTCGAAAGATTATCAGTGACTATTAACTCGCTCTCTGTATATGAAGGAAAGTTATTATCATCAGATAGTATTTTATTTCTAACATCCTCTGGTAATGAATTAATGTATTCAAGGTTTGAAAGAGTAATTTCTTGACCAATCAAAATGTGGGCTAAAAAGTATATATATAAAAAAATCTTCTTCATATTAATAGGCCGTATATTTTAGTAAAAAAAGACAAAAATAGAAACAGCTAGCTAAAAAGCTAGTGTTTCTAGAGTTTTGTGTAATTAAGAGCTAGTTCCTGTTCCGGTGCCAGTACCAGTACCAGTACCAGTACCTGTTCCAGTGCCTGTTCCAGTTCCAGTGCCTGTTCCAGTTCCAGTGCCTGTTCCAGGCTCCGGTGTTGGTTCAGGAGTTGGTTCAGGAGTTGGTTCAGGAGTTGGCTCCGGTGTTGGTTCCGGTGTTGGCTCCGGTGTTGGTTCAGGAGTTGGTTCAGGAGTTGGCTCCGGTGTTGGTTCAGGAGTTGGCTCCGGTGTTGGCTCCGGTGT
>NHFN02000010.1 GCA_002170245.2 Gammaproteobacteria bacterium TMED112
TCATCTCCAACACCAGCACCCGCTCCAACCCCGGCACCAACACCCGCTCCAACCCCGGCACCAGGAGTTACAGTTGATTTAATTAATACATGCTTGAATGGAGAATGCAGAGATCTTCTTCAAATAAGTGGATTTGAGGCCAGATCTACCGGTGGCGGTAATGCAACCTCAGAATTAAGAACAATATACGCTTACAGAAGCGAAGAACCCTATGCATCTGTACCTCCGGGTTATAGTGGGACCGCATGGCCTTACGGCCAAACCGATCCGGTGGATGATAGTTACTATATTACGTGCAGCTATAATTGCGCTGATTTATCGTTCTCAGTATCTAACAGCGATGTTTCTGAAAATCACTTAAGGATAAACGGTCAATATTTATATCAATACACCGGTGATCAAGATCCAAATGATGTTAATGGTTTATATTTAGACGATTGGGCAGCTTTAGATTCATCTGGAGAACAGTGGGGTTCTTCTGGAGGAACCCCAGCACCGACCCCTGCACCAACCCCGGCCCCAACACCAGCCCCAACACCAGCCCCAACACCAGCACCAACGCCTGCACCAACACCAGCACCAACACCAGCGCCAACACCAGCACCAACACCAGCGCCAACACCAGCGCCAACGCCTGCACCAACACCAGAGCCAACACCAGCACCAACACCAGCACCAACACCAGTACCAACACCAGAGCCAACACCAGCGCCTTCTGCTTATAATCCAATAATTCCTTGGCCAAATCAGGATGACGCTGAGTATGACCTCTATTGTCCAGTAATTTCAGATGTTGAGATAGATAAAAATTCTGTGGATGTTTCTGACGATACAGATGATGTGAAAATACGATTTAGAGCTCGTGATAATAAAGGACTAAACATTGATGAATTTGACCTTTTCATGTTTATAAGTGCACATGATCAAGAAATTATTGAACAAGGCACTATAACTGATGTTTTAAGAACATGGGGAGATCAAGACAGCTACGAATATTTAAATCATACCTTAGAACAAATTTCAGGAGATGATAAAGATGGTATTTTTGAGTACACAATTACAATTCCAACCACTGCACTTCCGGATATAGAAACAAGAAATACATTGTGGGACCAAAAATATGTCAAGAAATGGCAGATCAGACTTGGAATTGAGGATAATGCAGGACATGAACAAGATTTTCTTTTGTATGATTGGAGTGACGTAAATAATGGTTTTTCAATTACAAATGATAAGTTTGAACATGAATTGCCACAATTCGCATATTCCTTGGATAAAAATTCTGTAAATGTTGCTGATGAAAGCCAAGATTTTGTACTCACTGTTGAGTGGGATGACCCGGAAAACGGAGCTAACCTTGAACGTCTGTTGGATAGGATTGATGAAAACAGAAATGGCAATATACAGGACGAGCAAGAATGGAGTTTTTTATATTTCGAAAAACGTCCTGATTGGTATTATGAAAACTCACAGGATGACAAAGATGCTCGTAATGTTTCAAATGAACATGAATTGTATCCAATAAGTTATGAAGTAGATAATGATCAGACTACTGAAAACAAAGCAGTTATAAAATTCAATTTTACCGTGCCTGTTGGTTTCGTTCCAGGTGAGTACGACCTTCAAGTTCCTTATATTTATGATAAGGCTGATAATGGTGGTTGGGTAAGAGTATTAAAAGCGTTAAATATTACAAGTGATACTGAGGACGTTCCTCCAGCATATGAACTAATTTCAGTCTCCTCTAGAGAAATTGATGTGACAGATAGTGATGTTGATTTAACTGTTACTTTTAGAATTATTGACGAAACTGGAATAGAGGAGCGCAATCTATCTGATCAAGAAGGTGCTACAACTTGGTTTAAACCAGGTATTCGAACAATAGAATACGATGAAAATAGCCTTTCTACTTGGATAGAGAAACCACTCTGCGAAGATACATTGTATTTAGATTCAGAATCTGACCTAGCCTATTGGTATTTTGATGAGCAACGTGAATATGATGAAAGTGGCACAACTTTTGATTGGATTCTTGATAATGATTTTACATCAGACTATGTAGGAGATAGCTCGTCAGCTAGAACCGATGGAGATCATAAAGATGGCACTTATCAAACCACAATAACAGTCGACCGAAATGCTTACCCTGGTCTTTATAAGCTTGAATTAGATAGATGGGATCTTGATGATGAGCATGGTAATTATAGAGAGTCAATAAATGAATGGTTTTGTGAAGATAATGAATCTGAAAATTGCAGCAACATTGACGGCGACGATATTTTTTATAATTACATTAGAGTTATAAATTCAAATTTCCCAGATGCGCCTGAAAAAGACTAATAACTTAAGTGAAATTTTCTAAAACTGACTTTAATTATGAGTTACCAAATGAATTAGTAGCACAATACCCAGCGCAACAACGGACCGAATCGAAAACCTTGATTCTAGACGACAAACACTCAATTCTCGATTTCAAGGATACTTTAAAGCATTTTGCAGAATACGATTTGGTTGTATTGAATGAGACTAAAGTTCGACCAGCAAGGATTTTGCTCCAAAAAGATTCTGGTGCAGATGTAGAAATCCTCATATTACAAAAAACAACTAAATACAGGGCTGAATGTCTAGCTAAAGGCCTTAACAGAAAAAAAACCCACCAAACTTTATACTCACCAAATTTTCCGGTGAAAATTAAAATTATTTCCAACGCTAGTAAAAGCATTGAGATTGAGTTCGATCAAGATATTGAAAAGTTGTGTGCTGAAATAGGGAAAATGCCGATCCCACCTTATCTAGGAAGAGAAGCAGAGGAGTTAGATGTCGAACGGTACCAAACTGTTTTTGCTAATGACGAACGGCTAGGTTCTGCAGCGGCGCCAACGGCCTCACTACACATGGACGATGAGTTCTTAAAGAAAGTCGAACAAGCAACACAAGTTTGTAAAATAAATCTGAATGTAGGTTATGGGACGTTTGAACCACTTGCTGATGGGCTTATAGATAGTGCCACCAAACTGCATGAAGAAGACTATTACATCAGTACAAGCTCAGCAGATTTAATAAATAATACCCTAGAGAACAAGGGCAAAGTATTAAGTGTAGGGACCACCACTTTAAGAGCGCTTGAGGCCGCTTTTGATCTGAAAGCGCATAAAGTTCTATCAGGGCATCAATCAACTGATATTTTTATCTCACCAGGATATAAATTTAAAGTGGTAGATGGTCTGGTCACCAATTTTCATTTACCAGAATCAAGTTTGTTAATGTTGGTGGCGGCATTTGCAGGGAAAGATAATATAATGAACGCTTATAACTATGCTGTACAAGAAAAGATGCGATTTTTCAGTTACGGCGACGCTATGATCATAAAAAAATGTCTTTCCAAGTCTTAAACACATCTGGTTATGCTCGAAGAGGTCAGTTAACTACTAAGACTTGTGCAGTACAAACACCAGTATTTATGCCTGTTGGCACCTACGGCACTGTAAAAGGTTTAACACCTGAACACTTACATGACATTGGCTTTGAGATTATTCTTGGGAATGCTTTTCATTTACATCAAAGACCAGGTCTAGAGACCATAAAAAAATTCAATGGTTTGCATGACTTTATGGGTTGGGATAGATCAATTCTGACTGACTCTGGTGGCTTTCAGATCTGGAGTTTAAATGAGCTAAGAAAAATTACAGAAGAGGGCGTTGAATTTAAATCTCCATTAGATGGTTCGAAAATATTTATGTCACCTGAAGATTCAATCGATACACAATTAACCTTAAATTCCGATATTATTATGGCTTTTGATGAATGTACTGATTATCCAAGTAGTTATGAGGATGCCGAACAATCAATGCATTTGACGCACAGATGGACAGAAAGGTCACTGAATTATTTTAAAGAGCATCAAAAGGGTCATTTATTATTTGGTATTGTGCAAGGCGGCATGCACGAAGAGTTAAGAAAACAATCCCTAGCTTTTATGAGTAATTTACCGGCTGATGGAATAGCTCTGGGTGGTTTGAGTGTCGGTGAACCGAAGGAAGAAAAAACGAAGATTCTAAAATACTTAGCACCACTACTACCAGAAAATAAACCACATTATGTTATGGGTGTGGGGACGCCAGAAGAGCTGGTAGAGGGTGTAAGGTACGGTATTGATATGTTTGACTGTGTGATGCCAACCAGAAACGCTCGAAACGGTTTTTTGTATACAAGTACAGGTATTTTAAAGATTAGAAATGCTGAGCATAAAAACTCCACTAAACCAATCGATGAAAACTGCGACAGTTATACCAACAATAATTTCTCTCGTGCATACTTACATCATCTGGATAAATGCAATGAAATTCTTGCAAGCACCTTGATGAGTATCCATAATCTGGCTTATTTCAACCAACTCATGACTGACATTAGAAAATCGTTAGAGGAAAATAAATTTGAAGAATTTCTGGATTCCTTTTACGATATGAGGAGCTTGAAGAAGCCTGAACTATAGGAGCAACAATGAACGAAGCAGCAGGACCATCTTTTTTACCATTCATCATGTTATTGGTATTTTTTCTGTTTATTTACTTTGTAACAATAAGACCACAGCAAAAAAGACAAAAAGAACATGATTTACTAGTCTCTTCTTTAGAGAAAGGTGATGAAGTTATGACTTCGTCAGGACTTATCGGAAAAATTGAAAATATTACTGATCGATATGTTAGTGTCAAACTAAATGACCAGGTTGCAATAAATATGCAAAAAGAGTTTGTTGCTTCAAAGCTACCTAAAGGGACTATAAACAGCATAGAAACACAGTGAATCAATATAAAGTCTGGCAAATAGCACTTATTTATTCCGTACTTGTTTTCGGCATCATATTTGCTTTACCCAACTTTTTTCCTACCAAGCCTGCAATTCAAATTGCGTTTGGTGATTCCTTAAAAGCCACTAATACAAATATTATCTCCGATCTTTCTGTGGAGCTAAAAAATAAAAATGTTGCCTTTACCGATATTCAACTGGAAGAAAATTCAGCAAAAATTATTTTTGATGATGTGGCTGATCAGCTNGCAGCAAGGCGGGTATTGTCAAGCTATTCTGAAGGAGAATTTATCATTGCATTAAATTCTGAACCATCCACCCCTGCTTGGTTAAGCTCTTTAGGAGGTAAGCCTATCAATTTGGGTTTAGATCTTGCTGGTGGAATTCATTTTCTTCTGGAGGTTGATACAGACCGATATTCAGCTGAAAGATTATCTTCTGAGGGAGCATCTTTTCTTGATGACTTGCAAGACAGAGGTATAAATGCAAATTCAGTGAGCAATAATGAAAGCATAAATCTTTCGTTTAGAAATTTTGATGATTTATCTAGTGCGAGAGACTATCTAGAGGAAACAAACTTTACTACTTCTGGCGCCAAATATAATATTTTACAAGATAATAACGAACTTGAGCTGCAATATACCGATAATTATCTATCAGAGATTGTCGATTATGCGGTTGAGCAAAACTTAGTTGCTTTGCGTAATAGAGTCAATGAATTGGGCGTTTCAGAACCAATAGTGCAACGAGAAGGAAAGGGCCGTATAGTTGTTGAGCTTCCAGGTGTGCAGGACTCTGCATCGGCAAAAAAAATTATTGGTAAAACTGCTAATTTAGAATTTCGATTAGAAGCAAGGCCTAATGACTCTTTTCTTAGAAAGGAAAAATTTAATTTTAAAAACTCTCTAAGTGCAAGTGCATTTCTTGAGAAAGTAATAATTATCTCTGGTGACAATGTTACCAATGCTCAAAGTAGTTTTGATGAAAGTGGAAGACCACAAGTAAATATTAATCTTGATATTGATGGTGGCAGATCAATGCAAAATGCAACTAAAGACAATATCGGCAGACGCCTTGGTGTTGTTCTTGTCGAAGAGAAGACTAGAACTTTTTTCGATGAAAACGATAATGTTATTCAAGAAAGTTATACCGAAAAAAATGTCATAAGCAATGCCACTATTCAGGCCGCGTTAGGTACTGCTTTCCGAATCACTGGTCTATCTTCAAGTAATGAAGCCAGTGAGCTTGCTCTTTTACTNAGAGCTGGAGCTCTTGCAGCACCAATGAAGTTTGTTGAAGAACAAACGATTGGACCAACGTTAGGGCAGGAAAATATTGATAAAGGGCTTAATTCAGTGATTGTTGGCTTCATTCTGGTATTTATTTTTATGTTGATTAGGTATCGGTTATTTGGGTTTGCTGCAAATGTAGCTCTAATTTCAAATCTTGTGCTTGTAACAGCAATAATGTCGTTAGTGGGGGCAACTTTAACTTTACCTGGTATAGCAGGAATTGTTTTGACTGTGGGTATGGCTGTTGATGCTAATGTTCTAATTTTTGCTCGTATTTCTGAGGAATTAAAAGCCAACGTTGAAGTTCAAAATGCAATTAAAAATGGTTTCAGCAAAGCTTTCAGTACAATTATAGATGCAAATATTACTACTTTATTAGTAGCAGTTATTCTTTATTCCATTGGCACAGGACCAATAAAAGGGTTTGCCGTAACATTGAGCATTGGGATATTAACCTCAGTTTTTACCGCAATATTTGTTACTCGCTCATTGGTTAACTTTATCTATGGTTATCGAAACGTAAAGGAGTTGAGTGTCTAGTGAATATACCTTTCATACAATTCAATAAATTCGGCATCATGATCTCTTCAGGATTAATTCTGATAACTTTAGTTTCACTATTATTCAAGGGTCTTAACTTGGGTCTAGACTTCACTGGTGGCATTTCTCTTGAAATGAAATACGAACAAAAAGCAGATTTAGAGCGCATACGGGCCAGTATTTCAAAAATTGAAAACGCCAATTTTGTGGTGCTTAATTATGGGAGTGATAATAGTGTTCTAGTAAAGTTTCAGAGTGATGAAGAATTAAGTATTAATGCCCAAACAGTAATAAATAGACTACAAGAAGATGGTTATCTAGGCGAGGTAGAAAAATCTGAAACAATTTTCCCTCAAATTGGTGAGGAGTTAAGAGATCAAGGTGGCATAGCTATTTTGATAGCAATGCTTGTAATTTTGGTTTACATAATTTTTAGATTTCAGATTAAATTTGGTTACGGCGCAATAGCAGCTTTGTTTCATGATGTTTTAATCATTCTAGGTATATTTTCAATTTTTAATTTAACGTTTGATCTATCGGTCTTGGCAGCATTATTGGCAGTTGTCGGTTACTCTTTGAATGATTCCATTGTCGTCTCAGATAGAATCAGAGAAAATTTTTTGGATGTAAATAAAAAAGGCAGTTCCGAAGTATTGCTGAATGACTCCTTAAATCAAGTATTCGCTCGAACAATAATCACTTCTTTTACCACCTTGCTCGTTCTGATTGCGTTGTTAATTGCTGGTGGTGAAGCGTTAAAGAATTTTAGCTTAGCGTTAGCTGCTGGTGTGGTTATTGGTTCTTATTCATCTATATTTATTGTAGTGAGGGTTTTGCTCTTAACCAATCTTTCTAAAAAAGATATGGAGAAACCTAAAAATGAACCAGAAGAATCTTATTCTTTAGATTGATAGCCTGCCATTACGCACTTCGATAACTCTTTAAAACATTTAGGTGTTGCAACTATCATGTGGTCTGACTTGTATGTATCTGGCACACCATCAAAATCTGATATTAAACAACCACTTGATTGAGCAATATATAGTCCAGCTAGTCTATCCCATAATTTCAAACCATGGCCCCAAAAGCCATCAAGTCTGCCTGCAGCACAATAGGCAATATCTAGTGATGTGCAACCTGACCGCCTCACTGTTACATCAAATTCATTTAATAATTTATAAGTTTCTAGGGGCTTAACAGTATAGTTTTGTTCTTTACTAGAATGGCCAGTTGAACTCAGCAGAGCATTACTTAATGAAGTTTTTGTACTGGCTCTTATTCTTTTATTGTTTAATAAGGCCCCAGTACCCTCACCGGCGCAAAAAACATCGTTTCTGACCGGATCTATAATGACACCGCATATGGTTTTCTGATCTTTGATGCATGCGAGTGATAATGCGTAGTGCGGATACTGATATATATAGTTTCTCGTTCCATCAACAGGATCTAATACCCATGAGCATTCTTTTTCTGAAATACCCTCAGTACCAGTCTCTTCTCCAAAATATCCAAAATCAGGATAATATTTTTGCAAGTTTTCAAANACTTTTTGTTCAACGTACTGATCNAGATTGGTTGAAAAGTCATTTGAACCTTTCTTTATGACTTTTAGATTATCAATTCTCTTACTAAATTGTATTATTTCATTTGCACCTTCATAAGCTGCATTAAGTGCTCTATTTAGAATTGGGGGTAAAGACATAGTGAATATAGTATGAGTTTAAACAAACAAGTCAAAATAATTCTTATAGAAACAACCAATAGTGGGAACATAGGTTCAGCTCTTCGAGCAATGAAAACCATGGGGTTTGATAATTTATGCTTGGTAAGTCCAAAAGACTTTCCGTCAGAAAATGTTGAAACTATGGCTGCTAATGCAAGGGATTTAATTGGCCGTATTCAAGTTACTCAAAATCTAGACGAAGCTTTAGAGGGCATACATTTTGTTGTTGGCACATCTTCAAGAATGCGCAAAGTTCCTTGGCCTAATGAGGCTTTAGATAAAGTTGCTGCAACTATTATCATGGAAGCAAATATCAAAAAAAATATTGCCATAATATTTGGTAGAGAAGATAGAGGTTTAACGAACGATGAATTGCAGAGATGTAATTTGCATGTAAATATTCCAGCAAATCCTGAATATCCAGTTTTAAATCTTGCTATGGCTGTGCAAGTTGTTTGTTATCAACTTTATATCGAAAGCTTCAGAGAACTTAAGAGTTCATCTCAAGATCATTGGGACGTACCAATGGCAGAGGCAAATCACATTCAAAGACTAATAGAACATTTCATTGAAGTAGCTGAACAATTAGAAGTCTTTAACAAAGGCAACCCTAGACAAATAGGGGCGAGAATAAAAAGAATGTTTACCAGAATAGGACTCGATGAAATGGAAGTTAATTTTATGAGAGGGTTTTTAGCTGCAGTTGAAAAAAAACTAGAGGATAAATAACTTTAAAAATTGTAATTTGTAACTATAATTACCGAATGTGTCCCCATCGTCTAGAGGCCTAGGACACCGGGTTTTCATCCCGGCAACAGGGGTTCGAATCCCCTTGGGGATGCCATCTTAATAAATGTGGCATTTTGACACATAAGTTTTCCTTTTTCGTATAGAATCATTTATGAGGAGTTTTATATGAAATATTTATTACTAACTTTAATATCTTTATCCTTTGTATCTTTCTCTCAAGAAGAACCATCGAGAGAGTATGCCCCTGGTGTATGGGAGCTTACTACTGTTGATGTCGACTGGGGGAATATGGGTGACTATATGGATGGTTTGGAACAAACTTGGGTTCCTGCAGCTGAAATACAAAAAGAGATGGGCATAATTACTGATTATAATGTTTGGACAAGCAATAATAGTGTTGCTTATTTAGCTTTATATTATCCAAGTCATGCAAATATGGATCCTTGGACAGAAGAACAGCAAGCAGAATTTGCTGAGAAACTGGAAGAGTATCGAGAGGCAAAAGGATTTGATGCGGAAGACTACGAAAAAATATCAAGCAGTTATAAAGAATTGCGTGATATCAGAAGTGTTGAGCTTACTTATCAAATAAATTTTAATTAAAAAATTGGTGCGGCTTCATTGCCGCACTTATTTATGGATATCGTACTAATCCCCATACTCTATTACACCTTCACTGGACTCGTAATAGTTTTTTCTATTATCAATGACCTAGACTTAATACTTAAGATCACTAAAAGTAAAACCCTCTTTAATATATACCTTTTCGCAGAGCTTTTAGTTTCTAGTGCTTTAATTACCTACTCATTACTAAGCTCTAATTACATTCTATTAATAATTGGATTTGTCATATTTTTATCGACATTAGGTGGTCTTTGGTGGAGGGACAGTGCCATCAAAATGATGAATGAAGCAGGCACTAAATATGACTATTCAGGTGCTTTAACCTGTTTTCTCTTAGCCGCCTTGATTTATTTTTTTGATTCAACAGCCTCATTAACCTAAGCTAGCCAAATGCTAAAAAAGCTTCTTATTGGATCAGTATTACTATTCTTTTTGTTTAGTTTATACGTTTTAACATTTTTTAAATCTGGTTTGAACACGCTCAGAAGCAACCCAAACGAAGGCTCTATCGATTATGTTTTGATAAGCGATGATTTAAGTAAAAAAAAGAATTATTTTACTTGGATAGGCCAAGCTACAATTCTTCTGAATATTGACGGTTTAAATATTCTTTTTGATCCTATCTTCAGTGATAGAGCTTCTCCGTTTAAAAATCTTGGGCCTAAACGTAATATACCACCAGCTATATCTATTAGGCAGTTGCCTGAAATTGATCTAATATTCATTTCTCATAATCATTACGATCATCTAGATCTCAATTCACTGTTAGAAATACAAAATCTTTACAAAAATACAGTTATTCATGTACCACAAGGAGATAAAGCTCTACTTCAAAGTCTTGGCCTAAACAATGTTAAAGAATTTGATTGGTGGGATAGTAGAGTGTCTAACGACATAAAAATTACCTTTGTTCCTACGAAGCATTGGTCAGCACGAGGACTATTTGATCGCAATCAAAGTCTTTGGGGAGGGTGGGCNTTANANACTAAAAGATTAAATATTCTTCATCTGGGAGANACAGCTTACGATAAGATGTTTNTAGATTANCAAGACAAACTNGGTAGTATTGATATGACCTTTATGCCNATAGGNTCTTATTTTCCTCGAGATATAGAAGCNGAGTATCATGTNGANCCATATGAAGCTATTCANTTAGCNAAAGACCTTGNGTCAGCTTATACATACGGAATTCATTGGGGCGGNATATTTTTTACACAAGAACCAACTTACGAACCTGAAGAAATAATAAAAAAAGCGATGATTGAAGACCCATCTTTGCAATTTCATACTAGCATTCCAGGAATTGTCATTGATTTACCGCAAAAGCTTGTTAATGAGAATCATTCTCATTAATATACCACCATGAATGAATTTATCATTGTCTTTAGAGAGTGTTTAGAAGCATCTCTAATAGTTGGAATCATCTATAGTTTCTTATCTAGATCAAATCTGCATGATGCATTAAGAAAATTATGGCTGGGTGTGGGAGCATCAGTCATAGCTAGTATTTTTGTTGCTATATTTGTAGTTTATTTAAAATCTACAGTAGGTGATACACGCTATGAGAAATTATTTGAAGCATTATTCATGTATGCTGCTGCTGGATTAATCTGGTATGTTGTGTTCTGGTTATCAAAACATGTATCAGATAGAAAAGATTTAGAATCAAAAACTGAAACGGCATTAAAAATGTCATCTTGGGGTGTTTTTTGGGTAGTTTTCTTTTCAATTTTAAGAGAAGGTTTTGAAACAGTGATCATGCTTCTTGCTCAGGATAGGGGAGATGGATTTTCCTATGTAGGATTTATAGCAGGTGCAACATTAGCTATAGGAATTGGTTATTTGATTGTAATAGGAGGAAAAAGAATAAATCTTAGACCTTTTTTTAAAGGTACAACACTATTACTAGTTTTTCTTGCTTCAGGCATGATTGCATACGGTACTCATGAAGGAGAGGAATATTTAGAAAAATCAGGGTTCATTCAAAAGGATCAGATATCTAGACCTTGGGATATTTTGAAACCCAGTGACACAAAACCAGAAAATGGTATTTTATATAAATATGATGAAGTAAAAGACCTTTATTATCATCCTTTCTACGATAAAGGATATATTGGTGAATTTGCGAAAGGTTTTTTTGGTTATAATTCAAACCCAAATTATGTCGAACTTATATTGTGGATACTATCGTTAATATTTGGTGTAAGAATGTGGCGAAGATTCTACGCATAAAGACAAAATCCCTATAGAATTAACAAATGCGATTTTCGAAGCAAGTAATAATTCTTATTATATTAATTTCAACATTCTTAGAATCAAAAGAAGGTTATGTTGATAATGATGGCGTAGAAATATTTTACGTTGATTATGGACCAATAGAAAATGAGCCTATATTACTAGTCCAGGGACTAGGAGGGCAGTTAACTTTCTGGCCTGACGAACTCATAACTGTGCTTCAAGATAATGGTTATAGACCTATTGTTTATGACAATAGGGATGTAGGACTCTCTGAAGATTTCAAAGACTACGGAAAACCAAATTTTATATGGAACTACGTAAAATTTTATTTAGGATTGCCATTAAAATCAGCTTATTCATTAGCTGATATGGGAAGTGATGGTATCGCTATCTTAAATGAATTGAATATTCAAAAAACTCACATACTTGCACAATCTATGGGAGGGATGATTAGCCAAAGGATGGTCGCCGATAACAAAAATAGATTTAAATCTTATGTACTAATTGCTTCAATGGCCAGAACACCTGATCTTAAAACAGCTCCGAAGGGCGAATTAAGAAGATTAATTGAAGATAGATCTTTTGGAAATCAAACCCTAGATGGAGAAGTTGAAAGATCAATTAAAATTTTTAAAATTCTTGCAAGTCCTAGTGCTGAAATAGACGAAGAGAAATTTAGAAAAGAAGTAATTAAAAACTTTAATAGAAGCTCAAACACAGAAGGATTTTCTAGACAATTAATTGCTATTTTAGCTGATAAAGATAGATACGATGAAGTACAGACAATTGCGACACCAACCTTAGTGATACACGGTAAATTAGACCCCTTGATACCTTATGAAGAGGGAAAGAAAACAGCAGAACTAATGCCCAACAGTGAATTTCTAAGTGTGGATTTCATGTCTCATCTTATTGATAAACCAGTCCTTGACTACATTGAAACACCAATGGTTAAATTTTTGGATAAAAATAGTTAATTAAGGACGGAGTAAGAACCAATAATACGGAGTTCTTCAGACATTTCTTCAAGCAATTCAAGCAATTTTACAACTACTTCATCCTCATAATAGCCTTCAAAATCAATAAAAAAGGTATGGAGATATTCATTGTTTCTAGATGGTCTTGTTTCTATTCTTGTCATATTGATATTGAGTTCAGTAAATGGTTGCAGTATGGACATTAAAGAACCTGGTTTATCTGCGATATTTATCATCACAGAAGTTTTATTTTCATCAGATTTTTCTTCAATATTTTTGCCTATTACTAAAAATCTTGTTTTATTATCATTGCTGTCCTGTATATTTTCTAAATGTGTATGTAAGTTATAGATCTTAATGGCATATGAATTTGCGATACAGAAAAGATTGTTATCCTCTACTGCTTGAGAGGCAGCTTCTGCTGTACTCGTGGCAACTATTTTTTCAGCATCAGGAATATTTTCTCTTATCCAGTTCGTACATTGTCCAAAAACTTGAGGATGTGAGGTAATTTTTTTTATTGCAGTCAGATCATAATTTTCGTTCATAGAACATAAGTTGTGACTTACTGAGAAATTAAATTCCTTTAAAATTTTTAGATCATAATCTATTAAGCAATTTAATGAAGAATTTATTACTCCCTGATAGGAATTCTCAAATGGGATTACCCCATAGTAAGAATGACTCATTGCTACTTTTTCAAAGATATCTTCAATTGAGGGTAGGGGGGTAAAATCTGTTCCCTCTTTAAAAATATTTCGAGCGGCTAAGTCTGAATTCGTGCCCTCAGGCCCTAAAAAGAAAATTTTCATCAGTGGATTGTAAGGTTTTTTAGACATAAAAAAAACTGAGCAAGCTCAGTTTTTTTATAAATCGAGATCTGTAGGTGTCAAAAGTGAGATTACCTCTTGCATCCTTGAGTAAGATCTCTTTTACTCTCGGTGGTCAAGTTTGCTTTTTTGCATGCTAAGCTCTCTTGAACTTTCACCTTTCAGGTCTCTTCCCGTGTAACGTTTCCTTTCTTTGGTTCTGCAGTTCCTTTCCAGTTCTCGTTACCGCTAGGTAAGATCTAATTTATAATGTGTTATTAAGTAATGCAAGCCCTGACATAAAAAAAACAGTATTTTTTTTTAATGAATTTTAAAAGCCTGTAAAAATCATTACTTCAGCGTATATAAATTTTTGTATTATTTCTTGTTAAAGATATTAAGAAAATTATATTGTATAAAAAACATACAAAGTGATTAAAATATATACAATTATTTATCCTATCTATTGAGTTATAATACGTAAATTATGAAAACTACAATGATTACAGGACCTACTGCAGGTATTGGTAAATCTTTAGCTTACCAATTAGCAGAAAGAGGCGAAAACTTATTACTAGTTGCAAGGAGAGAAGACAGACTTAAAAGTATCTCCATTGATTTAGAAACTAAATTTAACGTTAAAGTTAATTATATTGTTGCTGATTTAACATTACAAAATGCACCACATGTAATCTATGAATATTGTAAACAAGAAGGTTTAGACATATCTACACTAGTGCTTAATGCTGGTTATCAAATTAATACTAGATTAGATGAAGCTACTCTTGAAGAGGAAGAAGCTTGCTTGAGAGTTTTAGGATTATCAGTAATTATGCAAACTAAAATTCATTTAAAGGATCTAGTAAAAAGAGGTGGTGGAAACATTATGGTCGTCTCCTCCATAGCTGCATTTGCGCCTACCTCGAATGAATTTGCTGTTCTTTATGGCCCAGTAAAAACTTTCATGAATAGATTTGTAGAGGCAATCAATAGTGCATACAACAAAGATAATATATATGCGACGTCTGTTTGTCCTGGATTCACCACCACTGAATTTCACGAAATGAGTGGTACACAGGATCGCATGGATAAGGTCCCATCATTCATGAAAATGAGCGCAGATGATGTAGCTAAAGAGGGAATCATTGGCATGGATAAAAAGAAGGAAATTGTTATTACAGGCGCACTGAATAGATTCTTAATGAACCTTTTACGTTTTTTCCCTAGGCCATTAATTAAAATAATTGGTAATTCATTAGCAGGTGGAAGATATAAATAGACTTCATATTATTGTTTTATTATTTATTACTGGTTGCGCTGAACAAAGTCCAGACGATATTGCCAAAGCCTCTTTAATTGTCGATACCCATATTGATACTCCTTATAAAATCAAAACACAATTGGATAACACTGGTACATATGAAGATATTGCTTTCAGTACTAACTATGATTTTGATTACAATAGAGCAATATCAGGTGGTTTAAATGTTCCATTTTTCTCTATTTATATTCCAGCATACACTGAAGAAGATGGTACAAGTTTTGATTTAGCAAATGAGTTAATAGATCTAGTAAACTCAATTATTGAAGGGAATCCAAATAAATTTTTTTTAATTGATACATCAACTTATTTAGGAAATCTACCTGGACAAAATTTAGTTGGCATTGCTTACGGTATGGAAAATGGTGCAGCTTTGGAGGGCGATTTAAAAAATGTTAGCTACTTTTACGAGAGAGGCATTAGATATATCACTTTGACTCATGCTAAGAGTAATCACATTTCAGATTCATCCTATGATGAAAATAAGCAATGGGGTGGATTAAGCAATTTTGGAAAAGCACTAATTCCTGAAATGAATAAAGTAGGTATTATGGTTGACGTATCTCATGTTTCTGATGCTGCTTTTTTTCAAGCAATAGATATTTCAGATACACCTGTAATTGCAAGTCACTCATCTTTAAGACATTTCACACCAGACTGGGAAAGAAATGTTTCAGATTTAATGATGAAAGCTCTAGCTGAGAAAGGGGGTGTATTACAAGTAAATTTTGGCACTGCGTTTTTAACAAATATAAACGATAAATCAAAAGGATATAATCCATCTACATACATTCATGCTCAAGTATCAGATGTGGTAGATCATATTGACAGAGTAGTGGAACTAGTTGGAATTGATCATGTTGGTATTGGTTCAGATTATGATGGAGTTGGTGATACCTTGCCAAATGGTTTAAAAGATGTCTCAAGTTATCCTAATCTTATTGCAGAGTTGCAGAAACGTGGCTACTCTACTAGTGACATTCAAAAAATACTTGGAGGAAATTTTGCTCGAGTATGGAGGGAAGTTGAAGAATATGCAAGAAACAACTAATCCAATAAATATCTGGCACAAAACAGTATTAGAGAACGATCCATCAGGTCTGTATGATATTTTAGATGACACATTCGAATTTTATTCTCCCGCAGTATTTAAAAGTAAAGAAAAATTTATGGGATATATATACTTGCTGGCAGCTGGCCAGTCATTTTTAACAAGTGATTTCAAATATACAAGAGAGCTGATTGATGACAAGCAGGCGGTGTTAGAGTTTGAATGTACAATGGGTGGTGTAACTGTTAATGGTATAGATATGTTTAAATGGAATGAGAATAATAAGCTCACAGAAATGAAGGTTATGATCAGAACTGAAAAAGCACTTGATGCTGTTAAACAAGAGATGACTAAACATTTATCAAACCCAGAAGTTTGGCGTTGATTTCAAACAAAACATCTATAAAATAAACTACTCATGGCAAAAAAATACGTAAATTTTAGAGTTGGTGGTGTTCCTGAAAGAAAGGAGGAAAACTATACTGTCTGGACTAATGATCTGCTAAGCAAATTAATTGCAAGTAAGACAGTTATAGAGCCTAATAAATCTACTTTCGGACATAGACTCTTAGAAAGTGAAGTAATTTTTATTGTTGTATCTGGTAGAGGCATCATGGAAGTTGTTGAATATGCAAATACATCTGATGGACATGGACACGATCCTTCACATGGAATAATGCATAAAGATGAATACGCCTTATCCGCAGGTGATGTCATTCTTGCTGAAGAAGGTGATTACGTAAAAGTTGCTAATGAGAGTGATCACGATCAGCTAGTCTATTTAAGAATTTTTGATAAAGCTGGTTGGCGAGGTAGATCACCAGAGCTAGAAAAAGACCCGCAAGCCTAACCCAAAATGAAAATTAAAGTATGCGGGATAACCCGGGAAGAAGATATTGTAAAACTAAAAGAGCTA
>NHFN02000011.1 GCA_002170245.2 Gammaproteobacteria bacterium TMED112
AGGATTCGAACCTACGACCCCCTGCGTGTAAAGCAGGTGCTCTAACCAACTGAGCTAAACTCGCGAAGATCAATAGAATATAATAAATTTATATGGAAGACTACTCTCAAGAAACTATTCAGCAAAGAGAAATTCACTCAGTCACTGAAATAAATCAAACAGCAAGTGATTTTTTGAATGAAGCTTTCCCTCCGGTTTGGGTAGCCGGTGAAATTTCAAATTTTAGAGAATACGGTACATCTGGTCATTGGTATTTCTCAATAAAAGATTCTAATTCAGTTCTTAGTTGCACAATGTTCAAATTTCAAAATAATATTTTACGGTTTAAGCCTAAAGAAGGCGACCAAGTAATACTTCAAGGAAAGTTATCGATTTACGCAAAATCAGGAAGATACCAATTGAAAGTAAGCAAAATGGAGCTTGCAGGTTTTGGCGAATTAATGAGAAAGTATGAATTGCTAAAAAATAAACTTTATTCTGAGGGTTTATTTGCAAAGAAAAGTGATGAGGATATTCCAGATATTATTAATAATGTTGCTGTTCTAACTTCAAAACATGGAGCAGCAGTAAGAGATGTTATATCTACACTTGAAAGAAGAGCACCTCACATTAATATCACAATCGTACCTTGTAAAGTGCAAGGTGAAGGCTCAGCAGAATCAATAACAAAGTCACTAGAGAACATCGAACTACATCATGAAAAAAAGCTATATGACGCGGTAATAATATGTAGAGGTGGTGGCTCTATTGAAGATTTATGGAGTTTCAATGATGAAAATTTGTGCAGAAAAATAGCCAGCTGCCCTATTCCAATAATAAGTGGTGTTGGACACGAAACAGATTTTACGCTTACCGATTTTGTTTCAAATTTACGGGCTGCAACTCCAACAGCAGCTGCTGAAATTGTTAGTGAAGGAGCAAGTAATTTGAAAGATTACTTAAACTATTTAAAAGAGAAATTGTTGAAAGAACTGAAAAGTAGTGTTTCTTTAGCTAGGGAGAATGTCTCAACTCTTAAGAGGTTATTACGCTCGCCTAAACAAAGACTTGAAGAACAGTATCAAAGATTAGATCTAGCAACTGATAGGCTGATTGTAAACAATAAATTTAATCTCAATGATAAACGAAGTAATTTTGAAATTATCAAAACACAATTAGAGTCAGTTTCGCCTCTTTCGGGAATTAAAAATAAAAAAAATACAGTAAGAAACCTTTTTGAATCATTATCAGAAAAACAAAAAACAATACTTAGAAATAAAACACAAGATATCAATCTGATGCAAGAGAAACTGGTCGCTCTTAATCCAAGTCAAATCCTAAATAGAGGTTATTCGATTACTTTTAATGAAAAGGGTGATGCGATTGATAGTATAGATAAGCTCGATGAAGGACAAATTGTGACAACTCAGTTAGCTAAAGGTAAGTTTAAATCAAGAGTAGAAAATTAAATATCTGTTGCCTCAATAAGTGACTTGAAAGTCTGAGGAGTTATCAAAGTTTCAACAATCTTATTGTTTTTGATAATGTATGTTGTTGGAACATGTACAGGTATTTCCATACCCCAAACTTCTCTTGGATCACTTGCCATATTATTAAACTCTACTTTGAACTTTTTTGTAAGCCTATTAACCTCTTCAGTTTCAAGGACATCAAATTGATCAAAATGAAACCCGAGTACCACTATATTTGGTTGTTCATTTAATTTATTGAAATAAGGCATTTCTACAATACAAGGTGGGCACCAATCAGCCCAAATATTTAAAACTACTATTTTTTCTTCCAAATCTTTTGAAGATACCCCTCCTCCTTGAGAAAACTGAATATCTTGTTTTGAACAAGAAGCAAGAAAAAATAAAGTTAAAAAAATTAATACTCGCATACTGCCATTATATCTGAGGTCAAGTTTATTAAAGTAAAGCAAAAGATTGATGGTTGAGCTTTATCTGCTTACAATGTGATTTTAGTTAATTTTATATAAAAGGAAAAAATGCCGGCAACAAAAAAAACAACGAAGAAAAAAAAGGTTAAAAATGACAGCTTTTTTGATAAAGCTGGAAATGTATTAAAAGTAATCTGGAGCTATATTTCTACAGGACGTGATTACTTTTGGAAAGGAGTTAGATTTACCCTAGCCACAGGAATATTTTTAATAGTAGTTTTCAATATAATTGGAGCTGCAATAAGTCCTTTATGGAATACAGAAGATAAAATTGATCCTGTAGGTAAAGTAGTAGTCTTCAGCCCAAATGGGGTCGTAGTTGATCAGCCTCCCACACCAGCACCAACAGAATGGTACTCTGAGCTTGATACACTTGGATTTAATTCACAACAACAACCTATCTTCTACCCTTATCAAGACATGCTTGATTTTTTTGAAGATTTTAAAAATGATGACAGAGTATCTGCCATGATATTTGATCCAACAGGTTTGGGTGTAAGCATTGTATACGCTCTGCCAATTGCAAAAAAAATAAAAGAAGCTGTTGACGCAGGTAAAGAGGTAATTATTCGAACTGATTTTATGGTCTCAACTGATTATTTGCTAGCCTCAGCAGGTTCTGAAATTTCTACACCTACCTACTCCATAATAGATATTCAAGGGTTTGGAGGTGCAAGACAATATCTTAAAAATTTCTTTGAAAAATTTCTTATTACTCCAAGAATTTATGCAGCTGGTGATTTTAAGACTGGTCCTGAGTCTTTTCTGAGGGACAGTATGAGTGAAGAAGCTAAAGAAAATCTAGCTTTCTATGAGCCACTATGGAACAAATGGAAAAATTTTGTGATGGAAAATAGAAATGTTGATATGCAATGGGTAGCTGATGAGAGTTTTAAAGATCTTATCAACGGAAAAACTACAACCAAAAAAGCTGGACTTGATTGGGGTCTTGTTGATTTTGTAGAAGAGGATGATGAGTTTGATTCAAGAATGATTGAGAAATTTGGTGCTTCTAAAGATGATGAAGATGAATTAAACCTTATTTATTACAGGCCTTATCTTGCTAGTTTTGATGATGAACTACCATCAAAAAGTAAAAACGAGATTAAAGTAGTTACAGTTGAGGGAACAATTATGGGCGGTGATGTTGTTTTTGGGCAAGCAGGTTCGAAAGGTGTAGTTGCAATGCTTAAAGACGCTCACGAAGATGAAGACACCAAAGCAATTGTACTAAGAGTCAATTCACCAGGCGGAAGTGTCGTAGATTCTGACTACATGAGATGGGAAATTGAAAAAGCCCAGGACAAAGGAATCCCTGTAATCGTTTCTATGGGAACTTTAGCAGCATCAGGTGGTTATTGGATATCTTCACTAGCCGACAAGATATATGCTGAGGCTGATACCATAACTGGTTCAATTGGTGTTTATGGGACATTATTTAGTTTTGAAAAAATTTATGATTGGATGGGTATAAATTATGATGGTTATTCTACAACTAAATATGGTGCATTTGATTTTACTGCAATGGATTGGCCTGAAGAATTTTCTGCAGCTTTCAAAGCAGGCATAGATCAAATATACGTTGACTTCACAACACAAACTTCAATTGATAGGAATATACCCATTGAAAAAGTAAGGGAAATAGCAAGAGGGAAGGTTTACTCTGGTGAAATGGCACTTGAGATTGGGCTTGTGGACGAAATAGGAACACTACATGATGCTGTTGAATTTGCTGCTCTCGAAGCAGAACTAGAAGACTATAAGATAGATTACGTAACACCACCAGCAGCAGCACCAGTCAATCCATTTGAAATACCGAGTTTAATTAAATCTTACTTTGAAAAAGAAACAGGTTTTAATCTTGAGAATAGAAATATGTATAACAACATAAAAATCTATTGCCTTGAGTGTGATGCTGTAAATTAAGAATAGGTTTTCAAGAAAGAAGCAGCCGACATTTTCGTTGGCTGTTTTTGTTCTGAGTATAAGAATTTATCAAAATCCTGAATCGTGGTTTTTATTGATAGGAAATCCCTTTTTATTCTCGTCGAAAAGAAACTTATTAAGTCTTCTGAGTAATTAAGTTTTAATTTAGATGCAATGAATTTTATACAGTCTTCTACGTCATCATCTGCTATAGAGTAAATTCTATACTGCTTAAATTCCTTAAATCTAGAAATCAGGTCAGGCAAAAAGTTTAAATTATCTGGATGATTCGATGAAGCAAATAATAAGTTTGTAGAAGAATCTTTACATTCATTTATTAAATTAAAAATTTGTACTTCAAGTGTCTCGGAAGTTTTCTCAATATTATCCAGGCAAATTAAATCAAAATTACTTAATTCAGCAAAATAATTTTTTTCCTGATTTAGTGACGCTACATCAATGTATATTATCTTATAGCCTTCTAAATGCTCATTATTAAGGATGCTATTTAACAAAAAGGTTTTACCCTTTCCATTATCAGCAGTTAAAAAAACATTTTGACTAGTTTTGCCATTCAAGAAATTCTCTAATTCTGATTTAAGTAATTTATTTCTTGCAGAAAAAAAGAAATTTTCAAAATTTGCCTCGTAGTCTCTTCCAAAATCAAAAAAAAGTTGTTTTTTACGATTTACATTTTTCATATATTTTTAATTGCGCCCAAGCTTTTCAGAAAATTTTCTGCTTCTTCCATTCCGAGATAACTCTCGTATTCAAGTTCAATTGATTTTTTATTGGCACTTAAAACTCTATAATTTAAAATGTCTGTACTTTCAGATAGTTTAGTGAAGATTTGTTCGATATCATCAATTTCTAAATCTGGTTGGAATGACGCAGTAAATGTCCTTTTTACGATTTCATTATTTACATTTATCACTTCATTTATAGCTTCATTTAAAAGTATTTTTGAAAAATCAAAATTACTATTTATCAGCACATTTGATGTTTTTGGGAAACTATAGCTCCAATTAGTAAGATCAAATCTATCTACAAGCATTAGTAACCAATTATTATTTTCATTTTTTTCTAGTTGGAATAATAATTCCTCAACTTTGTAACCAGTTTCAGGAAATTCCTCAAGATAGTTAAATTCAAGTGCTATATTTTGATTTAGATCTGATAAAAGCTTGGCATTTGATAGTTCGTTTTGAAAATCTTTATTATCGATTATAAAAAAATTGGAATCATTAAAAAATGAGTCATTTGCAGCAATATAAACTATCGTTTTTCCCCTAAAACTGAAAAATGGTACAGAATTTTTAACAAAAAAATCTTCAATACTATCTTTATTAAATTTTAATTCAATCAGTCTTAAGCCGTTGAATTTTTTTATTTGATATCCTATGAAATGCTCGGTAGGAAGAATCTTTATATTTCTATCCAAAATTAAATCTTCATTTACACCATATTTTCTAAATATCCTTCTCTCTGACCCTTGTATAACTTCTTCAATCTCGTTCAATTTGTCATAGCTTTCGTATAGAAAAATAAAATTATCCGAGATCTGTGCATTTAAGTTGAAACTGAAAGACAGAAAGGTCAGTATAATTGCTATAAATTTATGTAATTTCTTAAGAAACATACTTTTAAGATTAATCTATTTTATGACAAAAAATAAAAATATAAATAAATATAAAGACTCAGGCGTAAATATTGACGAAGGCCAAAAATTTGTTGATGACATTAAGAACTTAACTTTAAATTTAAATCCAAAATATTCATTAAGTAATATAGGCGGGTTTTCAGGTTATGTTGAAGTGCCAGATAATATTATAAACCCTGTTTACGCATTAGCATGTGATGGAGTTGGAACAAAAATGCGCATAGCTTTAAAAGCTGATGATTTATCAACGATTGGAATAGATCTTGTTGCAATGTGTGTAAATGATTTAATAGTGAGTGGTGCCAAGCCCATTGCTTTTCTTGACTATTATGGTTGTGCAAATTTAGACCGTAAAAAAGGACAGCAGATCCTGAAGGGTATTCTTGAAGGTTGCTCACAATCTGGATGCGACTTGGTTGGAGGAGAAACTGCTGAAATGCCAGATCATTATAAAGGTGAGAATTTTGACCTCGTGGGCTTTTCAATGGGTGTAAACGATAAAAATAAGATAATAAATGGATCAAAAATAAAAGAAGGGAATGTAATCTTAGGGCTTCCATCATCTGGGTTTCACTCAAATGGATATTCTTTAATTAATAACATCATTGGGAATGCTGCTTCTAATAAATTTCTTGAAAAACTTTTAACACCTACGAAGATTTATGTAAATGAGGTTTTAACGTTATTAGAGAACGTAGAAGTAAATGGTATGGCGCACATCACAGGTGGTGGGTTTGAAGAAAATCTTTCAAGAATAAATAATAATTTAACTATGAATATCGATAAAACTAAATGGAATATGCCTCAAATCTTCAGTGAAATACAATCGTTAGGAAATATAGACGATAAAGAAATGTTTAAAGTATTTAATTGCGGGATAGGGTATGTGCTCATACTTACGGAAGATAATGCTGCTAAAGCTAAAGAAATAAATCAAAGCTTGATTGAAATAGGCTTTGTAACAAATGAATCCATAAAATTTAAATTTATATGAGGGTAGTTGTTTTCTTTTCAGGCACTGGTACAAACCTAAAATCTATTCTTGACCATCAAAATGAATATGGTTATGTTGTTTGCTCTTGCTTTACAAATAATCCCAAGGCAGAAGGTTTAATTTTTTGTGAGGAACATAAGGTTAATTGCAAAATAATTGATCATAAAGATTTTAATAATAGAGAAGAGTATGATGGGCTTATAAATTCTTTTCTTGAAAATTTAAATCCAGACCTGATAGTTTTAGCAGGCTACATGAGAATTATGTCAAAATCACTTGTTGATAATTGGGAGGGACAAATTGTAAACATTCACCCCTCTTTATTGCCAAAATATCCTGGATTGCATACACATCAAAGAGCTTTAAAAGCAAAAGACAAGGTTCATGGTTCAACAATACATTTTGTTACAAGTGAGTTAGATGCCGGCCCAATAATTCGGCAAGAGTCTTTTGAAATTGAATCATCTGATACAACAGAGAGTCTAATTAAAAAAGTGAAAAATTTAGAACATAAGATTTACCCAGAAACTATTTCTTTACTACTGAAATAATGAGATTTTTTTTAAGTTTTTTTTTAATCTCTGCTCTTAGTGCAGCAGAGTTTAAAAGTTATGACGCTGAATTTGTTTTTGAAACAAAATTTGGCAACTTTCCACTCAAACGAAATTTTGTTGTTGATGAGAATAAGATAAATACAAAAGTAAGGATGGAGGTCCTTTGGTTTAAATACTCCTTGGATTCAAATTTTCAAATTGAAAACAAGCAAATCATATCGATAGATACAAAGGTTGAAGATCCTTTTAGAGACAAGCCAAAAAAATTTAAAGTAACATTTTCAAAAAAATCTATTAATTCTCAAGAGCTTGGAGATTTTGAGTTTGCAGGTACTGTTCTTGAACAGCTATCGAGTGATGTGCAAGTAAGGCTAAATGCAAAGTACGGTGTGAAAAGCTATCAATTAAAAATATTTGATAATACTAAAGCTAAAATTATTACTAAAAACTATCGGCAATTGGAAAATAAGATTGTTTCTACAAGTTTTGGAGATATTGACACGATAGTAGTAATAGCAGAATCAGATGATGTTGGACCAATAAAATATTTCATTGCTCCTTCACTTGATCATATGATCATTAAAAGTACAGCAACTTTAAAAGATAATGAGGATAGGGTTTTAATTGTTTCAGGAGAACCTAAGTTTTTGGTAAAGTAACTCCGGTTTGTCCTTGATACTTACCTGCCCTGTCTTTATAACTGGTTGCACAAACTTGATCAGATTCAAAAAAAATCATTTGCGCAACACCCTCATTAGCATAAATTTTCGCAGGTAAATTTGTTGTATTAGAAAATTCTAAAGTGACGTGACCTTCCCATTCAGGCTCAAGGGGCGTTACATTAACTATTATTCCACAACGCGCATACGTAGATTTGCCTAAACATAAAGTTAAGACAGATCTAGGAATTTTGAAATATTCTATGGTCCTTGCAAGGGCAAATGAATTTGGTGGAATAATGCATTCTTCTGACTCTACATCAATAAAACTTTTTGGATCAAAACTTTTTGGGTCAACGATGGAAGAATGAGTATTTGTAAAAATTTTAAATTCATTGGAGCATCTAACATCATATCCATAACTTGAGACACCGTATGACACAATTTTTTTGCCCTCAACTTCTCGAATTTGTTTCGTTTCAAAGGGACTAATTAATTGATTATCTTTAGCCTGCTCAATTATCCATTTATCTGATTTAATAGCCATTAATTTATTTCTCTACGACCTTGAATTGCTCTGCCTAATGTTGTGTTATCTACATATTCTAATTCTCCACCCATGGGAACACCATAAGCAATTCTGGAAATAAGCGTTTTGTTTTCATTAAGTTGATCTTTTATGTAGAAGGAGGTTGCATCTCCCTCAATAGTTGGACTTGTTGCAATTATAATTTCGTCTATATCAGATGATTTAACCCTCTCAATCAATTTTGGTATACCAAGATCTTGAGGAGTAACTCCATCAATCGGAGACAACCTTCCCATTAAAACAAAATACTTTCCTTTAAAGCTGCCAGAATTTTCAATTGCTAAAACATCTGTTGGACTTTCAACAATACAAATAAGTTTTTTATCTCGTTTTTCATCTGAACATATATCACACACAACTTCCTCTGTAAGATTTCTACACTCAATACAGTTGCGAATATTTTCTGCAGACTCATTAATTAATTTTGCTAAATTTTTACCTCCCTCCCTGTTCTTTTCCAAAATATGAAACGCCATTCTTTGAGCAGACTTTTCACCAATACCTGGAAGTATTTTGAAAGCTTGTATGAGCTGGTTTAGCAGACTATTTTCATTCTTCATGATCTATGACCGTAATTCTATCCTTATCAACGTCTTCACCAAAATTATTTTTTAAATTTGCTAATAAGTCACTATTAATAATTTCTTTTTTAAATTTTTCTATATCTTTTTTTCTTTGTTGTTCCCATTTAGAGGAGGGAGTATTTTTTGCTTTTTCAGTTGATTTAATTTCAACTTTGTATTCAGGAAAATCTAATCTTTTAAGTGAATCAATAAGGTTTTGAATATTTTCTTTATTTATTCTGTCAGCAAACATTTCAGTGCCTTCAAAGTAAATAGTATCTTTTTCCACTTTTTGTAATTGAAGGTTTGAAAAAAAGGCTCTCGATGGTCCAATTAAGTCAGTTTTGTCAAAAACTTCTAGCCAGTTGTTCGGGGTCAACTTTTTTTCTGCATGTGATGTGTCAATCTTTTCTTCATTTATTGGCTCAGTTATTTCTTCTTTTTTTGGAGTATTGATTTCTTCTGAATTTACTTCAGATTTAGTAATTTTTACCTCTTTTAATTTAGGTTTTTTTTTTGAGCTAGATTTAGCCTCATCAGAAAAGGTCAAGCATCTAAGAACCGATATATCAAAACAATCTCTTGTCTTTCCAGTATGCTTTGCATCAACTAATCCATTTGAGAAAAATTGATAGTATAGATGTAAGTCTTGCGTCGAGTGATCTTCACTTAATGTTGAGTGCACAATTTTTTCATGCAAAAAACTAAGTGATCTGTCAAAAAGAATTTCATAATTCACATCTAAAGATTGATATCGCTTTAACTCTTCAACAACGCTCGAAACATCATTATCAAAAACTGCTTCGAATAATTTAGTAGTTGATGATAAATCTAGCACCCCGTGTAATTGAGAAATTAATTCTTCCGTGAGATTTCCATCACAATGAGATATGGCCTGATCAGATAATGTCAAAGAGTCACGCACTGATCCTTTAGCTAACTCTACCAACAGTTCTATTGATTTATCATCAGAAGTTACATCTTCCTCTTTAAAAATTTTATTGATGTTACTTTTTATAAGCTCATCAGTTACGAGTTTTAAATTAAATTGCAAACATCTTGAAACTATAGTTTTTGGAATTTTATGCGTCTCAGTAGTCGCCATTATAAATATCACATGACTCGGTGGCTCTTCTAGGGTTTTCAGTAAAGCATTAAAACTTTGCATTGAAAGCATATGAACTTCATCAATCAAATATACTTTGTACTTTCCTTGTGATGGTCGATATTGCACTGAATCGAGTAGCTCTCGCATATCATCAACACCTGTTCTTGACGCAGCGTCAATTTCTATTAAATCAAGATGAGAATTTTTTTGGATTTCTACACAATTTGAACAAACACCACATGGATTTCCACTCTCCTCGTCATAATTCGAACAATTTAAAGCTTTGGCAAAAAGTCTCCCGAGAGTAGTTTTGCCAACACCCCTAGTGCCTGAAAATATATAACCATTATGGAAATTTTTGTTTTTAATAATATTTCGAAGTGCANTGACGGCATTATCCTGTCCGATAACTTCTGAAAATGACTTCGGTCTGTATTTATTTGCAAGTGCCATTAATCGAATTTTTTAAGAGCGTTTTTTATTATTTCATAACTGAACCCTCTATAGGCCAAAAACCTTAAAATCTTCTCTTTTTCTTTAAAATTNATCTCTTTATTCCTTCTTTTTTTATTGAATTGCGTTAAACATTTGTCCTCCCAATCAATGTCTAATGAATGCATGTCATATTTATCTGAGGATATACCTTTTTTTGCTAAATATTGAGAAATATAATTTGGCCCATAACCAGATTCAGCCTTAGACCTTACGAAGGCTGAGGCAAATCTTTTATCATTAAGAAAATTAGAATTTAACAGTCTTTCAATTACGTCTCTGAGATCGCTAGAGTCTGGATTGAATTTTCTTAACTTGTTTTTTAATTCACTGACAGAATGTTCTCTTCTTGAGATTATATCAAGTGATTTATTCCATAATTCTGATGCGTTCAATCACTTAATTATAAGGCACAACTCTTGACTTGCCACCTGATCTCACAATTCTCACTTTATCATCTGGTCTAAAAGAGTAATCCACATCTTCTGGCATTTCCTGGACAATAGATATCTCTCTTTCATTAGAGTCAAGTCTAATTATTATTTCAACACCGGGTTTTCTTGTTAAGTTCTCACTTACATTTTGTCCTACTACAGAACCAACTGCTGTTCCAACAACTGCTCCAACCTCTTGAGTAGTTTCATCATCATCTCCACCAATATTTGAACCTAAAATTGCTCCAAGGACAGATCCAAAAATATTACCACTACCTCTATCGCCTTCAATAGTTACATTTCTAATTGAAACAACTACACCTGATTGAACATATTGGCTTTTTGCAGCCGAATCTCTTGAGACCACATCTGGAGAAAAACCACCAGTTGCACAACCACCAAGAGCTAATAAGGATATAAGCATTATTGATTGTAATTTACTGTTCATATTTATCTGACTCCATTAATAGAGGAAAAGTTCCATCATGTAATTTAAATATATCCTCAATACTGCAATTCAAGACTGTAGCAATTTTTAATGACAATACAGTTGAAGGTACATAAATGCCATTTTCTATGGCATTAATACTTTTTCTAGAAACTTGTACTGCCTCTGCTAAGCTCGCTTGCGTGATGCCTGCTTCTTTTCTTTTATACGTCAGCATCACAACCAAATCTTTATGATCTTTACCCATCTACAGACTCTCTATAATCACCGTATGAAAAAATAACTATTAATGCTCCAAATACAAACCAGAGGAAACTTGATAAATTTAAAATAAATTCATTTGCGGCTTGTAAGTTCCAATTTGAAAAATCTTGAATAGCAAACAAGCTAAATATACCTAGCCCAAAAATTGAAAAGCCCACTGTTCCAAGTTTGTAATATCTATCTGCAATGTATTCATCATAAAGTGCCTTACTCGTTTCTTTCTTTCCGAAGTAATAGTCAATTGAAAGAATTGCCGAAGTTATCAAGACAAAAATTCCAGGTATGAACATAAGATTTGATGGAAGCTTAAGAATACTCCAATCAAATAAAAGATGTGCCGCAAAAAAAATCTGAACTATTCCACATATAAATAGTAAGACTGCTCGTGAAAAAAAAGTCATCATATCTCCTTATTGTTATTTTGATCTTTTGGTTTGCGCCACCCTAGCGCTGCACCAACTGCAACACCTACAGCTATCCATACAGGTTCATTAGTAGCAGCAAAAAGAGCTACTCCTATCGCTGTACCAACACCAATCCAGTTGCCACCATTGTTGAACTTCTTAGACTTATTCTTCATAAAATCTCCTTAATTTATTTAAATAAAAGATACTATTATCTATGTATATGTAACGTATACTACTCATTATATAATAAAAAAACCAGTTATTGTGAAGTAAACGTTACTTTTATGTAAAAAAGTTCTTGATTTTTCTTAATTTAGTTCTAAATTAAATATTGTTGGTGCTCAGGTGAGGCCAACAAAATTTAACTAGTCGCTTTAAGGAGGACTAATATGTTAATTAATTTTACTGATCCAATGTTTTCAAACCGTGTTTTAGGTTTTGAAAATC
>NHFN02000012.1 GCA_002170245.2 Gammaproteobacteria bacterium TMED112
AGCTGGTGTTGGAGCTGGTGTTGGAGCTGGTGTTGGAGCTGGTGTTGGAGCTGGTGTTGGAGCTGGTGTTGGAGCTGGTGTCGGTGCTGGTGTTGGTACAGGATATAAGCCTTCATTCGTACCTGAAGTTCCCCCAGAACATGCTGTAAAAAAAATCAAGATTATAGTATTCAATAAAACTGATTTTTTGTGCATCATTGATAATTTTTGTTTAAATAACAACCGAACTTAAGGCATGATTATATCAACGCTCAACTATAAGTAAATCATTGACATAATCAGCCAATAAGTTTATTTTTTTAACGTCTTTAACACAATTGGGGAATTATGGATAATTACAACAAACTGCTTAAGCTTTTATTATTTACATCACTTATTTTGCCACTATCTGCTCAGGAAAAAGAAGATGAGCAGGAAGGTTTAGAGGTTGTTGTCACAACTGCTACTAAAACTGAGAAAGATATTCTCGATACATCACAAGCTGTTACGGCATTATCAGGAACTCAATTATTAGAGCTTGGACTCAATAATATTAAAGACTTAAATAATATGATTCCGGGTCTGTATGTGCAAAATACAGATACAAATGCCCCGATTATTACATTACGTGGCATAAGGACAGAAAACGTCACAGAGCTAGGAGATCCCGCTGTTGGGATTCATGTTGACGGGGTATATGTTGCTAGACCTCAAGCAGCTAATGCTCTGATGTTTGACTTAGAAAGAACAGAACTTACGAGAGGTCCACAAGGAACACTATATGGAAGAAATTCAGTCGTTGGAACTTTAAATATAGTTACTGCAAAACCAAACTTTGATGTTCAGGGAGGCTCTTTGAACCTTGTAGGCGGTCAGTTAAGTGAAGCTGGACTACGAGCACATTACAATTTACCGATCAATGAAAAGTTGGCTTTAAGATTTGCTTATATGGAGCAATCAAAAGATTCATTTCTAGACGGTTTTTGGGATGGCTCTCAGCTTGATTGGAGAAGACTACCTCCAAACGTAAGAGAACAATTTGAAGTAATTACTAGCCCAGATCAAAGGAGTTATTTATCAGATTACGCATGGTATCTTGGTTGCTCTACTTTACCGGGGAATGGTTGTGGTCAAGGAAATTTTTCCGATCCTTACAATAAAATTGCTGCTGATCCATCTGAATTTTATACAGCAATAGAGGATAGTGCTTGGAGAGTAAGTGCGACCTATGTGGTTGATGATAATTCTGATTTAAATATTCAGTTTGAAAATTATGAAGATAATGGAAAAGGATGGACGAATGTTCTGAGTTGCGAACTAATGAGAACAAGGACAGGTTCCACTGCTAAAGATGGCCCAGCAAATACTTGTACTGACATACTAGGGTCAGAAAATAGGTATCAATCATATGCCAATACACCTGGTTTTAATAAGATGACTATTGATTCATTCAGAGCAATTTATAAACGTCAACTAAATGAGACTACTAACTTAACAGTAAATTACGGTTTCCAGGAACTTGAACAGTCAAGCCAATTTGAAATTGATGGAGGCGTAAATTATCAATATGGTATGGCATTTAATATCAATAGACTACATACAGAATCGAATGTTCTTGATGCCTATATTACTGGTGCAAACGAAGAATGGGCATGGGTTGGTGGAATATTCACAAGCACTGAGGATAACGACATGCTTGCTAATTTTACTGCTGAATTAAATGGACATGATTTCTTTTGGCAACCTAACAGAGAATTGAACCATTATGCTGTGTATGGGCAAGCAACTTACGCGTTAAGAGATGATTTATTTTTTACATTGGGTGGGAGATTATCTTACGATGAAAAATCTGATGTAGGCGGAAGAAATATTAACTGTAATAGCGCAAATGGTTGTTACCCTCAAATCTATAATACCGGTGGAAATCCATTTGATGCAATAAATCAATTAGCTCCAGATTACTGGATACAGATGGGTAAAATGATTGATGGAGTTGATTGCGTAGCTCCTATGATCGGATGTGGTGTAGTTGTAACAAATAATGATACTTCACAATCATGGGATAATTTCTCATGGAGGCTTGGTTTAGATTGGGATATGAGTGATACATCATTTATGTATACTTATCTTGCTACTGCCTATAAATCTGGAAGTTTAGCTGACGTTTATGTTGCCCCAAGTAATTCACTTCTATATTCTGAGGGGCAAAGGGTGGATCTAAATTATGACCCAGAGTATGTCACCACAGCTGAATGGGGAATAAAAGCAAGAAACGATGAGAATACATTAAATTATGCATTTAACGCTTTTTATACAATGTATGACGGAAAACAATTCACTGGAAATTTACCTGTCGATGTTGTTGAAGTTTATGGTTATGACTCTGATCCTAATTCACCAACCTTTGGTCAATTCACTTATTTTGATCAGGGTGTAACTTTATGGACAACAGAAAATTTTGGTGAACAAACACATTGGGGGCTTGAATTTGAATATAACTGGTTACCTTATGATGGCGGAAAATTATCAGGTTTTGTAACAAGCTATCACACTAAATTTACTGAAGACTTCGTCACAATGTGGAGGTACGGTCAAGATGCATTATTTGGACGCGACTACGGAGCTTCAATAGATCCAACCAACCCTAATAATTTTGTAAATTTGAAAGGCAATGAAGCACCTTATACCCCAGATCTTGCCTTTACAATAAGATATGAGCATACATATAGACTTCAGAATGGTATGGAATTCAAACCTTCGGTTAATTATCACTGGGAATCATCTTCTTATGTAACTCCATGGAATATGGATAAACATATTAATGATGAGGGTGGTTGTATAGGTCCTAATTATTTTTGTCAGCCTTTGGAAAATTACACTGATAAAAGGGATAGATGGGAAATGTACGACTACATCTTAACCCTTGATTCAAAACAGAATTGGTATATTCAATGGGCCTCTTATAATGCAAAAAGTGAAATTGTGCCTTGGTCTATTGGTATTGAAGCTGGTATCCCGAGAGGATCTTATTCTGCACCATCCCAGAAAGTTATAAGATTCGGGTACTACTGGTAACACGTTTTTTTGTTTAATATAGAAGGGAGGCTTGCCTCCCTTTTTTTATGAATACACCTGACCTATCAGATAAATATCCAGACAAAGATTTTTTGTTAGATTTCCAGAGCTACTCAAGGATTAAGTCAATGCATGGGCAAGTATCAACTGTTTTTTGTCCAGATGATAATTCTTTGGTAAGAGAGATGCTTTCAGAGGACGGTCAACAAAAAATTTTGTTTGTTGACGGTGTTAAATCTGAGAATGTAGCGTTGCTCGGAGATAACCTTGTTGAATTAGCTAAAGAAAACAATTGGAGAGGAATAATTGTCAATGGCAGAATTAGAGATGCAGAAATCATATCTAAAATGGATATTGCGGTTTTTGCACTTGGAACATGTCCGAGGAAGAGCAATAAGAACAATTCAGGTAAAAAAGATATTGAGCTTTTAGTTGATGAGCTAACAATAAAACCAAATGATTGGATTTATGCTGATATTAATGGAATCTTGTTATCGGACTCAGAGCTTGAAATTTAATAACAACTCAAAACCACATCGCCTACATCTCTAGAGATATTTGCTTTAGAAATATCAATATCTACAGGACCTTGAGTAGCAAGGTACATAGGTAGGTTCACTTTTGTTAAATCCAAATTACTATAATTTGTAAAACACTTTACAGGGATGCTGTATTTTTTAAAATCTTCTGAAACTTGCAAAAATTCTGTTAAATCAATTACAGGAAAACAACCTATACCACATGAAAGAATATATTTAATTTCACCACCAATATCATTTACCCGTGCAGTTAGATTTATGTAACCCTCGGAAAGAGAACTTAAATCCAATATTTCTTTAGAAAGCAAAAAGAAACTATTGAGGTAGTCAGATTTCTGTACTTTAATTTTTAAAGTGTCGTCCTGAATATTCACGTCTATAAGATCTATTGATATTAAGCCATTTTGAGAATTTACCTTATTACTTGAGATCTGAACTTCTGCTAAATCGCTTTCTCTTATAAAGCCTATAAAGTTATCATTTATAGTTCCATTCATAAGTTCTATTGAATCTAGTTTCTGTTCAGATTTATCACCCTCATCTAAATTGTTTATGAAGATTTCATCTTCATAATTTAGCCCATAACCAAAACTGAAGAGTGGGTTTGAAGTAGCATCAAAGTAGTTAAGATTAGCTTGTCTTGTATTTCTTGGCCAGCTAAAAGGAAGTTTTCCTGAGAAATCATAATCATTCATCCCATCATGGAATATTACATCAGTGATACCTCTTGATTCTGTTCCTGGAAGCCAAGCTACTACAAAACTATCAGACAAATTTATTTCTCTTGTAACCCATAATGGTCGACCAGTCAGGAAAATAGAAACCGTTGGAATTTCTTCTTCTCTCAGTAAATTTAGTGCTGATATATGACGGCTTCCATCGAAATTTAAATTTTGCTTATCTCCAACACCCTCGGCATAGGGTTGCTCACCGTAAACAACTACAGCAACGTCATAATCTTTTTTTACTTGTGTTAAATTTTCAACATAGTCAATATTTTCCTGTCCAGCTTTTTCAACTAGTGCAGTTAAAAAAGGTATTGATCCAGGAAAATCAGTATTACGATTGTTAGTCCCTTGCCAATCAAGAGTCCAGCCACCAGTTTGAGTTTTGAGTGAATTAGCATCAGCTCCAACAACTAAGATTTTTTTCCCTTTTGTTAAAGGCAAAACATTGTTGTTATTTTTAAGGAGAGTCAATGATTCTCGAACAGCTTGTCTAGCTATATCTCGATTGTGCTTTAACCCTACTTCCTTGAAAGGTGATTTAGATGGTCTTTTGCCATTAAACAGACCAAGTTTTTGTTTTACAGAAACTATTCTTGTTACTGCATCATCTAATCTTTCCATTGATATCTCTCCATTTTTTACTTGTCTGAGAGTATTTCTATATAAATCTTTCCAGTTTTCAGGAACCATGTTCATATCTACTCCAGCATTTAAAGAAGCTGGGCAACTTCCATTAGAACATCCAGGAATTTGTCCGTGACCATTCCAATCTCCAACCACAAAACCATCAAACCCCATTTGATTTTTTAAAACTTCTGTAAGTAGGTAGTTATCACCATGTACTTTTTTTCCATTCCAAGAATTAAAACTAGCCATTACTGTTTGAATGCAGGCATCAAGGGCACTGTAATAAGGTGTTCCATGAATTTTTTTAAGTGTTAGTTCATCTACTCTTGTATCGCCTTGGTCAAGAATATATGCCTCAGAACTGTTGAGAGCAGTTCCTCCATCTCCCAAAAAATGCTTTGCTGTCCCAATAATTTTATTGTCTGCAAGGAAGCTCTCTCCACTTCCTTGCAATCCATAAATAAAAGCTTCTCCAAGTTTAGAAACAAGTTCTGGGCTCTCTGAGTATCCCTCATATGTTCTGCCCCATCTATAGTCTTGAGGAACAGTTACTGTTGGTGCAAAAGTCCAATAAATCCCTGTTGCAAGAACTTCCTCAGCAACTGCTGAACCAATATCTTTAAGCAGTTTCTCATTTGCTGTTGCACCGAGACCGATGTTGTGTGGAAAGATAGTTGCACCAAAGACATTACTATGCCCATGAACAGCATCAGTTCCCCAAAGAATTGGTATATTTGCACCGCCCCGGTTTGTTGATTCAATATAAAAATCTTCTGCTAACTGTTTCCACTCGTCGGTTGAAGCTCTTTGATTACCATTAGGGGATGTATTACCACCATTTAGAATACCTCCTATTGGAAACCTTTTTAAATCTGATGGGCTTATAAAATCTAAATCTGCCATGATAGTCTGCCCTACCTTTTCTTCGACTGTCATGCCCTTCAATAATTTCTCCACTAACTCAGGATTACCAATTGGGCACGAATTAACTCTTTCCCAATTAACATCTTGAGAATAGCTGAAAGCAGAAATGAATAAAAAAAATATTAACTTTCTATGCATAGGCTATGTAAATAGATGCAAGGATTAGAACGATTACTGTTGAGCCAAAATTAAATAGCTTTGAAGTTTTAAAATCACTTGCTGACAGACTGAAAACTTTTTCATTTTCTGTTTTAGGTGAGAGCAGCCCACTCACAATAAATGCAAGAAAAAATGATATTGCCATTTGATGCATAAATGGCTCTATTAAGGATTCAGAAGTGTTCGCTACATAAAGTTTCATCACGACACCAGCAACTAGAGCTGTAGCAGAACCCCATAAAACTGAATTTGAAGTTGAATTCTTTAAAACTATTGCTGATAAGAATACAAACAGAATAACTGGGCTAAATAAACCCATGTATTCTTGAACATATTGGAATGCTGAATCTAAACTCCCCAAAAATATAGGAGCCACAATTATCGAAATAATCAAACCAACTAACCCGGCTCTTCTTCCTATTTTCACCAGACTTTTATCTTCCATCGACATATTGCCTTTATATAAATCCATGGTAAAAATTGTACTTACACTGTTAGTCAAAGAAGCAAGAGATGAGACGATTGCAGCTACTAATGCTGCAAAAGTTAACCCTAAAATTCCATTTGGTAAAAGCGAAAGCATTGAGGGATAAGCCCTGCTTCTGTCACCCTCTAAAGATGGAATAGCAGTTCCTTCTAGAGCAACAGCGATCAAGCCTGGTAAAACAACTACAACTGGCATCAATATTTTCAAGAAACCTGCAAACATCAAACCGTTTTGAGCTTCATTAAGACTTTTCGCACCCAAGGCTCTTTGCGTTATGTATTGATTAGTACCCCAGTAATAGAAGTGTGCAATCCACATACCACCAATCAAAACCCATATTCCAGGGAGTTTTACATAATTACCATATGCTTCTGGATCTTGTTCTTTTGGAACATAAGACAATAATGCATCAAATTTTTCAGGAAACTCTGACTGAAGAATCATAAAACCTTCCCATGCTCCAGAACCGTCTGAAATTGCATTCAAACCTACATAAGAAACATATAAACCTGCAAAAATTAATAAACTTACTTGAATAATATCTGTGAAAGCTACTGCTTTTAAACCTCCATACAATGAATATGCAAGCGAAAGTAAACCAAGCAAAATCATGGCAAATATAAGGTCTAGACCGGTCAAATTATTCACAGCTTTAGCACCGAGCCATAAGATTGTAGGAAGGATTACAAATACATACATAATTAACATTAAGACTGCTAGCAATTTACTTACTCTTGTGTCATATCTTTGAGACAATAGTTGAGGCATTGTGAATACTTTTTGTTTTAAATAAACAGGTAAAAGAAATTTTCCAACTACTATTAAAGCAACTGCTGCAGTCCATTCATAAACAGCAATTGCCATTCCAAACGCATAAGCATCACCGTTCATACCTATTATTTGGTCGGCCGCTATGTTTGCTGCTATTAAAGACGTACCAATAGCCCACCAAGGAAGTGATCTTCCAGCTAAAAAATAATCTTCAGGTGTCTTTTCTTGGCCTTTTTTTGACCTAGAAACATATGTTGCAATTGCAATTAGAGCCACTGCGTAAAATCCGACTATTACATAATCTAAACTATTCATGTAACCTCCTTACAACAGAATAATTCAAGTTTCCATACAAAGGAGTATGTTCTTTATTTATAAGATTGATTGATATATTTTTCAAAATATTGCTGTGTGCCTCAGATGAATGTTTATCAAATTCTTCATGAATATAATTGATTGAGTTAATTTCAGAAATAGTCCTCATCAAACTACCTGCAAAAAATATTCCCCCTCTTGCATTAAATGTTAGAGCAAGGTCTTGCAGTAAATTACTCATTGCGACTATGAAATTATCTATAATAAATGTTGCTAAATCATCATCATGGTATCTTGATACAATTTCTTCAGTAGTTAAGTTTTTCCCTGATTTTGCTGTATAGATTTTTTTTATTCCCGTTCCTGAAAGATAATCTTCTAGAACAAGAAAATTTTCAGAATTATTAATCTCAAACAAGTTTGATAAATGGGCATTGTAAGCTCTTGCGTTACCAAGTTCAGTCGAGTATACATATGGAGTATTTCCAACATACCTCAATACAGAAAAACCCAAGCCTGTTCCAGGACCAATGGCTAAGCATGTTTGATTACTATCCAGTTTTCCATTTTTGATAGTTTTAAAATCATTGTCTGTCATTAAAGGCAAAGAATAGCCTATCGATTCCCAATCATTTAAAAGATGACATTCACTAACATTTAATTCTTTTTCTAAGTCAGTTGCGTTAATTTGTAAGCTTCTATTTGTCATTGTGATTTTATTTTCTACTACTGGTCCAGCCGCAGATATAATGACTTCTTTATACTTGTGTTTTGAATTAATTTCATGAAGCACTTCAAAAATATCATTGTTTGAAACTACCTTAATTTTTTTAATATCAGAAATAGTCATGGCACTTGTGTTCCCCGCCCCTGCTCGCAAGTTTGTGCCACCAATATCTATAAGAAGTGTTTCTGTATTCAAAAGCTATTTCCCCGGATAGTACAGATTATATATAAAAATATAATTATTCCTATTGTCTTAAAATAAGCTAATCTAAAAATAAATGAATAATTGGCGCAATAAAATAATTTATCAAATATATCCTAGATCTTTCTTAGATACTTCTGGAAATGGCGTTGGTGATCTTAATGGCATTACAAGACAAGTAGATTACATTTCTGATCTTGGAATTGATTATATTTGGATATCGCCATTTTTTGAATCGCCGCAAAAAGACTTTGGATACGACGTTTCAAACTACAGAAAAGTAGATAAATTATTTGGCAATAATGAAGATTTTAAAAAATTAATTGAGGTTTATCATAAGAAAGATATTGGTGTTATTACCGATTTAGTTTTAAGCCATACTTCCGATGAACATGAGTGGTTTAAAAAAAGTAAAAAACAAAATGAAAATAAGTACTCTGATTGGTACGTTTGGGCTGATGGTGAACCAAATAATCCGCCCAATAATTGGTTATCAGTTTTTGGTGGGAGCGCATGGGAATGGCATGATCAAAAAAACCAATTTTATCTTCATAATTTTCTAACTTCCCAGCCTGATTTAAATTTTCATAACGAGGAAGTGCAACAACAAATGCTTGATGAGATTGAATATTGGTTAAAATTTGGTGTAGATGGCTTTAGATTCGATGTCATAAATTTTTTGTATCATGATAGTGCTCTTAGAAATAATCCCCCAAAGGATCCAAAGCTTGTCAGACCTCTTGGATTCAATAAAGACAATCCTTACGGTCTCCAAATTCATAAATATGATAATACTCAATTCGAGACATTAAAGTATTTGAGCAGAATACGAAAGGTTCTAGATAGATATAATGCAATATCACTGGGAGAAATTGTTTCTGAAGATCCTTTAGACATAATTGGAGATTACGCAAATGATGAGAGGCTGCATATGGCGTATTGTTTTGAATTTTTATCAGAGGAGTTTAATTTTTCTGAAACAGATAAAATCGTAGATCAATTTTTCAAAAAAAATCCTCAGTCCTGGCCATGTTGGTCATTCAGCAATCACGACTCTAAGAGAATTGCTTCAAGGGTAAATAAATCTAGCAAAGAAATCATGAGGAAACTTATGGAATTAAAGGGAAATATCTGCATATATCAAGGTGAAGAATTAGGCCTACAGGAAACTGAAGTTAGATTTGAGGATCTTCAAGATCCTTTTGGCAAAAATTTTTGGCCAAAATTCAAAGGTAGAGATGGTTGTAGAACACCAATGCCATGGAAGTCAAAAGAATTGAACNTTGGATTTAGCAATAAAGAAACATGGCTGCCTGTAAATCCAGATTATGCAACCATAACTGCAGCAGAACAAAGACAGGATTCAGAATCTATGTTGAATTATACAAAAGAGCTCATTAAAAGCAGGAAGAGAGGTTTCGCTACTTAGCAAATTACAGAATGGAAGTTGGGCCAGACATTCTNTAAGTAAAATTTCTAAGTAGCGATGAAAACCTAATTAAATTTTATGCTTAAAATTGATGGAAATGAACTTTTTTGTGTAAATAACATGGTTTTGTCAATTAAATTATTCTTANTTGACTCAAAACCAGTATTTTTTATGTCGTATTACCTTAAATGAAGAAAATAAATTAAATTAATTTTTATATATAATTTCCTAATGGCTATTTGGTTCGCAAATTATTCAGACCTTGATTTAAAAAAAGGTTACGTTGGTCTCGACAAATATTTGGAGATAGAGTTTCTGGAATTAGGTGAAGATTATTTACGTGCGAAAATGCCTGTAAACGAAAATACAAAACAACCAATGGGCCTTCTGCATGGAGGCGCATCTTGTGTTCTGGCGGAATCAGTTGCAAGTTTTGCTGCATTTCTTTGTATAGATCCAAAATTAAAAACTGTTGTTGGGTTAAATTTANATGCAAGTCATTTAAAATCTGTTAGTTCAGGTTATGTTTTTGCAACAGCAAAACCTAAGCATGTTGGTAACAGCACGTCTGTATGGGAAATTGAAATCAAAAATGACAAAAAAGAGTTAGTAAGCCTAGTAAAATTTACTGCCATGCATAAAGATATCAAGAAATGAACCTTCTAAGATTATTAAGTTTACTATTCTTTGCACTTCAAATTTTCTCTGCACAGCCCAAAAATATTCTCTTTGTTGGAAATAGTTATCTCTACTACAACAACAGTGTCCATAACTATGTCGAACCAATGATGAGAGAATTTTATGGTTCTGAAATAGAAACCAAACTATCNGCGATTGGTGGCTCAAAGCTGTATCACCATAATATTGATCATTTATTAAATCCAATAAATTTAAATTTGAATCAGCAAATTGACTTATTGATAATGCAAGGTGGAAGTACTGAAGTTATTTCAATAACAAATCAAAAAAGGTTCATCCAAACTGCCAAGGAATATAGTGCAAAAGCACAAAAACTTGGTGTTAAAACTGCACTGTATATGACACATGCATTTACAGAAGCTGATAGTCGATTTGAACCAAATCTCATAAGGAAAATTGCACAAACATACTTTACAGCTGGAAAAGAAAGTAAATCAATTGTTATTCCAGTGGGTTTAGCTTACGAAATTGCATATAAAGAAAGAGAAAATATAAAGCTACATCATGTAGACGGAACTCACCCAAGCCAACTTGGGACATACTTAGGTGCAGCGACAGTTTTTGCAACAATCACTGGTGAATCTCCTGTAGGCCTAGAATTTGACTATTATGGTGCCATTAAAGAAGAAGAAAGAATTTTTCTTCAAGAGACTGCTTGGAAAGCCTATAGAACATGGCAAAGACGAGTTAAGATAGATAAATAAATAAATGACTGAATTAGCAAACATAATAAAAGAATCAGCTGAAAAGCCAACCGAGCAATTAGCATCAATAATAATTGAAAGAACCAAGGAATTGGGAAGCATTACTTTGGCTGTAATTTATACTATAGGCCATATTTTTATAGCTATTTTATGTGCCTCTTTAATATTCAATTCTTCCTTAAATTTAGCGGCATTGGATGCATTCATTGAACCAATTATCAATGGCTTTTGGTTCTATCTTTTGCATCGATTTTTTAAAAATCAACTTTCAGATATTTTCTTGACTGTAATTTACACTATCGGACACATAATAATTGCAACTTTATGTGCAGTAGTTATATTTAGCGCTTCCGTAAACTTAGCAGCCTTGGACGCTTTTGTTGAGCCTATAATCAATGCTTTTTGGTTTTATTTTCTTCATAAAATTTGGAAAAAATCTAACTCATAATCCTTTTCTTCCTAATAAAGTACCATTGGATCATAATTGTTAAGCCTATGATGACTGTAAAAATTAGGTAGTACCTGATATTTATTGGATCAAGAACTGAGAGTCCCATTGGATTATTTATTGGTAATCTTTTATTAACCTCTGCAATACCTGGTAGCAAATGAAATAGAATACTACCAGTGTAAGACATTGCTTGAACGTATTTGGAGAAACCAAAAATATTATATTTTTCAGATGATATACCCAAGAAAATTGCAACTAGTGTAAGTATTGCTAAGATATGTGCAAGATTAAATCCTCCATTTTTGTAGAGCATTAAAGCAGTTGAAGCAGTTATAAGGGTAGCAATAATATAAAATTTGCCTAAGTTATTTGTACTTTTTATATAACCTTGCGTAACAATAATAAATAGAGCTAAAAAGATCGCTAAAGTTCCTAGAATAGTGTGGATCCAGCCGATTGACGATATCTCCATTTCTCCCCCTGTATTAAATCTATCTAATTAGTTGTTCTCACAAAAAAATCCCAAATCTGACCAAATAAATTTATCTGATTCTCAAATTGCAAATTGTGACCAGAATTTTTCACAACGAAATATTTAATTTCAACTCCATTTGTACAGCCACTAAATGTAAATTCAAGGACTTCAAAGTTTCCCCAACTTATATTGGCCTCTGTTGGCATCATATTACAACTAAAATAAGCGGCCCAATTTTCTGCACTTCCCTTAGCGGACATAAATTCAGTTCCTGCAACACCCAACCCACCTTCAATTGGAACAAGATCATCAGTTTCTCCGTTGACCTGATAAACTGAAATTGGTCTCCCAGGACTAAGATTGCCAATTGGTTCAGATTGCTGACTTATTAGAGGCGCTATACCATTTAATAAGTCTGTTTCTTTTCCTATTTTATTTACCATGCCGCCGCCGTTAGATATACCAATGGCAAAAACTCTGTTCGTATTGAATATGGACGAGGTATTAAGCTCATTCATAATTAGGCTAAAAAACTCAGTATCATCTGCGTTGGTTTCTCCACTTACATTCCATCTGTTTTCAAAACCTGAAGGAAAAATTCCAATAAACTCACCTTGATCTATAAGATTTAAGATATTTTGGTGTCGATTTAATTCTTGTTCGCCATTTCCACCTGCACCATGAAAAATAAAAACAACAGGATAAAGATTCTCAACTGGTTGTTCAGGATATCTTATGAAAAACTCTCTATTAACATTAGTGTTTCCAATTACTTGCTGAATTGACCTAGTTTCTGTTTTGTACCCCTCTACCTCTACAGAGATTTCTCTATGCCAATTTCCATCTCTGTGACAAATTAAGGTAAATGTATTCGTACCAAGTTTAGTGACCTGTACTTCTTCCGTTCCATTTAAAGGCTTATCACCGCTCCAGTCACCACTTGCTCTACATATAAACATTTCATCAGTAGCCCATGTCAAAATAACTTTTTTTGTAATAAGTTGGGTGTTCTTGTCAGCAGAAAGGGACATGAAAGGATCTGGTAAGCTTTGGTTTGAATCTGAGCTATTTCCTCCACAGCCTGTAAGAAGAAATAAAATGATGAAAGTCATAACGCGCATGAGCTAATACTATTAAATAACTATCAACAAAGCTTGTTTTAAAGATAATACATATAATTTTTTTGTTGATGAACTGCTGTAATGCCCTATTTCAGACTGGTGGAGCCAAGGGGGCTCGAACCCCTGACCTCAACACTGCCAGTGTTGCGCTCTCCCAGCTGAGCTATGGCCCCAGAACCGCTATTTTAAATAATTTTAGTCCTTTTTAAAATATCTTTTAAAACTTGAAAAAATAGATTAATTCTAGTTAAATAGTCTTAACGAGAGGGGTTTTCAATATGACCAAGATTAAATATTTAGTTTTATTTATGTGTGCAGTTGTTTTTTCTGTGGATGCGCAGGAATCAACTGGCAATAACGACGTAGAGGAAGTCGTTGTTACAGGTACTCAGATTAANGGTGCCCGTATTAACGAAGCATTACCTGTAACAGTTATTACATCTGATGATATCGACGATAGAGGTGTCAATTCAGGTGACGAGCTTTTAGCAACTTTAACCGAACAAGGTGTAAACCAGTTCAATGACGTAGGATCTAATGGGGGTGGCGTAAATGCTTCCAGAGGAGACGTAGGAGCNTTCGATATAAGATCATTAGGTACTGGTAATACACTTGTGCTTTTGAATGGCAGAAGAATGATTTCTACACCTTCATATCAAACTGAAAGTGTTGGAGGAAGTTTTGTTCCTGTTGCAACAGTAAACTCAAATAATATTCCTGTTTCACTTGTTGATAGAGTAGAAATACTTAGAGATGGTGCAGGAGCAATTTATGGTTCCGACGCTGTTGCTGGAGTTGTTAACAATGTCCTTGATACAAATTTTGAAGGTTTTCAAATGAGAGGAAGATTCCAAAACTGGCAACATTTTAACAGAGATGACCACAAATTTTCAGTGAAATATGGTGAAAATTTTAATGGTGGTAANACGAATGTTTCAATGTACTTCAGTTTTTATCAGAGAGACAGAGTTGCCGCTTCAGAAGATGAAATTATGGGAAGATGTGACTATGGAGATTTAGTGCCAGAACAATTTGATAGCGCATTTTATAGATGTTCATCTAATTCAGCTTGGGGACAATTTGATATGAGTGGAACTGCTCCATATACAGATGGNTCTGGAGAATTTTTAATTAAAGCTGCAACTGATCCTAATTGTTTACTGAATCTTGGCAATGGTGTATGTGCTGCGTCTGATTCCTCTGGAAATTACACACANAACTGGAATGGTCAGAGAGACATATTGGGTGCTGTAACAAGACATAATTTATTTATGTTTTTAAACCATGACTTAGGCAATGGAAATGAATTATTTGCTGAATATGGAACTTACCAGAGTGAATACAATGGAAATAGACACTCTGTATCTCATTTCTCTTCAGTAAAATTCGTTGTACCTGCCACAAATCCTTACAACTTTACAGGCAAAGCATTATTNATGGATAACTATAGGTTTGTAGACGCTGGTGCAAGAAATGTTGACAATGATAAAGAAACTACTAGATATCTTGTTGGTGTGAGAGGTGATACAGACACTGGTTGGGACTGGGAAACAGCAGCTTCATACTCAACTGCAGAAGCCTTTGATGTAACTCATAACAGAGTATCAAACACCCTGATGGATCAGTTATTACATAGAACAGATGAAACCGCTTATAACCCGTTTAACGGTGGTGGAATTTATCAAACAGGATTTGTATCACANAATCCTGTNGATTACACTCCTGGAGGAATTGGTCCTGCAATTGTTGATGCTTACAGAGCAAATGAAAGAACTATGACAACTCTAGACTTTAGAATGTCAAAACCTGACGTATTATCAATCACAGGCGGCGATATTGGTATGGCTTTTGGTCTTGAAACTAGAAATGAAACATTCATGGATGACAGAGATCCAAGACTTGATGGAACTATTGTTTATACAGAGCGTAGAACCAATGGACAACTTTCAACAAGTGCTGGTGATACTTATCCTTATGTNTCAGACCTAGCAAACAGTAGCCCTACTCCNGACAGTGATGGTTCAAGAAACGTTAANTCAGTTTATCTTGAGTTTGATGTTCCNTTAGTGAGTTCAGAGATGAATATTCCGTTAGTGGAACAGTTTGATTTACAGCTCGCATATAGACAAGAGGCTTACAGTGACTTTGAAGGTACTGGTGTTCCTAGGGTAGCTTTTGGTTGGGTCGTAAATGACATTCTTAAAATTAGAGGATCTCAGCAAGACACATTCAGAGCCCCTAATATGATCACTATTAATGAAAGTATGGTTGTGCGTAATAANACAAGAAATGATGCTGCAACCCTTTATGCTGCTGGTCTTGGTATTGATACTGANGACTCAGATGGTAGGTACTCAGTGCAAAGACAAGCTATGGGTAGCTCAAAGCTAACTGCAGAAGAATCAGAGAACAGCACTATTGGTCTTGTTTTACAACCTACAGATAATCTAACTATCACTTATGACGTATGGTCCATTGATTCAACAAATACCATTGGTTTATTTGGTGAAGAAAATCATATGTTGCTAGACCTCTTTTTGAGACTATCAACTAATGACATTAATAACTGTGGAGCTGTTATAAGTAACCCTGCTGTTGTTAGACAAGATCCAGATAATCCTGCTTCTTTCTTAGCAGCTGGTTTATGTCCATTTGGTTTGGCTGAAAGAGTCGAAGATAACTATGCAAACTTAAATGATAGAAGNATAGAAGGTAACGATCTGGGTGTTTACTATGACGTAGATACTGCTCTTGGTACATTATCCGTGAAGCATCAAGTCTCAATGTTAACTAAGAGAGATCAGAAATATGGTGAAACTCTAAGAACACTTGATGCCGCTATGCAAGATGGATCACTTCCTATGACAGCGATCGCAGGTTTTGGTAATTTACTTGCAGTTGACGGTGCTCCTAAGAGAAAATCATATACTTCTATAAGATTTAGAAGAGGTGATTGGGCTTTAGGTGTTAACCAAAATGCAAGAAGCTCAGTCTTTGAGAGCAGAACGGTTGCTCGTGCTGGAGAAATGTGGGAAGTTGCACCATTCAAAACAAGGAATGTTTATGCTGACTACTACACAGACTATAATGATGCAGATTTAAGAATTAGAGTTGGTGTAAATAACTATGGTGATGAAAGAGCTCCTCTTGCTTCATCTAGAATGGGTTACTTCGAAGATTTAGATAATAATCTCAGAAGAAACTTCTACCTCGACTTTAGAGTAACTTACTAAATGTTAATCTGATTAAGGCGCGATTAACTTCGCGCCTTTTTTTATGAAAAATTTTTCTAATCCTAAAACGTTCGGTTTTTTCATCGGATTATTTTTTTTACTTTTTACATTGCTGGTAGCCCCTCCTGAAGGGTTATCTCTTTCTGGGTGGCATGTAACGGGAGTAGTATTACTTATGGCTAGCTGGTGGGCAACTGAAGCTTTACCTCTGCCTGTTACTGCGCTAGTACCTCTGGCTTTGTTCCCTCTATTAGGAATATATGATTTAAGTGATGCTAGCAATCCTGCTAAGAGTGCTTTTACAAAAGCAGCAGCTCCTTATGCACATCCAAATGTATTTCTTTTTCTTGGAGGATTTATACTTGCTTTAGCAATAGAGAAAGTAAACCTTCATAAAAGAATAGCTTTAAAAATGCTCTTATCTATAGGTACAGATGCAAAATATTTAATTGGTGGATTTATGCTTGTGAGTGCATTAATCAGTATGTGGATAATGAATACCTCTACAACTTTAATGTTGCTACCAATTGGATTAGCTATTGCAGGTGTAGTAAGGAAAACAACGAATCTTGAAAAAGATTTTTTCAATTTTCAAACAGCCTTACTGTTGGGAATTGCTTATGCTGCTACTATTGGTGGTATTTCTACCCCTGTTGGCACGGCACCCAATATTGTTGTCATCAGTTTAATACAAGAGCAAGGATTAGAAATATCTTTTAATCAGTGGATGCTTCTTGCTTTACCTATATCAGCCATTATGTTGATAGTTGGTTGGTGGCTGCTGACAAATATAATCTTTCCAGTAAAGATAGATGCTAATGAAAAAACGCAAAACTCTTTACAAAAAATGTATCTCGACTTGGGGGTTATTAGCATTGATGAAAAGAGAGTTTTAGTAATATTTGTTCTTACTGCACTAGCATGGATGTTTAGAGATCTTCTAGATAATACTACTTTACTACAGGGTCTTACGGATTATGGTATTGCAATTATTGCTGCACTTGCAGTATTCATTACTAGATCAAGCCAGGGTTCAGGGCTTGTAGAATGGAGCATTACTACAAAACTTCCTTGGGGAATCTTAATTTTATTTGGTGGCGGTTTATCAATGGCAAACGCTATAATGAGCTCTGGCTTAGGTAAATGGATTGGTGGTCTCATACCTGATATAAACACTGTATTTTTAATACTATTGATTGTAGTTTTAATTGTTTTTCTTACCGAACTTACAAGTAATCAAGCAACAACTGCAACCTTCGTACCCATAATGATAATCTTAGCCACGGTCGAGGGAAGTTTACTGCCTGATGGCACAAATAATCTAAGTCTTGTTGCTCAACTGGCCATCCCTGTAGCATTGGCAGCTAGTTGTGCTTTTATGCTACCAGTTGCAACTCCGCCTAACGCTATCGTGTATGGTTCCGAAAAATTCACTATTGCACAAATGATGAAAGCTGGGCTCTATTTCAATATTCTAGGAATATTAGTTGTGACTGCTTTCTCTGTCTTTGTGCTACCATTAATTTTCTAAATGTTAAGATTAATATTATTTTTAATACCTAATTTATTATTTGGTCAGGCAAGTTTAATTGACTACCCTCATCCATACCACTCAACATACACAAATTCAGGCATTGTAGTTTCACAAAATTATTTATCTTCAGATATTGGGAAAGAAATCTTAGATAAAGGAGGTAATGCNGTTGATGCTGCTATTGCTGTTGGTTTTTCACTAACTGCTACCCTTCCTAGAGCTGGAAATATTGGAGGTGGTGGTTTTATGCAAGTCTTTATAGAAAAAGATAAGACTGTACTTACGATTGATTTCAGATCAATGGCTCCAAAACTAGCAACTCGTGAGTTTTATCAAGAAGCAAAAGATAAAGATGATGATGTTACAAGAAAAGGGTATAAAGCTATTGCAGTTCCTGGCACAGTAGCAGGTCTCTTTAAAGCCCATGAATTATATGGGACAATTCCTATGAGTGATCTTATTCAACCAACTATTGATCTTTTAGAGCAAGGCNTACCNATTACACAAGACTTATACCTTGCAATAAATAAAGGAANATATATTCAAAATGACCCTGAATCAAACAANATNTATAAGAAAAACCTTTCACTNGGCGGAACATTAAANATAAAAGATTTAGTAAANACATTAAAGATAATTCAAGTTAGNGGAANGGATGGATTTTATAAAGGTGAAATCGCAGATCAAATTCATAAGCAGATGGTTATTAATGGTGGTCTTATTAGAAAGGAGGATTTAGCTGGGTATGAGGTAAATCTATACCAACCCATCAAAACGACCTATCGAGGAAATCAAATTTTTACTATGGGCGCGCCTTCAGGTGGGGGGATTGTTATTTTAACAGCATTGAATGTGCTCGAATGTTTTCAGCTTTCTCAATTAACTCCCAATAGTGCTCGAACTTATCATTTAATTGCAGAAGCAATGAAATTTGCACATCACAATAGGTCTAAATATGTAGGTGATCCTAGTTTTTCTGAAATTCCATATAGTATGCTTTTATCGAAAAAGTTGGCTTGTGAAAAAGCTCGAGAAATTAACTTTAAAAAATCATCAACACCGAAACAAACAGCAAAAACTGGAAATAAAATCAATGATTCATACAAAGAATCAAAAGATACCACACATTATTCCATAGTAGACAAAGAAGGCAATGCAGTTTCTGTAACCTATACATTAGGTTATTCCTTTGGATCTGGCGTCACTATTCCTGGAACTGGAATTTTGACGAATAATCAGATGAATAATTTCGCACATAATTATGGGATTGCAGATTCTTATTTTCGCAGCAGTTCCCCAGCAAATAAACTTGAACCTTTAAAACGTCCTATGAGCACAATGGCTCCTGTAATGGTATTTGATGCTGCAGGAGATTTAAAATTAATTACTGGTTCTCCAGGTGGATCACAAATCCCTGGTGTAATTTTACAGCTTTTAATAAATAACCTTGAGTTTAATTTAGATATTGGAGCAGCAACTATGGTGCCTCGAATACATCAAGATTCTCAAAGCTTAAATTTAGAGTACGAAAAATTTTTAAGTGAAGATACTTTAAGAATTTTAGAGTCTTATGGTCACAAATTAGAATTATCAGACACTATGGGAAGCACACAAAGCATCGAGATAATCGATAGTGTTAGATATGGATATGCTGATTTAAGAAGACCAAATGCTAAAGTTAGTGTTCAGCAATAACATTAAGTGATCGAGTTAACCTTTCAACTACTTTTTCTTTTTTTATTAAGTAAATAGTGGAATTAAGCTGGGGTGATTGAGCTCGGCCCAGTAATGCTACTCTTAATGGTAATCCAATTTTTGGCATTGGCAGACCAAGATCACTCTTTGCAGATTCAATTATTTTTTCGATACTTTCCTCAGCCCATACATCCAAATTCTCAAGATTATTTTTAAAATAATCTAAGACAGGCCCTGCACTCTTCAAATATTTATCAAAATCCTCTGGATTATAGTCATCAAAATCAACGAGAAAAGACTTTATAAATAAAGAGATTTCATTGAGGTTGTTCGCACTCCCCTTACATAATTCCAGTAGATATTCTGCGTCATGATGATCATCCAAAGAGAAACCATTTTTTTTATTAAAACTTTCCAATGCTTGCATTAGAGAATCAGTTTTCATATTTGCGATATGTGCTTGATTAACAAAGTTAAGCCTCTCAATATCAAAAACTGCGCCTGCTTTTTGAATATCTTGAACTTCAAAAATTTTTATAAGCTTATTAAGATCAAAAATATCCTCAGTTGTATTAGACCATCCAAGCTTAGCCAACATATTTAAAACTGCCTCTGGCAAGTATCCTTCTTGCCTATACGACATTAAATCTGTTGCTGCATGTCTTTTGGATAGTCTTTTTCTATCTTCACCAAGTACCAAAGGTAAATGAATGTATTTAAACCCGTCATATCCCAAAGCATTTACAATCTGAATCTGTTTTGGAGTATTTGGCAGATGGTCCTCACCTCTAATAATGTGGGTTACATTTTGAAAGTTATCGTCAATAACATTGCAAAAATGGTAGGTTGGTGATTCGTCACTTCTAAGAATTACTAAATCATCTAATTCTTTATTTGGAAAATCTATGTCACCATAAACTAGGTCTTTCACCAACGTTGACCCACCTTTATCTACTTTTAGTCTTGTCGCTCCGTCTTCTATATACGCTTTTCCTTCTTTAACTAATTTAAGTGCCTCTTCTTTGTACAAGTTAAATCTTTCACTTTGTTTTAAAGGTTTATAATCAGGGTTAAGCCCAACCCAAGAAAGGCCTTCCATGATAGCTTCAATATATTCTTCTTTAGATCTTTCTTTATCTGTATCTTCTATACGCACAAGAAAGTCGCCATTAAATTTTTTTGCATAAATATAATTGAACAGAGCAGTTCTTACACCGCCAATATGTAAATATCCTGTTGGACTAGGAGCAAATCTAGTAGTTACTTTCACGTCTTACCAATTTATCTCTTTATTAGTTTTCTTACTTAAACTTTCTAAAAATTTTTCATGCTTAGAAGTATCATCCGCTGAAGCATTAAATTTTAAAAATTCTATATCTTTAGATTTAGGAGCTGTATCATCTTTGTTTTTAATTATTTCTGTCTGAGCTAAATCAAAGGTAATCTGACCGCCTGTTAAGTTTAAATAGGTATCAGCAAGTATCTGAGCATCAAGAAGTGCTCCATGATAGGTTCTGTCATAACCTGTAACATCCAGTCTTTTAGATAAAGCATCAAGACTATTCTTCTGGCCTGGGAAAGCTTTTTTTGCATAAACCCAAGTATCAAAAACACCGCATATGTCCCTAATATCTGATATTTTATATTTAATTCTATTCAATTCATTATTGATAAAATCAACATCGAAGTTTGCATTATGTGCTATTAGCTCAGCGCCATCTACAAAGTTTATAAATTCGTCTACTATGTCCTCAAATTTGGGTGCTTGCTTTATTTCTTCATCAGATAAGCCAGTAATCTTTTTTGCTATTTCATCTATTAATCTGCCTTCAGGATTTACATATGTCTGAAATTCTTTACCTGTTCTATCTCTACCAGATATCTCAACACAGCCAATTTCTATGACCCGATGATCTCCCACTTCAAAACCGCCCCCTGGCACCTTTACAAGACCAGTTGTTTCAGTATCAAAAGATACCAGCCTAACTGACACAATCCACTCCTAAATTTGCCAGAAAATCTGCTCTTTCGTTTCCAGGTTCTCCATCATGTGCCTTGACCCATTTCCATTTCATATTCATATTTGAACAAAGCATGTCAAGCTCAACCCATAAATCTTTGTTAGCAACAGGTTTTCTTGAAGCATTTTTCCAGCCATTTATTTTCCATTTATTTATCCAATCAGTTATGCCCTGTTTTAGGTAATTTGAGTCTGTGTGGAGTTCAACGCATTCACTAGTGCCTTTTAGATGTTTCAGGGCTTCGATAGCTGCTTGCATTTCCATTATATTATTTGTGGAATTTGGCTCTCCGCCATAAAACTCTTTTCTTGATTGGCCAATGATAATAAGAACTCCCCAGCCGCCTCTTCCAGGGTTACCTTTGCATGCACCATCTGTATATACTTTTATAGACATGTAATAATTATAAAGCAATGAATATCTTTCATATACCTGCTTATACAGATAATTACATATGGGTTCTACAATCAGGCGCTGATATTTCTGTGATTGACCCTGGTGAAGCTTCTCCGATATTAAACTTAATAAACAACAATAATTTAAACCTTGTAGATATTTTGCTTACTCATCACCATTTTGATCATATAGGAGGAACACTAGAATTAAAAAAACAAATTAAAGGTAAAGTTTATGGTCCTGTTGGAAATATAGAAGGAATAGATATACATGTATCAGAAAATGATAAGGTGGAAACACTTGGCTACGACTTTTCTGTACTGGAAACACCTGGACATACACTAGATCACATTGCCTATGTAGATAATGAAAAAAATTTGGTTTTTTGTGGCGATACATTATTTTCAGCAGGCTGCGGAAGAGTTTTTGAGGGGACATTTGAACAAATGCATAATTCTATTCAGAAATTGAATCAATTAGTTCCAGAAACAATAATTTATTGTGCGCATGAGTACACTGAGTCAAATCTTAAATTTGTACTTTCAGAAATAGAAGATAAATTTATAGAAAATTACTTTAAAAAAATATCTGCTAAACGGTTAAAAGGTGATATTTCAATTCCAACTACGCTTGAACTAGAAAGAAGGATAAATCCTTTTTTGTTAAGCATTGTACCATCTGATCTAAAACATTTGTCGAAGCTTGAGCAATTCACTGAGCTTAGAAATAGAAAAGATAGCGCATAAAAAAAGGGTTGCCGAAGCAACCCTTTTAAATTTCAAACAACTAAGTTTAGAAGCTCATTGAAACATTCATGTAATAAGCTTGTGAACCCCATGTTCTGTACATAGGATCAAAGTCATTAGCAAATGATTCAGGGAAAAATGTTGGATCTTCATCAAACACATTATCTAAACCTACTCTTAGTGTTGCATCATACTCTGGGAAAAACATACCATACTGAAGATCGACGTAAGTAATTGCATCGATATCCCTTGGGTCTGCTTCTTCAACTAAATTACCAGTTGCTGCTGATAATGTTGGAGCATTATTTGCAACACCTGTACCTTCACCATAATGTGTGAAAGTCACGGAAGCAAACATGTTCCCCATTGACCACTGAAGACCTGTGTTCATTTTAAAGTCAACATAGTTATCTCTTGGACCACCCAAAACATATCCTGCTGCATAAACAACATCTCCATTAGCAAGAGTCTGATCAAAATTATCTAACATTCTTGCTTCAGAGCTAACAGCAAAATCACCGTAGACTGTTGAAAAGTCGTAAGAACCACCAAATTCAACGCCTGAAGTAACTAAGTTACCAACGTTATTAGTAGTGTTTCTTAAATCAGTTACAAAACCGCTAGCGTTTCTGTCAATCAAATCGCAATAGTTTGAATTTGTACCTGTGTAACAACCATTAAGAATTAATTGAGCTCCAATTGATCCAATAAGACTTGTAATTTCTACATCATAATAATCAGCAAAAATATTCCAACCCATTGGAGACTGATAAGTCATACCGAAGTTAAAACTTTCTGACTCTTCTGGTTGTACAAGTGGGTTACCACCGACTGTAATTCTAATCTGATCATTTGGCTGTAAGAATCCTGTTGGAACACCATCAGCTAAACATTGACCATTTTGTGTACCATCAGCATTACCAGTAAAGTTTGCTGAAGATGCATCACAAGGGTCTTGTAATGTTGGGAAGCTATCTGCGTTTCCAGAATATAGTGCGCCAATACTTGGTGCTCTAAATCCTTCAGCGAAAGACGCTCTAAAGTTTAATCCATCCATTGGAGTTAATAACATAGCTACTTTAGAGTTTGTTGTATCACCAAAGGTATCATAATCTGATAATCTTGTAGCAGCAGTAAATGAAAGCATTGAATGTACTTGATACACAGCTTCTACATAGAATTCATCAACTTCAAATCCACCTGAAACAGGTTGGTTAGCATTACCAGATGATAATCCTTTTGCGATAAATGCATCAGGGAAATTAAAACCATTTTCTGATCTGTGCTCATAACCAAAAGCAACTGGAACATCAAAACCTTGTGGGTTTACAAACAGATCGCCAGTAAAGTCAACACCGTAGCTCATCATGTCATTTCCACCTGTGTTTTTACCTTGGAATGTCACTGCATCAACCATAGCTGGAGTAATTGAACCTGAACCGCCCCATACACCATTACCTAAGTAAGAGCTATCAGGACCTTGGCCACCAAATATGTTTAAACATGTAGTTCCATTACCGTCAGGCCCACAGTCTGATGCAAGCGCTCTTCTTACTGCACTAGTATCTAGCAAGCCATCTGTAGTTAAGGTTGCATTGTTAGTGGCTTTTGAAAGAAATGCTGAATAATCAAAACCCATAGCACTTCCATCTAAAGTAACCATACCTCTGTATGTTTCTAAAGCATCAACATAATCTCTGTTTCCTGCTTCTAACATTCTTCTTCCGAACCAACCTATTGCATAGTTATTTGCACCAAGTGTTGCATCATCACAAGTTCTTCCGTCATTAGCAATTCCACCTAAGTCACAAAATTCAATTCCAAACGGGTTATATGGGTTACCGGCACCGATACCCTCACCAACACTATATGATTGAAAACCATAGAACAACGGAGTTGGAGCTAATAATTGATTTGAATCTCTTTTCTGATAAGTAAACATCATGCCGAGTGTTTGACCTGAATCTAAATCAGTTGTCATTTTAGCAAAGACGTTTGACCTTTTACTTGGTACTTCAACGTAGTTATAAGGGTTATAGTTGAATCTATCACCTATTCTAGTGCCTGTTTCATCATCACCTGTTCCATTTATCCAACATCTGAAGTCTGTACCAGCAGTCGTACCTGGAGTGCCTTCAAGCACCGTAAAGTTACTACAATCTCCAACAACACCAGAATATGCAAATCTACCTTGTGGTGTTCCTGAGGATCCTACTGCAGGAGCTCTAGCTGTTTCAGTTCTGTCAAAGTTACTTAAAAATCCTAAGTCAACTAATGAAAAACCACCAATAAAAGAAGTGCCACCACTTGTGCCACCGAAGCTGTAACTTACTACGTCACCGCCTCCGCCACCGTCAAAATATTCACCGGTTTGAAATGATGCATCAGCACCATTATATTCATCTTTGGTAATGATATTAACAACACCAGCAATCGCATCTGAGCCATAAACAGCAGACGCACCGTCTCTAAGAATTTCTACTCTTTCGACTAAAGCTGTAGGTATTGAATTTAAGTCGACTGAGCCATTGGCTCCACGACCTGAATTTACCCATCTTTTACCATCTACAAGGATCAAAGTTCGTCCTGATCCAAGATTTCTCATATCAATTCTAACTGAACCTTCACCACCGTTATTGAAAGTTCTAGAAAGTCCAGAACCCTGAGATGGTAATTCAGCAAGAATTTCACCAATTGAAGCTTTACCTGAGATAGCAATATCTTCGGCAGTTACTTCTGATACCGGAGCAAAAGAATATAAGTCTGCACTTTTAATCTTTGAACCAGTAACAACAACTTCCTCTACATCACTTTCATCTTCTTGTGCAATAACACCTAAAGAGAATGAAGTAACTACAAGCAAGCTCATTAAATATTTAAATATATTCATATTTATTTACCTTTTAAAAAGTTAATATCCACTAATAATAGTTCATTTGGAGCTTTTTTAATACATTTTTGCCATTAAATTGTCACAAAAACGGGGTTTTTGTGACATATTGATCTAAAAAATCAAATTTAGCAGTTTTTATGAGGGTTTAAGAGCATTTTTGATGAATTTAATATCTAAGAAAAATGGACTATAATTCATGCATGGTTGAGGGGAAAAAAATTTTAGTAGTTGGTCTTGCCAATAAATATTCTATCGCTGCAGCTATTGCCGAGACATTGCATAAAAAAGGGGCAATATTAGGTTTTAGCTATCAGAATGAAAGGTTCGAAAAATTTATAAATGAATTTGCAAGCCAGAATGGTGATGGATTTACTAAAATGTGTGATTTATCGAACGATGAAGATATCACAAATCTCATAAAATCTGCTGTTGAAGAATGGGGAGAAATTGATGGAATTGTTCATTCAGTCGGCTTTGCGCCTGCTGATCAGATCTCAGGCAACATTGAAGACTGTATTAACAGAGAAGGCTTTCAAATTACACATGATATAAGTTCATATAGCTTCTCAGGTCTTTTAAAAGAAGCTCACCCACACATGACTGAAAATAGTTCAGCAATAACTCTTACTTACATTGGTTCACAGCAAGCAACACCAAACTATAATGTCATGGGCATGGCAAAAGCCAGCCTTGAGGCAAGCGTCAGGTATTTTGCCTCAACTCTTGGTTCAAAAGGGATAAGAGTAAACTCAATATCTGCGGGACCGATTAAAACATTAGCTGCATCAGGGATTAAAGGATTCAAAACTATGCTGAGCAAACATGGTGTAAATACACCTATCACAAGAAATATTACGGCTAAAGAGGTTGGAAATACTGCTACATTCTTATTGAGTGACATGTCTAGCGGTATAACTGGGCAAACAATCTACGTTGACGGAGGCTATAATATTCAAGCTACAAGTTTTGATTAGCAAATTGATTGCTAACTGAAATCTTTTCATCAAAGCTATATTTTGCTCTTAATTCATTAAAAGCTAATTGTAAATTCGTTCTTTTAGACTCTTCTACGATTGCCAAACGGTCTTCCTCTGAAACATTTGTATAATCACCTTTTATTCTATTTTCTGTAACATACAGCAAAAGTCCTTTTGGTGTAATTTCTTTCTTAATCAACCCAACATCAGGATCATTAAAAATTTGTGCAACAACATCTTTTGATAATAATGAAGTTGATCTATTGATACCTTTGAAATTTTCTACTTGGAACCCATCAATTTCAAACAATTCACCTAATGCATCTTTATCTAAAATTGTGATATTTGAACTAGCATAAATTTCATTTAAATAATCAGTCTTTTTGATTTCAAGAACATCTTCTTGAACAGAAATTCTAACATCTGAAAGTTCTTTATATGTTTTATCTTTAACATCATAAACATATGCAAATGAATAATTATCAAAACCTATTTCAAGTGGGCTTGACCAATTATTTACCTCAGTGGTTGAAAGTAATGAAGAATTTTCAAAATTAAATGGAAAGTCATCTGCCGATAGTTCTGCATAATCTTTGAGTTCCAGGTTTCTAGATTCAGCAAAATTTATTGCCTCTTCCATATTAAAATTTGAAAAAGTTAAGCTGCTCGAAATTTGTGCTACTTCATCTTCAAATTTAATTTGCTGCAATTCATTTAATAGTTCTGTTTTTTTGTCTTCAAGAGCAACCTCAATTAAGCCCTTAATTTCAGTGACTTTTAGGAAGTGAGTATTACTCTCATAGCTAACTGCAGACGAAACATCATTTTGACTCAAACCTGTAATTACTGACTCAAATTCTGCAGGGAAAACTTCTCCATTAGTAAAGCCGAGGTCGCCATCAGTATCTCTTGTTCCAAGGTCATCTGAGTAATTTTTCACAAGGTCTGAAAATTCAGCATTTTCAATTTCATTTGTCACAAGTGTAACTTTTTCTTGGTATTCTTGATCGGTGGAATAGTTATCTCGTATTATCATTATATGAGAAACTCTTTTTTCGGGATCTGGTAAATTTTGAACAAATAAGTTGTAAGCCTCTTCTAGTTCAAGATCACTTATTTCAAGGTTCATTTTGCTTTTATCTAAATCTAGAACAAGAAAAGATCTTTTTTCAGGAATTGAAAATTGCTCTAAATTATTATTGTAATAATCTTTAATTTCGTTTTCATCAGCAATAAAATCTTTTGTTACATTATCAGCTTCAAGCTCAACAAATGATATTGATCTTCTTTCAGTAAGTATATCCAAGTACTGATTAATGGAGTTATCATATGAACTGGCTGTTGCATTTAATAGTGATACAGCCAAACTTAACTTTAGATCTGATTCAAAGTCTTCCATCAAGTCTTCTTTTGTAAGATTAAAGTTGATTAGATATTGCTTAAATAAATCCTGATTAAATTTTCCATCAACTTGAAAAGCCTCTAGTTTTGAAAGTTCTGTCTCAATAAATGTACCTGGAATATCGGCATTTAAATCATCAAAAAAGTTAATTAAGGTATATTTTTCTATAATCGAATTATTTGTGAGGTTTGAAACAATATCTATTATTGCGGGGTCTGAAAAATTCAAACCTTCTCCAAATTGTGACCGAAGATTTTCTTCTACTTGAGTCTTTGAACGAAAGTACTCAGATTGTGAAATACTGTATTTTCCAATTTTGGCATATTCGTTTACGCTAAAAGTTTGCGCAAAAGTAGGTAGCCCCAAGAACGCAAATGTTAGGGCAACTACTCCAAGAAAAGAAAAGGCTACAATTCCTTGTAGCCTCTCCCGTAAGAAACTGATCACTCAGTTAAATTTAGTTTACTGAAGCTTTAAGTGCTTTACCTGCTTT
>NHFN02000013.1 GCA_002170245.2 Gammaproteobacteria bacterium TMED112
TTGTAACTATAATTACCGAATGTGTCCCCATCGTCTAGAGGCCTAGGACACCGGGTTTTCATCCCGGCAACAGGGGTTCGAATCCCCTTGGGGATGCCAGCTTTCTTTAAATTGGTATCTTGACACAAAATTTTCCTAATTTTCATATAAAATATATTTACAAAATATAAGACAAATATTGATTTATGAACTTAGTATTAATTGTAATTAGTTACTACCTCTTTGCTGGCTTATTTATAATTTTTTCACACATTAATAATTATAATTTGCTGTTAAAAATCTCAAATAATAAAAATCTTTTTAATGCCTATGTTTCTATTGAGTTGATAGTTTCAGTTCTACTTTTAATTCACTCTCAGTATACAAGCAACCTATTTTTGTTAGTGTTAGGTCTTATTAGTTTCATTTCAGCTCTTTATTCGTTCTCAATAAGGGAAGAAAGTATAAAAATATTGAAAAAGATGGGAGTGACATACGAGTACTTTGGAATTTTTACTTACTTAATTTTAGCTGCACTTATATTTTATGCTGATAATGTTAATACAACATTTTGACCTAAATCTTATGTTAAAGATTTTTTTAATTTTTTTTAAATTCTTTTATTGTTATTTAGTATAAACGGTTGTTAATGAGAATCATTCTCATTAATATATTTCCATGAATGAATTTATTATCGTTTTTAGAGAGTGCTTAGAGGCATCTCTAATCGTAGGTATCATTTATAGTTTCTTATCAAGATCTAACCTACATGAAGCACTCAAAAAATTATGGTTGGGTGTAGGAGCATCAGTTATAGCTAGCATCTTTGTGGCTATCTTGGTTGTATACTTAAAATCTACAGTAGGTGATACTCGTTATGAAAAGCTATTTGAGTCATTATTTATGTATGCTGCTGCTGGATTAATTTGGTATGTAGTTTTTTGGCTGTCGAAACATGTATCTGATCGTAAAGACCTAGAATCAAAAACAGAAACAGCACTAAAAATGTCGTCATGGGGTGTCTTTTGGGTAGTTTTCTTTTCAATTTTAAGAGAAGGTTTTGAAACGGTAATTATGCTTCTTGCGCAGGATAGGGGAGATGGGTTTTCTTACATTGGCTTCATAGCTGGTGCAACTTTAGCTATTGGGATTGGTTACTTAATTGTTATAGGTGGAAAAAGAATAAATCTCAGACCATTTTTTAAAGGGACAACACTACTACTGGTTTTCCTAGCGTCAGGCATGATTGCATATGGTACTCATGAAGGAGAGGAATATTTAGAAAAATCAGGATTCATACAAAAGAATGAGATAGCTAGACCTTGGGATATTTTGAAACCGACTGATACAAAACCTGAGAATGGTATTTTATACAAATACGATGAGGCAAAAGATCTTTATTATCATCCCTTCTACGACAAAGGTTACATAGGTGAATTCGCCAAAGGTTTCTTTGGATACAATTCAAATCCAAACTACGTTGAGCTAATATTTTGGCTGCTGTCGCTAATATTTGGTATAAGAATGTGGCGCAGGTTCTACGCATAAAGAAAAAATCCTTATAAAATTTAAGATATGCAATTTTTTAAACGTTTAATAATAATTATTTTATTACTGCCATCATTAGAAGCCAATGAAGGTTACGTTGATAATAATGGAGTTGAAATTTTTTATGTTGACTATGGGCCTACTAGTAATGAGCCAATTCTATTAGTACAGGGTTTAGGGGGTCAATTAACTTTTTGGCCTGACGAGCTCATTACAGTCCTACAGGATAATGGTTATAGACCTATTGTCTATGATAATAGAGATGTAGGGCTCTCTGAGGATTTTAAAGACTATGGTAAACCAAATTTTATCTGGAATTACATTAAATTTTATTTAGGATTACCATTGAGATCAGCTTATACATTAGCCGACATGGGCAGCGATGGTATAGCTATTCTCGATCATTTGAATATTAAAAAAACGCATATACTCGCTCAATCTATGGGAGGGATGATAAGTCAAAGAATGGTCGCCGATAACAAAAATAGATTTAAATCGTATGTATTAATTGCATCTATGGCTAGAACACCAGACCTCCAAACTGCTCCAAGAGGAGAATTGAGAAAGTTAATTGAAGATAGATCTTTTGGGAATCAGACTTTGGATGGAGAAGTTGAACGATCAATTAAAATTTTTAAAATTCTTGCTAGCCCAAATACTGAAATAGACGAAGAAAAGTTTGAAAAAGAAGTAATTAAAAACTTTAACAGAAGCTCAAATACTGAAGGATTTTCAAGACAATTAATTGCTATCCTAGCTGATAAAGATAGATACGATGAAGTGAAGACTATTACTGTACCAACGCTAGTAATTCATGGAAAATTAGACCCATTAATACCTTATGAAGAGGGAAAGAAAACTGCAGAACTAATTCCTAATAGTGAATTTCTCGGTGTAGATTTCATGTCTCATCTTATTGATAAGCCAGTACTTGACTACATTGAACCTCCAATGGTTAAATTTTTAGATAAAAATAGTTAATTAAGCACTGAATAAGAACCAATTATTCGGAGTTCTTCAGACATCTCTTCAAGTATTTCAAGTAATTTTACTACTACTTCATCTTCGTAATAGCCTTCAAAATCAATAAAGAAAGTATGTAGATAGTCGTTATTTCTGGAAGGTCTTGTTTCTATTCTTGTCATGTTAATATTGAGCTCAGTAAACGGTTGCAGAATAGACATCAATGAACCTGGTTTATCTGCAATATTTACCATCACAGAGGTTTTATTTTGATCACATTTTTCTTCTATACTTTTACCAATTACTAAAAATCTTGTTTTATTATCATTGCTGTCCTGTATATTTTCTAAATGAGTGTTTAGGTTAAATATCTCTATAGCATATGAATTAGCTATACAGAAAAGATCTTTGTCTTCTGCTGCGTGAGAAGCTGCCTCTGCAGTGCTTGTAGCAACTATTTTTTCAGCACTTGGAATATTTTCTCTTAACCAGTTGTTGCACTGCCCAAAAACTTGAGGGTGTGAGGTAATTTTTTTGATGGCATTTAAATCAAAATCTTTATTTATTGAACATAGATTGTGGCTTACTGAAAAGTTAAATTCTTTAAGAATTTTTAAATCGTAATCAATAAGACAATTTAACGACGAATTAATTACCCCTTGATAAGAATTTTCAAAAGGAATAACACCATAGTAAGAATGGCTCATTGCTACTTTTTCAAAAATGTCTTCTATTGAGGGTAGGGGAACAAATTCAGTATTTGCTTTAAAGATATTCCTTGCAGCCAAATCAGAGTTTGTGCCTTCAGGTCCAAGAAAGAAAATTTTCATCTGAGAATTGTAAGGTTTTTTAGACATAAAAAAAACTGAGCAAGCTCAGTTTTTTTAAAATCGAGATCTGTGGGTGTCAAAAGTGAGATTACCTCTTGCATCCTTGAGTAAGATCTCTTTTACTCTCGGTGGTCAAGTTTGCTTTTCTGCATGCTAAGCTCTCTTGAACTTTCACCCTTCAGGTCTCTTCCTGAGTAACGTTTCCTTTCTTTGGTTCTGCAGTTCCCTTCCAGTTCTCGTTACCGCTAGGTAAGTACTAATTTATAATGTGTTAATTACTAAAGCAAGACTTTGGTATAAAAAAATAGTACTTTTTTTTTAGGTTTTTTAGAAGTCTTTAAAAATCATGCTTTAAGAGGATAAAAAAATATAAATTATTTATTTATTAAGCAATTAAAAAAATTATATTGTTCAAAAATTGAACATACTGTATAAAATATATACACATATATATTAATTGTATTAAGTTATAATATGTAAATCATGAAAACTACATTAATTACAGGCCCAACTGCAGGAATTGGTAAATCGATAGCTTATCAATTAGCGGAAAGAGGTGAAAATTTATTATTGGTTGCGCGAAGAGCAGATAGATTAAAAACTATCTCGGATGATATACAAACAAAATTTAACGTTAAAGTTAATTACAAAGTTGCAGATTTAACATTGCAACAAGCTCCCAAAGAAATCTACGCATACTGTAAAAATCAGGGGTTGGATATATCTACACTAATCTTAAATGCTGGTTACCAAATTAACACTAGACTTGATGAAGCGTCTTTGGAAGAAGAAGAGGCTTGCTTAAGAGTTCTAGGCTTATCGGTAATTATGCAGACAAAACTTCATCTCAAGGACATGGTTAAAAGGGGAGGGGGAAATATTATGGTGGTTTCATCGATTGCTGCTTTTGCCCCGACTTCAAATGAATTTGCAGTACTTTATGGCCCAGTTAAAACTTTTATGAACAGATTTGTAGAGGCAATCAATAGTGCTTACAACAAAGACAAAATTTATGCTACCTCCGTTTGTCCTGGTTTTACCAATACTGAATTTCATGAAATGAGCGGTACACAAGATCGTATGGATAAAGTGCCTCCTTTCATGAAAATGAGTTCAGATGCTGTAGCAAAAGAAGGTATTATTGGAATGGATAATAAAAAAGAAATTGTGATTACAGGTGCACTGAATAGGTTTTTAATGAATCTTTTGAGGTTTTTCCCTAGACCATTGATTAAGATAATTGGAAATTCATTAGCAGGTGGAAGATATAAATAGACTTTGTATTCTAATCGTATTTTTAATTGTAGGTTGTGCTGAGCAAAGTCCAGAGGATATAGCACAACGCTCCTTAATAGTAGATTCACATATAGACACTCCCTACAGGATAAAAGCACAATTAGATAGTACTGGTACGTACGAAGACATTGCTTCTAGCACGAGTTATGATTTTGATTACCTTAGAGCTTTATCTGGCGGTTTAAATGTCCCATTTTTTTCTATTTATTTGCCAGCATATTCAGAAGACAATGGCACAAGTTTTGAATTAGCAAATGAACTAATCGATCTTATGAATTCAATTATTGATGCAAATCCTGATAAATTTTTTTTGGTTGATACATCAACTTACCTGGGAAATCTGCCTGGTCAAAATTTAGTAGGCATCGCTTATGGTATGGAAAATGGTGCAGCACTTGAAGGTGAGTTAGATAATGTTAAATATTTTTATAAAAGAGGTATTAGATACATCACTCTCACACACGCCAAAACTAATCATATTTCAGACTCTTCTTATGATCTGAATAAACAATGGGGGGGTCTAAGTGACTTTGGGAAAAAGCTCATTCCAGAAATGAACAAAGTAGGAGTTATAGTTGATATTTCTCATGTTTCAGATGCTGCTTTTTTTCAAGCGGTAAACATCTCTAAGACTCCAGTTATTGCTAGTCATTCGTCTCTTAGACATTTCACACCCAATTGGGAAAGAAATGTTTCAGATTCAATGGTAAAAGCACTTGCGGAAAAAGGTGGCATATTGCAAATAAATTTCGGCACTAATTTTTTAACAAATGTAAACGATAAGTCTAAGGCATACGATCCATCTACATACATACATGCCGACATTACAGACGTAGTGGATCACATAGATAGAGTAGTAGAGTTAGTAGGAATAGATTACGTTGGCATTGGCTCAGATTATGATGGAGTAGGCGATACATTACCGAATGGCTTAAAAGACGTAGCTTCTTACCCAAATCTTATTGCAGAGATGCAAAAACGTGGCTACTCTACTAATGACATTCAAAAAATACTAGGTGGAAATTTTGTTCGAGTGTGGAGAGAAGTAGAAGAATATGCAAGAAACAACTAACCCTTTAAATATCTGGCACAGAACTGTTTTAGATAACGATCCGTCAGATCTTTACGATATTCTTGACGATTCATTCAAATTTTATTCCCCAGCAGTTTTTAAAAGCAAAGAAAAATATATGGGATACATTTACTTGTTAGCAGCTGGTCAATCATTCTTAACAAGTGATTTTAGGTATACAAGACAGCTCGTTGATGACCATCAAGCAGTTTTAGAGTTCGAATGTACAATGGATGGTGTAACCGTAAATGGAATCGACATGTTTAAATGGAATGAAAATAATAAACTTATAGAAATGAAAGTGATGATCAGAACTGAAAAGGCTCTTGAGGCTGTAAAACAAGAGATGACTAAACATTTATCAAACCCAGAAGTTTGGCGTTGATTTCAGTTAAAACATCTATAGAATAAACTACTCATGGCAAAAAAATATGTGAATTTCAGAGTTGGTGGTGTTCCTGAAAAAAAGGAGGACAACTACACTGTCTGGACTAATGATCTTCTCAGCAAACTAATTGCTAGTAAGACTGTGATTGAACCAAGCAAATCTACCTTTGGCCACAGACTTTTGGAAAGTGAAGTAATTTTTGTTGTTGTTTCAGGTCGAGGTATTATGGAAGTAGTTGAATATGCCAACACTTCTGATGGCCATGGACATGATCCTTCTCATGGAATAATGCATAAAGACGAATATGCCTTGTCTGCAGGTGATGTGATTCTTGCTGAAGAGGGCGACTATGTGAAAGTCGCTAATGAGAGCGATCATGATCAATTAGTCTATCTAAGAATATTTGATAAAGCTGGTTGGCGAGGCAGATCACCAGAGCTAGAAAAAGACCCGCAAGCCTAATCCATTATGAAAATTAAAGTATGCGGGATAACCCGAGAGGAAGATATTGTAAAACTATTAGAACTAAAGATAGATTTTATTGGTTTTAATTTACTCAAAGAAAGTAAAAGAAAAGTAAATATAGCTTGGGCTCTTGATATGACAAAGAAGTATCAGCTAGAGAACAAATCTGTATTTCTTGTTGATTGTGAAGAATCAGAATTTAATCAATTGAAGAATATAAGTTCACTAAGTCTTCAAATTTATAATTTCCACGAAGTTCCAAATGTCTCAAATATGCTTTTTATTCCAGTTAATGCAACATTTCTGAAACAATTAGAAAAATCTCATTTTCCAATGAAAGAAAACCATAGATACTTGATCGACAATATGGAAGGCGCTCTTGGAGGAACAGGAGAAAAGTTTGATTGGAGTGATTTACACAAGTTTGATTTATCAGAAATTATGTTAGCTGGTGGTATTGGACCAGAAGATATAAATTTTTTACAGGATTTAAATGTTTGGGGAATTGATATTAATTCAAAATTTGAAATTAAAACAGGCATTAAAAACCATAAATTACTAGAAAGCTTAAGGAACTATAATGAATAAGGGATATTTTGGAGATTATGGAGGGTTATTCATACCTGAAACATTATCCCATGCGCTTAACGAACTTGAAAAGCTTTATGTAGACATCAAGGATGATAAAGATTTTAATTCAAAATTAACTGAGATCTATAAAGACTATGTAGGCAGACCATCACCCTTATATTTTGCAGAATCTCTAACTAATCAGCTCAAAGGTCCAAAAATATGGTTTAAAAGAGAAGACTTAAACCACACGGGGGCCCACAAAATTAATAATACCGTAGGTCAAGCTTTGTTAGCTAAGATGCTCGGGAAAAAAAGAATTATAGCTGAAACTGGTGCAGGACAACATGGTGTCGCAACAGCTACTATCTGTGCAAAATTAGGGCTTGAATGTATTGTCTATATGGGGGCTAAAGATATTGAAAGGCAAGAATTAAATGTATTTAAAATCGAAACCTTGGGTGCTTCTATTGTGCCTGTACTAAGTGGTACAGCAACCCTCAAAGACGCTCTTAATGAAGCCATTAGGGATTGGGTCACTAATGTTGATTCCAGTCATTACATAATAGGAAGTGTTACGGGACCACATCCCTATCCGACAATAGTACGAGATTTTAATGCTATCAGCGGTAGAGAACTAAAAGAGCAATCTCTTGATAAGTTTCACGCATTACCTGACATGATAATTGCCTGTGTCGGGGGTGGCTCAAATGCAATGGGAGTCTTTTATCCATTCATAGAAGATGAAACAGTTGAATTAATTGGAGTAGAAGCAGGAGGTAAAGATAGCAGTGATGTTGGTGGCGCATCAATTACAGACGGATCAACAGGAGTGCTTCATGGAGCTAAAACCAAAATACTACAGTCAAAGTCAGGTAATATTCTCGAAACCAACTCCATATCAGCGGGATTAGACTATCCTGGAGTTGGGCCAGAACATGCCTATCTTGCAGACCTTAAAAGAGCTAAATATGTCAAAATTTTTGATGATGAAGCGCTAGAAGCCTTTTATGAAATCTCAAAAATAGAGGGCATAATACCAGCTCTAGAAACTGCTCATGCTTTAGCTTACCTTAAGAAAATAACTACCCTTGATACGAATAAAAACGTTGTTGTAAATATGTCAGGTAGAGGCGATAAAGATCTATATTCCGTGATGCAAAATGCAAAATAGTAATTTATTGACAGTCAACAAAAATAAAACAGCTTTTATACCATATCTTGTTGCTGGACATACATCGAATGAAGTATTTTCAGCAGCACTAAAACTGCTGAATGATGTCGGAGCAGACCTCATCGAGATAGGCATTCCGTTTACGGACCCAATCGCTGAAGGAAAAATAATAGAAAGTGCCCATCACCATGCCTTAAAAAATAATTTTGTTTTAAGTGAAGTATGTAAAATTGTAAAAGAATTTAGAACATATTCAGATACGCCAGTAATCGCGATGGGTTACACCAATTCGTTCATAAACCCGTCCTCAGAATATATTGCAACTAAACTTTCAGAAAGTGGTTTTAGTGGTGTTTTAATTGTTGATTTGCCTGCAAGTGAAAAATCTATCATTAACTCATTTACAGAAAAGAAGCTTAATCTTGTGCAACTGATTGCACCTACCACCCAGCTAAACCTAATAGAAAGCTTTTTAGAAAATGATCCTGCTTTAATTTATTACATTACTCAAAGGGGCATAACTGGATCAACTAATTTAGATCTAGCAGAAATATCTGAAAAACTTAGTTCAATAAAAAAATTAAGTAATAAACCGGTAGTTACTGGTTTTGGTATTAAGACAGTCGAAGACGTTAAAAATCTGAAAAACCTAACTGATGGTATTGTCATAGGTAGTCCAATTGTCGAAAAAATTAATTTGGACTCTTCGTTAAATGCTTTAAAGGAATATCTAAAACCAATTGTTAAGGCGATAAAAGAATGAATAAAGAACGATTTATAGAATTATGTAATTCCTCATTCTCACACATTCCCGTATATGAAGAATTTGTTGCAGACCTTATCAGTCCTTTATATATATTTTCCAATTTTTACGATCAATCAAATTGTTTCCTATTTGAGTCAGCAAAAAGTCATGAAGTTAAAGGGCGTTATTCCATAATGACACTTCCTTCGTCGCTCAGATATGATTTTTTTGATAGTGAATTGCAAATAAAAGATAAAAAAGTAGTAACAAAAGAGCGAGTGCCAAACCCCTATGATTATATCGATAAATTAACCAAAAAATTCTCATCTCCAGATTTAGATAATTTACCGGTCTTCACAGGTGGATTAATAGGCTATTTTAGTTATGAATCGTTTAAATACGTTGAACCAAAACTTAATTATAAATCTTCAGATATACCATTAATTAGTTTGTGTGAATGTAATGAATTAATTGTTTTTGATAATTTTAAAGGGACATTTTCTATCATTGTTAATACGCAAAATAAGACACTTGACGGTTACGAGTTAGCAAAGAAAAGAATTACCGAAATAAGAAATTTATTATTTTCATTACAGCCTTCAATCAAACATAACATAGTTAAGGAAGATATAGAGATTATCAGTAAATCTAATGTGTCATATGAAGTTTATGAGAAACAGGTTAATTCTATAAAAAATCTTATACATGAGGGTGAGATTATGCAGGCAGTCTTATCCAAAGAAGTAACATTTGAGGGTAAATACGATCCTCTAACACTTTATAGAGCCTTGAGACAGATAAATCCATCACCTTACATGTTTTATATGAGTTTCGATGAATTTAACGTAATAGGAGCATCGCCTGAAATATTGGTACAACATCAAAACGATAAAGTAATAATTAGACCCATAGCAGGAACTCGAAAAAGGGGTCTTACTGAGTCTGAAGATTTAACTAATAAAATTGATTTGTTAGAGGATGAAAAAGAGAAAGCAGAGCATATGATGCTAGTAGATTTAGCCAGAAATGATCTATCAAAAGTTTCTGAAGTTGGAACAGTACAAGTCGATGAAATGATGGTGATAGAGAAATACTCTCATGTTATGCATATGACTTCTAATGTAATTGGTCAGAAAAAGAATGATGCAACTCCAATAGATTGCTTGAAGGCAGCACTACCTGCTGGCACATTGAGTGGAACACCAAAAATAAGAGCTATGGAGATATTATCTGAACATGAGAATAGGGTCAGAGGTATCTATGGTGGTTCAGTGGGGTATATCGGCTTTAATGGCAACTTGGATACTGCCATAGTAATCCGTACTGCAATTCATACTGAAGAATCAGTGAAAGTAGGTGTGGGTGGAGGCATAGTATTTGATTCAACACCTAAAAATGAATGGCAAGAAACTGAATCAAAATTAGCTGTTTTTAGGGAGGCATTGAAGTACAAATGAAAATATGTCTAATAGATAATTACGATTCATTTACTTTTAATTTAGAACATCAGCTAGCTTCTTTTGATATTGAAGTCCATGTCATAAGAAATGATGAAATTTCTATTCAGGAGCTCAAAGATATTAATTATGATGCTTTTGTATTAGGCCCTGGACCATCAAACCCTAAAAACGCCGGTATATGTCTAGAGCTGATAAAGCAATTTTACATTACAAAACCTATATTAGGTGTGTGTTTGGGTCATCAATGTATTGGCGAAGCATTTGGAGCCAATATCATTAAATGTGAACTTATCAAACACGGCAAGACCTCCCAAATTAATCACGATGGCTCATCAATTTTTCATAATGTAAAGAACCCTTACCATGTCATGCGCTATCATAGCTTGGTTATTGAAAAAGAAACTTTAGATAAAGATTTTGTTATCAACGCTTGGATCACTAATAAAGATGAGGATTCTATTATGGGTATTAAGCACAAAAAATATAACCTTAATGGAATTCAATTTCATACTGAGTCGATATTTACAGATCAAGGATCAAAATTAATCTCAAACTTTTTGACATCAATAAAATGAGCATTAAAGAAGCACTCGCAGAAATAACTAATTCAAACGATAAATTAAAATTTTATCTTGAGCATATATTGAGTGGTGAGGCTACTAATACTGAAATAACTGAAACATTAATTGCTCTTAATGAATATGGTATTGATTACCATATTATGCATGCTCTGGCTTCAGTAATGAATTCCTATGCTGATAATTTAGAGCTGACGGATAAAGATTTCATTGATACTTGTGGAACTGGGGGTTCAAATTTAAAAATTTTTAATTGCTCAACAATTTCAGCATTTGTAGTAGCTTCATGTGGTGGCAAGGTTGTCAAACATGGTAATAAATCTATTACATCCAAGTCAGGTAGTGCAGACTTTCTAGCCAGGGCCGGAGTAAATATTAATAATGATAGATCTAATGCAATAAGTGCATTCAAACAGTTCGGAATAACCTTTTTATTTGCACCAAACTACCACAAGAAACTTAAACATGTTGCAGCTCAAAGAAAAGCCTTAGGTGTTAGAACTGTTTTTAACGTTGTTGGCCCATTAGTCAATCCTGCTAATCCAAATTATCAAATAATTGGAACCTCGGACAACCAAATAAATGGGGCTGTAATTAATGTCTTAAAGAATAAAGGCTTATCAAGAGCCATGGTTGTAACCTCAAATGATGGAATAGACGAATTATCAATAACTTCTAATGCTTCTGTGCATGAATTAAAACATAATGAAATTTCGTTCTATGAAATAAATCCTGAAGACTACAATCTATCAAGGTGTGCAATAAAGGAAATTCAAGTCGAGACTTTAGAAGAAGCTTATTTATATGGAATAGAGATCTTAAACGGAAAAAGAGGTCCAGGATTTGATATGGTTGCCTTAAATGCTGGAGCTGCCTTATACATATCTAATAAGGTTGAATCACTGGAAGAGGGAGTAGAAAAAGCTAAAAGAGAATTGCATTCAGGTAGACCATTACTCTTGTTAAATAAATACGCTAAATTTACAAACCAACCATGACTACTTTAGAAAAAATAATTCAAGCAAAACATCGCAGGATAGGCATTCAAAAACTTTCCAATTCCTTTACTGATCATTACATAAACAACGATTCTAATGTAGCAGGACCTAAATTTTTTGATTCCCTTATTAAATCTAAAAATGAATATAAAATCATTGCTGAAATGAAGAAAGCATCACCTTCAGCTGGTCTAATTGTTGAGGATTATAAACCTGATTTGATAGCACAAGAGTATGAAAAAAAAGGGTATACAAATTTATCTATACTAACTGAAGAAGATCATTTTCATGGTTTGCTATCTCACATTACCAAAGTAAAGAGGATATCTCAGTTACCGGTATTGCAAAAAGATTTTATTGTCGATGAATGGCAGATCTATCAAGCGAAAACTATAGGCGCAGATTGCATATTATTAATAGCAGAAGCTCTAACTAAAGAAGAAATAGATTCATTTATACATACTGCAAAAACTTTACAGCTTGATGTGCTATTGGAGTTTCATGCTGAAGAGGAAATACCAAAAATATTGGATACTAATCTTCAATACATAGGCATTAATAACAGAAACCTTCATACCCTTGAGACGGATGTCAATCATACACTACGAATTAGAGATAAATATCATAAAGAACTTGAAAGATTTAAGATTGTAGCTGAATCAGGTTTTAAAACAAAAACTGAACTTGATAAGTACAAATCGAATGAAATTGATTTATTCTTAATAGGAGAAAGTTTACTAAAGGAAAAATTATGAAAAAAATATTAATAATTGTATTTATTGTCAGTAATCTACTAGCTGAACCAAGAGTCTATTTTATTGAACCAAAAAATAATCAAATTCTTACAGAAAGAGCAGTGACTGTTAAATTTGGTCTCGAAGATTTCGGTGTTGCACCTGCCGGGTATAACATCCCAAACACAGGACATCATCACCTATTAATCGATTCTTTTTTGCCTGAAGATTTAACTAAACCTATACCAGCCGACGAATACCATCTTCATTTTGGTTTAGGTCAAACTGAGACAGTTATTTATCTAGAACCAGGTGAACATTCTTTAAGGTTAGTTCTAGGTAATTATTTGCATATCCCTCATGAAGAGCCAATTTACTCAGAGGAAATTACCGTAATTGTTTTATAAAAAAAAACCGCCCGAAGGCGGTTTTTTAAACATTACTTAGTTAATTATTCACCAGTAAACGTATGGCTTCCAACTGTTGCATAATCATGTGCATCCTGATCAGAAATTTTTGTAATTTCCCACCAGCAGTCGTCAGCGTTAGTTCCAGATGAAGTCGTCCATGAATCAGTTCCAGCCTTAGTGGCTTTTTTGATCATAACAGACTCTGAACTTGCTTGTGAATCTCCACATGCAGTCCAGTCTGAGCCTGGATCTCCTTGGTAATCTCCAAATACATCAACAACTGTTGCTGATTGTGAAGGAGAATCCGAAGCTGAAGCCTTTTTAAATAATTTATAAGCATCATCTCCATTATGAGAAATATTTGATTCGATTTGATCAATATTATTTCTCAGTGCATCAGGACCATCAGTTCCTTCTGCTCTACCAAGAACCCAAACATCACCGTTAGCAATAGTTGCTCCAGATGTGAATTCAATTGCAACTTCATATTCACCAACAACTGAAGGAGCATTACTCACTCTTCCCAAGAAATACTGGTCTAATGAAACATCTGCACCAGTGAAGTTTGCAACTTCAAGATACTTAGTCCAAGTTGACCCAACTTCTGAAGTTTCAGAAATAAATAAGTCATCAGCGGTTGCTGGTGTGACTTTTGAAACATTCATATTGTCGTAGTACATTCCAGTTGGGGCGTAATTAGTTGCTGTATTCTGAGCACCAAATTGAACTAGTTTTCCAACATCACCAGTAGCAAGAGTTGCGTTAATGATGTGAGAACTCCACTCTGATGAGGATATACCAGTCATATCCAATGTTGTGAAAAGTTCAGTGGCATAGTTGTTACTTGGATTTAAGATCTTAATAAATGCCAAACAAGTACCTCCAGTAGCTCCATTATCTCCATTAGTACCTCCACATGCGTTAGCATCTGTCGCTGGTTTTTTAGCTAAAAATGTTGCTGTAATATCACCAACCATATCTTCTGTAATCTCGAATTCTGCATACAGATTAGTTTCCATAATACCTTGTTGATGATGCGAATCATCGTAGTTACTATAAGAATTCAAGTAACCAGTACCATCGTCATTATCGCTTCCTTCTTCTCCAGTTGCCCATGCACTTATTTGCGGGCCGTTTGGAGCAGGACTCACACTATAACCATTTTGATAATTGCCATCAGCATCATATCTATTGATATAAGCTGTCCAAGGAGCTAGATTCTCTGAATCAGCACTGTAATCAGACATTGTCTCACTGAATAATGTGCCATCTTCTGGAGCAGGTGTCGGTGCTGGTGTAGGTGTATAAGCTGCAACTGCAACATCATCATAGAACATTGAAGTAGGAGCATAATTTCCTGCAGTACTCATAAACCCGGATTGATAAACATGGCCTACCATTGCATCAGTAATTTCAAAGTCAAGATTCATAGTCTCGCCTGCTGCACCTTGTGTCTCTACACTATCAAAAAGTATTTGAGAATAATCAGATGAGTTAATTACTTTTACAAATGCTTTACAAACTCCTCCTGTAGCACCATTGTCAGAATTAGTGCCACCGCAATCATTGGTTGTTGCTGTAAAAGACATTCTGTAAGTACCAACCATATCAGTCGTTAGATATCCTTGATCGGCCCCAAGTTCACGGAAAACATTGGTTTCAACGATGCCTCCATTATGTGTTCCGTCATCATAATTACTGTAAACATTTAAACTATTTCCAGAATCAGTGATGTTGACTGCACTTATTTGTGGTCCCGCTATTGGAGCAGGTGTTACTGCATAACCACCAGTATAATTACCGCTTCCATCAAATTGATTGACATATGCTGCCCAGTTCCAATCTGTAGAGAGTGAATCAGCATTGTACGATTCAAAATCATCAGAATGCGCAACATCTGTGATGTTTGGCGCAGGTGTCGGCGCTGGTGTTGGCGCAGGTGTTGGCGCTGGCGTTGGCGCAGGTGTCGGCGCTGGCGTTGGCGCAGGTGTCGGCGCTGGCGTAGGCATAGGTGTTGGTGCTGGTGCCGCAGGAGTTTCGTTATAGTTACTTCTGTCAACGCCATCACTACACGCAGCTAAAAATGCTAACGTAAGAAATGTTGTGAGTTTTTTAAACATGTTAAGTTATCCCCAATATTAATTCGAACTTCAAATATGTCACATATTTAGAGATTTTTAAAGTCTAATTTTGAAGATTTAAGCCTTGATTTTATTTCTTAATTTTTGATGAATCAGTTTCATCTCTATGTTTTTTTAGATACTTCATAAAAGGTGTCCCACCAGTACCTCTTACTTTAGAACCACCACTGCCAAATAAAGTACTCTTAGTGCTTTGATTATGAATATAATCAGCTGCATATCTTAAATGCTGTGATCTAAATATTGAGATCTCCTCACAGCACTCATCGTATAAACACATAAGGGCTTTATCTTCTGAAACCTCATCCTTTACTTTGCTAAAATCTTCAACGTATTTAATTAAAGCTCTATGAGATGGCGGCATATATGATTTCATTTCATCAAGATACTCCCTTAGTTCATCCCTTTCATGCTTAACATTAAGCAATGCATCAAGCGTTGGGACTATAGAGCTCTGAGCTCCAGTTTCACCTCTGTATAATTGTGGTTCATCACCAAAACAGTCTTCGTATATAAGACCATTCGGAAGGGCAGGGTTATTTTTCCAACCGAATATGTAGGGACGAACCCTATGGTAGTAAATGTAAGGATCACATTTTTCAGGCATTTTACGAAATATATGATTTACCTCTATCATAGATTCTTTAATAGTAGTCAGTTCTTTTTTGAGAAAATCTGTATCGCATGCTTTATTTTCATATTTCTTAGAAATGTTAAATGCACTACAAATAGCACGATTGGCTGCATGCTCTATACAAACATGAATAGTTACAAACCAATCTTCGTCAATGCCTCCTAAAAAATTGTAATTCAAGGCAACATTATCTAAGTTTACGCCTTCTTCTTGATTTATTTTGTGCCAATTATCTAAACAGTAACTTGCATAACTTAAAATAGCTGGCCTGCCTAACATTTCAGAAATTTTCGACCATGGTTTTGCTAGTGCCTTACATAAAATTTTTGATGGCGCTAGATCGCCCCAGACATAGGCGTGCGCTAAAAAAGAAAATTGCACATTTAGTAACCTCAGTTCTTCTTCAGAATATTTTAAAAAATCTTGTGTAAAAAAAGAATCAGGCAAGCTATCTATTTGCTTTCTTATCTTATTAGTGAGTAAGAGTTTGGGAATAGAGCAGGCTAAATCCTCTAAAATTTGTTCATCTTTATTTTTATTTTTCAGATACCTTAAAGGCGGATTTGACCCTATAAAGCCCTGAACATTATTTATATCAAGTGAAAGATTTGATTGCATTCTTGTATTTTATAGTACTGAATATTTATTTCATCTACTATTCAATCATATTTAGATGAGAATAATTCTCATTTATCTTTAGCAATTACTTGTATTTTTAAAATACCTTTCTATAATTCTTTTCTATTATTTCTAAATGAGAATCATTATCATTACGATAATGACTCTTAATTACAAGCATAAATATGAAATATATAATTAATTTAATGTTCCTCATGTCTGCACTTGGTTTTGCACAATCAGCAGATGTTAATAAAGAAGGAAATGAAATCGAAGAAGTAGTAGTTAAAGGCAATGTTTTGTACTCAGACCAAGTCAATGCTTTGAAAACACCTGTACCTGTACTAGATGTACCACAAACAGTCTCTATTGTTACGGATGATGATATTCGAAAACAAGGTTTTAGAGAAATTGGAGATATCGTTAGATATACACCAGGTGTAAATACATCACAAGGAGAAGGTCATAGGGATTCTGTTGTTTTTCGTGGCGTAAGATCTACAGCTGATTTCTTTCAAGATGGTGTTAGAGATGATGTTCAATACTACAGATCTTTATATAACGTTGAACAAGTAGAAATCTTGAGAGGACCAAATGCACTTCTATTCGGTAGAGGTGGTACTGGTGGAATGATCAATAGAGTAACAAAAAAAGCAGTTATTGGTGAAAACTTTACAGCTCATGATGTTGGAGTTGACTCATTTGGAGCAGGAGATGTTGCACTAGACACAAATTTCCAATATGGAAGTGATGGCGCAATTAGAATTAATTTTCACAGTGATAGCTTAGCCAATCACAGAGATCACTACGATGGAAATAGAGTTGGTTTCAATCCAACCATGACGCTTGAAGTTAGTCCAGAAACAACGGTTTATTTATCTTATGAATATGCAAATCATGAACGATTCATTGATAGAGGTATTCCAACTATAAATGGAAGTCCAGATGAATCTTTATCAGATATAGTTTTTGGTAACTCATCAGCTAACTTGCAAACACTCGAAGCATCAATAATGAGAGCTCAAGTAGAACATGTATTATCAGATACCAGCAAAGCAAATTTAAGCTTTACTTCAAGCAGTTTCGAAAAGTTATATCAAAATATTTACGCATCCGGGTATGATGGAACGCTCGTTACTATGGACGGTTACTACGATCCAACCAAACGAGATAACACAATAATTTCAGGAAATTTAGTCAATGAATTAAACCTTAATGACATTACACATACATTGTTAGTTGGTTTAGAATTTATTCAAACAGACAATGAAAATTTAAGGTACGATGCAAATTGGTCAACTACCAATGATGATAATGAAATATTCAATATCACAAGACCTATGGACTTTACAGTCAATAGTGGTGGTGTATCAACCGCACTTGATTATGTTACAAAACTCAATCGTCAAACCGCATCTGACATAACAGTTACATCATTATTTTTTCAAGATCAGATAGATTTAAGTGATAATTGGAAACTCTTAGTAGGTGGAAGATACGATGACTTTGATATCACAGTTGATGATATTAAAAATAGTACGTCTGAATCCAGAAACGACACTACTTTTTCACCTCGTGCCGGTGTTATCTACAAACCACAAGAGAATATATCCTTATACTTAAGTTATAGCGAAAGTTTCTTGCCAAGATCAGGTGAGCAATTTAAGTCTCTAAGTGCATCTTCAGCTAGATTAGATCCTGATGTTTTTGAAAGTACTGAAGTAGGAATGAAGGTTGCATTATCAAATTCAATGTCTTTAACAGCGGCTTATTTTGATAGCCAACAAGTGAGAGCTGAAAGAGACAACGACACTGGTGAAACTTCAGAGATTCGTGGTTTGACCGTTGACGGTTTCGAAGTTGAGCTAAAAGGGCGAGTCAATAATGGTCTGAACTTAGCAATTGCTTACAGTGATTTAAGTGGTGAAACAAGTTCTGGTGGAATTCCAAGAGAAATTCCAGAGCATACACTATCTGCATTTGCAGCCTTGGAAGTAAATGAAAAATTATCTGTAGCTTTAGGATTAACGCAACAAGGTGAATCTAAAATTAAAGATAATAACGCTGGCTTAGTACTACCAGAGTATACGAGAATCGATGTTTCAGCTTATTACCAAGTGGCTCCAAATCTAAGTTTAAAAATGAATGTTGAAAACTTAATGGATGAATTATATTTTCCACATTCACACAGTACTCACCAAGCTAGTGTTGGTGAAAGTGTAAACTCAAGAGTTTCACTAAGGTGGACTTACTAGCAGTCTATTTGAATCATGCTTGATGTGTGTTGCAATCTACCAAGGTGAAAGCACACATCTAGTTGATTAAAAGTTTAGTGTAAGGCAAGGATAGTATATGGAACAAAGTTATCATATTCACCCTTGCAACTTTATGATAATTGCGAAATTCTTTTGTCTTGCCTGCACTATTTTTTTAAGTGAAGTTGTACAGCGTTTATGAACACAATAGCCTAGACAATTTCACTTTTAGATGATTGCTTTCTGTTCATATTTTTACCTTTCTGAAGAAAGTTAATCATCAATTAACCCCTTAGAAATAAGGGGTTTTTTTTATTCAAAAAAATATTAGACTGATATTATGAAACTTTCTTTTCCGCCAGTAATTACATTAGCTTGTTTAGGGATGCAATTCATTTTGTATATGATGCTGCCTTTGGAAGTAAATTTAAGTTTACTTCTAGGCTTAATTCTGTTCATTTCATCAATAACATTAATTGTCATGGCTTTTAAAGAGCTTCAAAATCATGAAACTACATACATACCTGATGGTGAGCCAGAAAAGTTGGTAAGCACAGGTCCTTTTAAGTTCTCTAGGAACCCAATCTATCTTGGCATGTTTGGTATATTGATATCTTCAGCTTTTTTAATGCAGTCTATTTCAGCATTACTCATACCTATTCTTTTTTTATCCATAATACAAAATACATGGATACCTCACGAAGAGGACAAACTTAAAGAAAAGTTTCCTACAGAATGGGAAGCTTATGCATCATCAACAAAAAGATGGTTACTCTAAAACTAATTTAGTTATTAAATCTTTCCATTTTTTATAATTCTTAGACATAAAAACATGTGCTGCCTGATCTGGGTTTATTGATACTCTTTTTTGATCTGAAATAAGTTTAAGATCAAATATTTTGCAAGCTACTCCAGCAAGAACAGCAACACCTCGTGCTGTCGATTCACTATTTTCTGGTAGTGATATTTCAATGTTCAGTAAATTTGCAACTTGCTTAACAAATGTTTTATTGGCGACCATGCCCCCATCAACATTTAAGGATTCAACTTTAATGCCTGATCGTAATAGGCAATCAATGATATCTTTAGTTTGGTATGTAATAGAATTAAAAGCAGCATTAATCAAATCTGATCTTGATGTATCTCTCGTAATGCCATGAAAACTTGCTCGAATTTCTGAATTCCAATAAGGAGCCCCAAGACCTGTAAAGGCTGGTACAAATGCTACATCATGCGCATCTCCATTATCATTTAAATAAGCTTCAGATTGATCACTCGTATCAAAGAATTGTAAATTGTCTCTTAACCATTGCACTGTTGTTCCAGAAGCATAAATACTTCCCTCAATTGCATAGTAAATTTTGCCGTGCAGTGAAAAAGCTACGGTAGTAAGTAAACCGTCATTAGAAAACACAGGTCTGTTTCCTACATTTGCCATAATAAAACAACCAGTACCATAAGTACTTTTTAACTGACCTTTCTGAAGACAACCTTGACCAAAGAGGGCAGCTTGTTGATCTCCTAATACTCCATGAATAGTAATATCTTTAAGTTTTGATAATGAGCCAAAATTAGAATCTGAATGAACCACTTCAGGCAAAAGAGTCTTGGGGATATCAAACAATTCAAGTAGTTCTTCATCCCATTCTAGTGTGTTTATATTAAATAACATGGTACGGGATGCGTTAGTGATATCCGTTTTAAAAATCTTCCCTTCTGATAACTTATACATTAGGTAAGTATCAACAGTACCAAAGCATAATTGACCTGCTTGAGCTTTAGCTCTCGCACCATCGACATTGTCTAATATCCATTTAATTTTTGTAGCAGAAAAATAAGGATCTATCAAAAGACCAGTCTTTTGTTTAACCATAGATTGATTTTGTTTTATTGCTATTTCTGAGCAGTAAGCAGAAGTTCTTCTATCTTGCCAAACAATAGCATTGTAAACTGGCTCATTTGTTTCCTTATCCCATATTATGGTTGTTTCTCTTTGATTGGTGATGCCTCCAAATTTCACATCCTCTAAATCCAATTGATTTAATGTAGATGTAACAGACTCATACAAAATATCTGGATCAATTTCTACCCAACCATCGTTCGGAAAAATTAGTGGATATTCTTCTTGAGCTATTTGTTCAATATCACCATTTTTATTAAAAATTATGCTTCTCGAGCTTGTAGTACCCTGATCAATTGTTAAAATTTTATTCATATGAAACTAAAAAATATTCTAACCTTTTTATTCTCACTTTTTATATTCTTGGGGTGTTCAGCCACAGAGAAAACAGATTTTCTTGAAGAAAGAAATAACAAATTAGATTCTTTAAAGGAAGAATGTGACTTTGTGACAGTAGAGTATAGTTTTCCAGATGACATTTATATATGTCATAAAGCACCTAGTCGGATTAAGAGTAACAAGTCCGAAGGCGAAGCAGAAGAGAGTAATGAGAGTAGCAGTGAAACAGAATAATCACATTACGTTTACCGTTTATTCAAAAAAAAATTGTTCTTTCTGTGATAGAGCAATAATGCTTCTAGAAGAACGGGCTTATCAAGTAGTTGTAAAGAAAATAGATGAAGACATCTCGCACTTTACAGAAATGCGTGATGTGGCACCATCAATGAGAACTATGCCAGTAATTTTTAAGGAAGATCAACTAATTGGCGGTTATTCTGATTTAATCAATTCATTAAAAAGTGAATAATTTTATTTTCTATGACACTGAAACTACAGGAGTAAAAGAATTAGATTTTATACAGGTAATTCAATTTGCTGCAATTCAAACAAACAATAATTTTTCAAAAGTTAATTCATTCAATGAATTATGTAGCCCATTGCCTTGGACTTTAGTAACTCCCAAAGCTCTCTCAGTGAATAAAAAAAGAGAAATTTTTCATGCAGATAAAACTCATTATGAACTTATTAAAGAAATTCACGGTGTCTGGACGAAATGGACAGAACAAAACCCAGCAATCTTTGTAAGTTATAACGGTATGAGGTTCGATGAAGAGGTCATGAGAAGACAATTCTATTGGAATTTATTTGATCCGTACTTTACCAATACAAGGGGAAATACTAGGTTAGATTTATTTCTAAAAATGTACGTCATAGCACATTTTTATAAACAAAAATTTCCAATTCCAGAAATGAATAATCAAATGTCTTTAAAATTGGAAGATCTAGTCTCAAATTTAGATTTTGATACGATAAATGCTCATGACGCCTTGGCTGATTGTGAATTTTTAATTCATCTAATTAAATTTATTGCACACAGATTACCTTGCTTTTACGAAGAAATTTTAGATACAGTTTCAAAAGATGGATTCTTTAAAAAGCTAAATTCTAATGAAGTGCATTTTCATTGCTACTTCATACCAAGAAGTAAAACAACTAAAGCCTATCCTTTTACTCCTCTTATAGCAGAATATAATCTCAGTAAGTACTTACCAATATTCGACTTATCATATGATCCAGATAATTTTATTGATCTTAGCTATACTGAATTAGAACAACTAATTAATAGTAAAAAGAAATCTCCTTTTAAAAGGTTAGCAATACATAAAACACAACCTACCATTTGCTTAGATACATTAATTCAAGATGGTATTGCTATTGAAAATCCTGATTTTCTTAGAGATAGAGCAACTAAAATTCAAAGTAATGAATCCTTTATTGAAAGAGTTACAGATATTTTCAACAACAAAGAGTTCACAACCTCGAAAAAAATTAATATTGAGGAACAAATATATTCAGAAGGATTTCCATCGCCCATAGAAAAAGATAGATTTATTCAATTTCATAATACTCAATCATATGAAGAAAGAGTAAATATAATTAAGTCGTTCGATGATCACAGGTATAAAGAATTTGCACACAGAATATGTGCACAAGAACACACTGAAGAAGTGGAGACAAGCATTCTTATTGCTTTAAAAGAACTAACACGTTCAAGATTTAACGATGAGGGTCCTTGGCCCAATTCTCTACAGAATTTAGAAGAAGGTAAAAGTTTATTACTAGAAGCAAAAGATGAAGATGAAAAAGAACTTATAAATCTTGCAATTAATTCTATTAAAAATAGTCAATAACCATATAACTAGTTACTAAAGGTTTTTTTTATATATACTAAACGCTTTAATTTTTGGGGTCATATTGAATAAATTATTTCTTTTGCTGATAGTTTCATTTGTTTTAATTGCAGATATAAAATTTGATGGAATTGTTGATGACACTGAGTGGTCTGATGCTGAAGTATTTGATTTACCCTATGAAATTTCTCCATCCTATAACACTGAAGCTGAACACGAAACTATAGTTTATATTAAGAATGATTCCTCCAATTTATATGTTGCATTTAAAGCTTTAGGTAACGAAGATTTCATAAGAGCTGGTATTAGAGCTAGAGATGGTATTAATTGGTTAGATGATCAGGTAGCGATTGGTATTGATACTTTTGGCGATGGAAGGTACTACGTTAGATTTAGTGCAAACCCACTAGGAAGTATTGGCGATAATAAAGTTGACAATAAAGATGATTTTGACGGTTCATACAACGTAGAATTTGATGCAAAGGCGAAAATTACTGATTTTGGTTACGAGGTTGAATTCGTTATACCTTTTTCATCATTAAATTTCCCAGATACTAAGAACCAGCAATTGACTCTTATGTTATCAAGAAAACTTTATAACAAAGGTACAGAAGCAAGATATATGAATTATGCAAAAATTGATGGAGCAGGCTGCATTATTTGTCAGTCCAATGAATTTTATTCAGTAGGAAATATTGTTAAAAAAAATAAAAAAAGGTTAATACCTTCTTTAACAGCTAATTCAATAAGAGAAAGGAATCAAGACGGTGATATGATTGAAGAGCCGGTAGATTCAGAAGTATCGCTAGGTGGAGAATATGAATTTAATGGTAATAATTTTGAATTTACTTTTAACCCAGATTTTTCTCAAGTTGAAGCAGATCAAAGCAAAATTGATATTAACTCAACAACAGCTTTAAGGTTCGAAGAAAGAAGAATTTTTTTTAATGAAGGTAAAGATTTTTTATCTTCAGACTTAGGCACAGTTTATACCAGATCTATTAATGATCCTGAATATGCTTTAAAACTTTATAATAGAGGCGAAAAGCATAGCTATTACTTTTTAGATGCCGAGGATACAGCTACACCCATCATTGTGCCTGGCTATCAAAGATCCTATAGCGGTTTGCTTGGCAACAGTCACGCCAATATATTTAGTTACAACTACAATATTGAAAAAGGCCAAAATATTGGTTTTCTCGCTACGAACAGAGATTTTGAAGAGGGTGGAAAAAGTTCTTTGTTTAGTTTGAAAGGAAACTTCCTTTTTAATGACATATACCGTACTCAATTTGAATTAATTTCTACACATATGGATGAACCAATAAGTGATGTTATAGATACAACTAACACATCTAAAGAACATACTTATAACTTAGATGGAGAGTCATTTTCAGGTTATGGTGGAGCATTTGGTTTATCAAGAGAGACTAAAAAATGGGAAACAAGATACTATTTTGCAACAAAATCACCAAACTATAGAAGTGATTTAGGTTTTACAACAGAAAATAATTGGAAAAAACATTCAATTAATCACAAATATAAATATCGATCGAATGGAATTATAAGAACTGGAAATATTGAAGTAAGAAAAGATTGGATGTTGGACTACGATGGAAATGTTCTGGATCAAGAAACAGTAATTTCGACTAGAGCAGAACTTGAAAATCAACTGAATATAAATTTTTCATGGGATAACTCACATAGAGCATCTTACGAAGGCTACACATTTAAGGACATTAAAGATTACAACTTTGGCATAAGTTATAGCCCATCAGCAAAATTTTGGATGAGGTTTGGTTATGATTGGGGCGATAGAGTTGCAAGAAATATCAATGTACCAGAAATTGGGGATAGGAAAGATTATTCATTTAATTCTAGCATCCAACTTACTAATAAATTTAGATTGCAATATAGATATAGAAAAAATGAACTCACTAATAAGCTCACTAATGACGATTATTTTTCGGGTTATATAACTTCACTCAGAGGAACTTATCAATTTGATAAGAATTCATTTTTCAAGCTTGTGCATGAGTACAATAACTTCAATGATGATTCATACACCCAAGCACTATTTCAATGGCAGCCAGATTCAGCAACAATTTTTTACTTTGGTGGAACCATCAATCAAGAGGATATTGAGGGTACTTGGGAAGTTGAAGGCAGTCAAATTTATATGAAATTACAATATTTATTTAATTTTGATTGAATTACATTGTTTTATTACTATACATTTATAGGTAAAAACTTATGTCAAAAATTACTAAAGAATTATCAAATATTCATGAAATGCTATCAAAAATGCACACGGATTTAGGAATAAAAGATCTTAATCCTACTGAAAAATTTATATTTCTTAAAATAATTAATGAAATTGAAATCAATAATACATGCACTATGTTAAAGGCAGTTGAGGTTGCAGATAAATCACGTTCTACCGTATATAAAACAATTAGAAAGTTAGTGAAAGTCGGTGTTCTCTCAATTGAAAATTCAACTGAAGATAAAAGATCGTTTTTACTAAAACCTCTGATTTAAACCTCAATTATTCAGAATGAATAAACTCATTGAAATCTCAATTTATACGTTCATATTTCATATCTTATGTTACGTTCTCTGGATGATTATTGTGGTACCAGCAGAGGGTCCAACAAATGTTGCTGCGCTTGGAAGTCTGGTTTACTTACCGCATGCAGGCAGAGTTTTGCCTGTAATTTTCTTCGGATGGAAAGCTATACCAGCAGTTCTTGCTGCAGAAATTTTAGAATGGGAAGTTTTATGGCAGGGTGAAGATTTTTACAGAACTGCTATTGCAACCACAATTTCTACCATTGCTGTTTTAGGAACATGGATAACATTCTACTTGCTAGGTGTAGATTTAAATCAATCAGATGTACTAAAAGCCACAAACTGGAAACACGTTTTCCTATTTATCTTTTTTGCTTCAGGAGTAAATGGATTAGGAAATGGAGCATGGTACACTTTTGTCTATGGTCTGCCTGACCCACTTATATCGTTACGATTTATGGTTGGAGATGTGGTTGGAGCCACAATAATGCTAATATTGTTAGTAGTTTTTTATCCTATGTTTAGAAACTTTCAAAAATGATCGAAGTAAAAAATTTATCAAAACAATTTAAAGCACCAACAGAAGAGAAAGGATTATTTGGTCCAAAGAAGAAACCATTTTGGGCAGTTAAAGATTTAAATTTTCAAATTAAAAAAGGTTCTGTAGCTAGTATTTTAGGTCCTAATGGGTGTGGTAAGACAACTACATTAAGGATGATTGCTGCTATGTTAACACCTTCTAGAGGTACAGCATTTGTAGACTCTGTTGATGTTAGAAAAGATAAACAGGTTGTTAAATCAAAAATTGGGTATATGACAAATAATACCTCTTTATATGACAGGTTAAGTGTCATTGAAACAATAAAATTTTTTGCAGAACTCAATCAAATATCTGCAGATATATATATGCCAAGAGCGGAAAAGTTAATTGAGCAATTAGATATGAAAAAATATTTAAATAAAAGGGTTGCTGATTTAAGTACTGGAATGAAGCAGAAAACATCTATCGTTAGAACTTTGATTCATGACCCTGATTTAATTGTTTTAGATGAACCTACAACTGGTGTTGATGTTACAGGTCAATCTGTAATCATTGATTTAATCAAATCCATTAAAGATTCAGGTAAAACTTTGATATTTTCTACACATCAATTAAACGAGGTAAGGGACATAGCTGACCATATAATTGTGATGAAAGCAGGTGAGAAGATATTTGACGGAGACAATAGTCAGTTTCAAGAGCTTGATAGTAATAAAAACTTTACTGAGATATTTATGGAGTTAGTAAGTGAATAAATGGCAAGTACTTCTTGTTAAAGAAATAAAACATTTATTTCGAGACACAAAAACTATAGTTCAAACTGTGGTTCTTCCAACCTTTATCACACCTTTGCTCATCGGGTTAATCTTTTGGTATGTAGCTGATGTGGCCACGGAAGAATCTAAAAAAACATACAATGTGAGTATTTATTCTCCTTCAAGCTCAGTTTTAATTGATGAATTAGAGAAATCCGATAGATTAGCTATAACTAATGAAAATTCTGTTAACTCTGTAATAGAAGCTGTAACTGATGATAATAGTGAAATTGGATTAGTCTTTGATGAAGGTTTTGCTGATGATTTAATATCAAATACTAGTGCTCAATTAACTATTTATTCCAAAGATATTGATACATTTTCTCAAGCACAGTCTCTAGTTATAGATATTGTCGATGATTATGAAGAAAATATAAGAGATAAGCGTTTAGAACTTCTAAATATCGATGAAAATTATGTAAATCCGATAAGTATTAATGAAGAAAATTTAACAACTGAGGCAGAATCTGCTGGATCAATATTTGGAGCAATACTTGCGCTCTTTTTTGTAATGTATGTAATGACTGGTTCTATGTATCCAGCAATCGATTTAGGTGCTGGAGAAAAGGAAAGGGGAACAATGGAGACACTGATATCTACAAATATTTCCTCCGTAGATATAATTATTGGAAAAATGTTATCAGTTACATCCTCTGCAATCTTAACTGCTACATTTTCAATGTTAGGATTTGCCATACCACTGGTAGTGATATTTTTATTCTATGCTGATTCAATCAATGAATATTTCTTTGGACTGTTAAGTGCAATAGTAAACCCTGTAGCCCTTTTGGGTGTGTTTGTGCTTATTATTCCATTAAGTGTATTTATGGGCGCATTTTTACTCGCTATATCTGTATACGCTAAAACACCAAAAGAAGCAGGATTATTATTAGGGAATGTACTCATTGTTTTCATCGTTCCTTGTTATGTACCCTTGATTAATCCAGGTCTTGAATTGGATTTTGTAGGAGCGTTAATACCTTGTTATAACCTTGCTTTAATAACTAATAATCTTATTGCTGGAACAGTAGATTGGTTTCTTTACTCTGTTGCTCTTATCTCAACAATCGTTTACTGCTGTGTCGCTATATATATTACTTACATTATGTTTGATGATGAAAATGTAATATTTAGAAGCTAATGCAAGTAATCAATACCCCAATATCTCCATATACTCAAAATGCACCTATTGCTTATTGTGTAGAAACAAAGTTTTGTATTTTTGTAGATCCAGGTGATGAGATAGAGAAGCTAATTAAGGTTCAACAAGATTTGAGTCTCACTCCAGAATATATTTTTATTACACATGGACATATTGATCATGCTGGCGCGGCTAAGGAATTAGCTAATAAGCTTAGCTTAGATATTATCGGTCCTCATATCGATGATGATTTTCTACTTCAAGCACTAGAAATTCAGGGTCAGATGTATGGTATGAAAGCACAGAATTTTACACCAGATAAATGGCTTAAACACGGAGACTCCATATCATTTGGAAATCAAACGCTAGAGATTAAACATTGTCCTGGACATGCCCCTGGTCACGTAATAGGGATAAATCATAAGGCAAAAAAAATTATTGCTGGTGATGTTCTATTTAATGGAAGTATTGGTAGAACAGATTTACCACAAGGAAATTATCAAGATTTAATCAATTCAATAGAGAACCACCTTTTAGTATTAGATGATTCATATATTGTACATTGCGGGCATGGTCCAGATACGTCTATAGGACATGAACGTAAAACAAATCCATTTTTAAATGCTTAATACTGCGACAAAAAAAATCTTTAAAAAAGTTTTAGAGCTGTCTGAACATAATTTGACCAATAATAGAATCCCTATAGCTTCAATTATTTATGATTATAAAAATCATCAAATAGTTGCTAAAGCAACAAATACTGATTCTCCTATTGGCCATGCAGAGCTGGAAGTCATAAGAGAAGCACTAGAAATAAAAAAATCAAATCGATTAGATGATTGCGATATTTATGTGACTATAGAGCCTTGTTTAATGTGTGCTACTGCAATCAGCAAATGCCATATGAGAAGAATATATTTTGGAGCTGAAGATAAGAAGGGGGGCGCTATTCTAAATGGACCAAGAATTTTTGAAAGTGAAAACTTGAAAAAGGTTGAAGTTATCTCACACATTGAAGAAGAAAAAACCAGCAATTTACTTAAAAAATTCTTTAGATCAAAAAGAAATAAATAAAAGGCAGTTATAATAAATTAATGTCAGACCTAGATCTAATACTTAAGGGGGGTACCGTTTTTCTTCCAGATGGTAGAACGAATACAGATATAGGTATTAAAAACGGTAAAATAACAAAATTAGAATCATATGCTTCCGCTAAAAAGACTATAGATTGCTCAAATTTATTTATTTTCCCAGGTCTAATGGACACACAATGCCATTTTAGAGAGCCTGGAGGTGAGCATAAGGAAACGATACAGACTGGGACTATGTCAGCAGCCCTTGGAGGTATAGTTGGAATCTTTGAAATGCCTAATACAAACCCACTTACAACAACTCCTGAAGCATTAGACCACAAGATTCAGAGAGGTATTGAAACGTCCTACACAGATTTTGCATATTATTTTGGTGGGACATTTGAAAACTCAAAAAACTTACCTATGTGGGAGAACCTTGATGGTGTTTGTGGCATCAAAATCTTTATGGGTGCTAGTACTGGTAATCTGCTCTCTGCTACAGATGAAGAAGTAGAAGCCGTAGTTAAGAACGGTAATAGAGTTATAGCTGTACATGCTGAAGATGAATTTCTTATGAATGAAAATAAAAAAACTATATTAAAAGATAGCACTAATGTTGGTATGCATTGTAAATGGCGTGACGTAAACAGTTCATTGAATGCTACAAAACGTGTTGTCTCAATAGCAAAAAAACATCACAGACATGTTCATGTTTTACATATTACAACTGCAGATGAAATGGAGTTTTTAAAAGCCAATAAAGATACTGCAACAGTAGAAGTGTTGCCTAATCATTTAACACTGCATGCTCCAGATTGTTATGAGGAACTAGGCACACTAGCACAGCAGAATCCTCCAATTAGAGAAAAACATCATCAAGATGCACTATGGAAGGCAATAAATGACGGCACAGTAGATATTGTTGCATCTGATCATGCCCCACATACACTTGATGAAAAGTCTGGAACTTATCCTAATACGCCAAGCGGCACTCCAGGCGTGCAAACCTTATTACCGGTTATGTTAAATCATGCAGCTAATGAGAAGTTATCTTATGAAAGAATTGTAGAATTAATGGCTTACGGACCAATAAGAGTTCACAAAATAAAAAATAAATGTCTCATTGCTGAAGGTTATGACGCTGATTTTACAATTGTAGATCCTAACCTTAGCCATGTTATAACAAACTCTGAGCAAGCATCTAAATCAGGATGGACGCCTTATGACGGAAAAAAAGTCAAAGGAATGCCTATTATGACGATTATTCGAGGATCAATTGTGATGAGAGATGGAGAGCTTTTAGATAAAATTACAGCTAAACCTATTGAATTTAGTATTTAGGGGACTGGATCGTGCCCACAGCCACCCCAAGGGTGACATCTTAATATCCTTCTAAAACCCAGCCATCCACCTTTAAGCGGACCGTATTTTTGAATTGCTTCTATGGTGTATTGTGAACAAGTAGGAGTAAAGCGACAACTAGGTCCCAACAAAGGAGATATTAGTATTTGATACATTTTTATTGGAATAATAAAAATTAAACTTAAAAAGTTTTTCATAAAATATCTAAAGGATTTTTTGAACCACTAACTATTTCTTTAATAAAATCATCTGCACTCATAACAGTATTTTTATCTGAACCAAGCTTTCGAACTGAAACTGTTTTATCTGTAACCTCTTTTTTACCTACAACTACAATATATGGGACCTTGTTTAAGCTATGTTCTCGTACTTTATAGCTAATTTGTTCGTTTCTAATATCAATTTCTGTTCTTAATTTATGAGATAAAAGTGTTTTATTTAGCGCCTCAGCATAATCATTAGCTTCATCAGTAATAGCAGCTATTACAGTTTGTGTAGGTGAGAGCCATAAGGGAAGTTTGCCTTCATAATTTTCCAATAATATGCCTATAAATCTCTCAAAAGACCCAAGAGCTGCTCTATGAAGTAATACAGGTGTATGTTTTGATCCATCGACACCTACGTAGGTTGAATCAAATCTTCCTGGTAAATTAAAGTCAACTTGAAGTGTGCCACATTGCCATTTTCTACCAATTGCGTCTGTAAGGACAAAATCTAATTTAGGACCATAAAAAGCTCCATCTCCTTCATCAATGAAATATTCCAGTTTTAATTTTTCAATAGCATCTTGCAAAGCCTGCTCCGCTTTATCCCAACTTGCATCAGTACCAATTCTTTTCTCAGGTCTTGTTGATAATTTAATTTTAAATTCTGTAAATCCTAAGTCTTTATACATTGTAGATAGTAGATCAATAAAACCTTTTGTTTCACTTTCAATCTGATCTTCTGTGCAGAAAATATGTCCATCGTCTTGAGCAAAACCTCTTACTCGCATCAATCCATGCATTGTTCCAGATGCCTCATACCTGTGACATTTTCCAAATTCAGAGAGTCTAAATGGTAAGTCTCGATAAGATTTAATACCCTGATTATAGATTTGAACGTGATTAGGGCAGTTCATTGGTTTTAAAGCATTTGTTCTTTTTTCATTAGCATGTTCTTCATCTATTTCGGTTATAAACATATTTTCTCTATATTTATCCCAATGGCCTGAGGTTTCCCATAATTTTCTATCAACAACTTCAGGTGTATTAACTTCCCTATAGCCTGCTCTTTTTTGCATTTCTCTTACGTAATACTGTAACTGTGTATATACACTCCAGCCTTTTGGATGCCAAAAAACCATACCTGGGGCTTCTTCTTGAAAGTGAAATAGGTTCATTTCTTTACCAAGTTTTCTATGATCAACTTGCTCTGCTTTTTCTAATCTTTCCAAGTAAGCATTTAATTCTTTTTTTGTTCTCCAAGCTGTTCCGTAAATTCTGGTAAGCATTGGTTTAGTTGAATCTCCGCGCCAGTATGCACCAGAAACTTTAGTTAATTTAAATTCTCCAATTAAATCTAACTTTGGTAAATGAGGGCCTCGACATAAATCTATAAAACCTGAAGCAATTTGTGTATAAATTTGAAAATTATCATTTTGCTCTGAGCTGGAGATAATCTCTGCTTTAAACGTTTCATCTTGATCATCAAAAAATGATATTGCTTCATCTTTTGAGTGATAGGATTTCTCTATAGCTGATTTATCTTTTAGGATCTGCATCATTTCATTTTCAATTTTTGGTAAATCATCAATAGAAACCGGCTTAGTTGGTAAAAAATCATAATAAAAACCATCTTCTATGGTAGGCCCAATAGCAAGTTTAGCGTCTGGATAAAGATTTTTTAAAGCACTTGCTAGCACTTGTGCGGTCAATGTATGACGCATGATTTCAAGTCCTTCAATAGATTTAATTGTAATAATAGAAACAGTAGCGTTATCTTCAAGTAAATCAGATAGGTCTCTTTGTAAGCCATTGATTTCAATAGCAACAGCATCTTTTGCCAAGCCAGGACCAATTGATGATGCTAAATCTAGACCTGTACTACCTTTTGGTAGTTCTTTTATTGAACCATCAGGTAATGTAACTTTTATATTTTCCACTCAGTTTTCCCATTTACATCTTTTATAGATACGTTCATTTTACTTAATTTATCTCTTATTTTATCTGCTAAAGCATAATCTCCCTGATTTCTAGCTAGATTTCTTTCGGATATTAATTTTTCTATTTGTTGAACTGTAATGTCATCGATAGATGTATCTTGAGTAGACCCCTCAAATATATATTTATAGGTAGCTACTTCATCAGAATCAAATGTAGCTGATTGAACTAAATCTTGCATAATTCTTATAGCTTTTGGTGTATTTAGGTCATCCAGTAATGCATCTGCTATGTTAGTACCTGTCACAAACTTAGGTTTTACGTTTTCGTGTTGTTCCAAAAAACTATTAATTTTTTTTGATATTGATTTAGCTTGGTCCAAAAGTTTCTTGCTCCAAGGTATGGGTTGTCTGTATTGAGTAGATAAAAGGGCTAAGCGTATATGATTCCCTTGATACTCATTCAATAAATCTTTTATATAAATAACGTTTCCTAATGATTTTGACATTTTTTCACTCTCTAAATTTAGAAATCCATTATGAAACCAATATTTAGCAAAGTCTGTTGCATTATCTAAACCATTACATGCACATGTTTGAGCAATCTCATTTTCGTGATGAGGAAATTTAAGATCATTCCCACCGCCGTGAATATCAAATGGTATATCAAGTGTTATTTCTGACATAACTGAACACTCCAGATGCCAGCCTGGTCTTCCATAGCCCCAAGGAGAATCCCATCCAGGTTCATCTTCAGCAGATGGTTTCCAAAGAGTAAAGTCATTTTCATTTTCTTTATATGATTCAACTTCAACTCGTTTTCCATGTTCCTGTTCCTCTATTTTTCTGCCTGACAAGCAACCATAATTTTTGAATGTACTTACTCGAAATAATACATTTCCTTTTGCTTCATATGCTTTGTCAAGACTTATTAATTTTTCAATATAAGTAATCATCTCTTTAATGAAATGTGTGGCAAAAGGTTGGATATCAGGTGGGTTAATTCCAATTAAACCTATATCTTCCATATAGAGAGCAAAATATTTCATAGTAAGATCATTAATTGATAAATTTTCACGCTTTGAGGCTTCAATTATTTTGTCGTCAATATCAGTAATATTTGATACGTAAGTAACTTTTGGATAAATACCTTTTAGTACTTTTGATAATAAATCTGCAGCTAGAAATGCTCTTGCATTACCAATATGAATTTTGTTATAGACTGTAGGACCACAAGAATAAAATTTGATGTGGTTTGGGTTTAAAGGGATAAATTCCTCTTTTTGTTTAGAGAGGCTGTTATATAAATGAATCATTTAACTTCTATAAAAACCTGCTGAGTTACTTTCATGTTCAGAAACCTCAACTGACACAACTTCCACGTCCAATTCAGCCAGACTTTGTTGTATAAATTTAAAAGTTATTTCAGCAAAATACTCGCAACTAATTTTATCCAATACTATAACTTTTGCAGCTACTTTATTTAAGCTCTTTAAAAGATGCAACTCAGGATCATCTTTTGCAATTAATAAAGTATGATCAAAATTTTCACTTAACCACTTATCAAGGAATTCAAAATTCCCGAAATCATATACCCAGTTATTAATATCTAGAGTAGGTGATTCAAGTACAATCTTAAATCCTAGGCTATAACCATGAAGATTTTTACAGTGTGAATCAGCTGACCATTGTCTAAAAGCACATGAAAAGCCTCTGCTGTGGCCATAATTTTTTGTTACTCTATACATTGTTTTAATTTGTCCATTAAATATCGGAAAGGTAGTCCATTGATGGCTTCAAGGCTTCCTGTAATTTCTGTAAATAATGTATAACCATTTTTTTCAAACATGTATGAACCACAAGATTGCAAAGGTTTATCTAGCATTACGTAATCCATGATATCTTTTTCAGTAAGATTTTTCATAGTCATCTTACTTATAATGGTCTCAGATAAAATTGTATTACCTTGTTTAATAAAAACATATGAGCCAATAAGTTCATGAGTTTTGCCTGCTAATTTAGTTAAATTTTGTATTGCTTTTTCTTTAGTTAGAGGTTTATTGAAAATTTCGTTATTCATGAGGCAGATCTGATCACAACCTAAGATTAAATTATCATAATCATTCGATAAGCTTAGTGCTTTTTGTTTCGCTAAATGAAGACTTAAATCCTTTGGATTAAGATTAGCTGTTAATTTAAATGATTCCTCATCAAATTTATGCTTTGCAATTATGAAAGGGAAATCATACTTGCTAATTATTTTTTTTCTTATATCTGAAGAGGAAGCTAGAACAAGCTCTGATTGATTCAATTATTTTTTGGGTAGCGTTACAAATGATAAGAATTCATTTCTTGTGACAGCGTTTTCTTTAAAGACACCCTTCATTGCACTTGTAACAGTTGATGATTCAGGTTTATGTACACCTCTAGTTGTCATACATTGATGGCTTGCGTCAATAACTACAGCTACACCTTTTGGATCTAGTACTTTTTGTATTACGTTAGCAATTTGAGATGTCATTGTTTCTTGAGTTTGTAATCTCTTACCAAAAACGTCAACAATCCGTGCAAGCTTACTTATGCCAACAACTCTATTATTTGGTATGTAGCCAATATGGGCTTTACCCAGAATAGGTACAATGTGATGTTCACAATGTGATTCAAGGCGTATATCCTTGACTATAACCATTTCATCATAGCCCTCAACTTCCTCAAAAGTTTTAGTAAGAATTTCTTCAGGATCAAGATTATAGCCTTCAAAGAACTGTTCATAAGCTTTAACAACTCGCTTAGGTGTTTCAACTAATCCTTCTCTATCCGGGTTATCACCTGCCCATTCTATTAAGGTTTTAACTGCTTTTTCTGCTTGATCTCTTGTTGGTTTACTCATTAGGACCTCATTATAACTGCAACATTGCTTATTAACTAACTATTTAAGGGGTATTTCGAGTGATTCAAGAACATTCATATTTTCATCTTTGATAAACAGAAGAAGTGAATTTTTATGAAACTCAATAATTCCATAATTATTTTGAGTATGAGTATTCCCTAATAATAAAGAATCAGTCTCATAGGATGGGAATAATCCCTTATTTATTGATGAAGACGTAAATTCATAAATATTTCCGGTTTTATAGAAACCAGCTCTATGTCGATCACCACTGATAATCAAAACATTTGAATCAATACTGTTCAGTAAACTAAGTAACTTATTTCGTTCATGGGGAAAGTTAGACCATTTTTCGAATCTATGTTCTGTAGCCAATACTTGTATAGATGTTGCAAGGATCACTAAATCATATTCACGTGACAGTTCTTTTTCAAGCCATCGCCATTGAGCAGAACCAAGGATAGTAGTATTTAAATTTTTGTGTGGCTTATAAGAATTACCAATTTTAATAAGATTACTTCTAAAATAACGTGTATCTAATCCCACAAATAAGACTTTTTTGCCTGAAATTTCTTTTATTTCACTGAAATAAATACCTTCTCGAAATCTTCGAGGATCATCTTTACTAATATTCCATGCGTCGTTGTATAATTTTTGTGAAATATCTTTAAAAATGTAACTCTCACCACCATCGTTTAAACCATAATCATGATCATCCCATATAGCCATTTTTTCTGTATTTTTGAGCCAATTAGGCATTTGTTCATTAAATTTTTTGTAGGATATTTCTATGTTGTCTAGCCTTCCGCTTGGCACATCACCATAAATATTGTCGCCAAGGAAAAAGAATGCATCGATTGATTCTTCTTTAAGAGATTTCCAAGCTGGAGTAGGGTAATCTTGATCAATACAGGAGCCTAATCCTAATTTATAAATAGCATCAGCAAAACTAGCACTAGATAAAAGAAGTAAGAGTAAAATTCTCATGTTTAATTTTAGCATGACTATAATGATTTATTTAGACAAGAAAACTAAAAGGTTGTATATTATCTAGCTCGTATGCGACCATAGTATAACGGCTATTACGAGGCCTTGCCAAGGCTTAGATTCGAGTTCGATTCTCGATGGTCGCTCCATCAAAAAAAATATGTTTAAATCTAATTTTGGAGTTAATTATGTTAAGACAACTATTTACACTGATTTTATTTATATCTCTTAATTCATATTCACATTCTGTAAAGGATGGAGATATGGATGGTTCATGGAGAGCAATTGAAGCCTTTATCAATGGCGAAGCTCAAGAAGTTGTTGATGGATTAATGGTTGCATCAGAAGGTTATGCATCTATAAACTGGACAGCTGGTGATGGTAATAAATACTTTAATTACTCATCTTACGAGGTTGATGGAGGTATGGTTAATGTCGAGATCTTAAATCACTCATTGGACCAATACATTGGAGCAAAATTTTCTCATAAACCAAATTTTATGGGCGATAAAAAATCATATATAACAACATTTATTTGGGATGATGTCGAATACACACATAGATGGGAAAAAATGAGCTGTTCTTATGAGAAGTGTGCTCGGATTAAGGATTTCAATTAAGAAATTAGTCTAAAAATTATTGAAAAAATAATAATATTCAAAAAAGGAAGAATTAAGATTGAGAAATAGGTTCCTGCCTTTTGAATATCGCCATGCATATTATTTTTAAATTCCATGAAATTAGTTTTCATGTGATATGCAATTGAATAACCCAGACATAGATCTAAAAAAGGATAATATTCTTGAATTGGTAGAAGATATAAAGCTGAAATTAAAATAGTTAGAGTAGGAAAAAAATATGGAGATAGTGTAATAGCCCAGTTACTCCCTCCACTATAACGACACATTCCAGCTGCGCCTTGTTCAGGTGGGTTCATATCTATCTTGATATTTTCTTTAAAAGTAAAAAAACAAAAAATGGCGTGTGTCAGTTCATGCTCAAATATTAAAAATCTGTTTCCATATCTAAAATCACTTATAAGAAATATTGCAGCACCAATAATATATAAATAACTATTTATATTGGTTAAAGACTGTACGCTCAATAAAAAGTAAAGAAATAAGTCTTGAGAAAAATAAATAAAAATTATTACAAGCGGCCACTTTAAAAGGTTATTAAGCAAACTATCAAGAAAATTAGAAATAACTCTATTCATTAGATAATTTTAAAGGAAGTAAATATATATGTAATAAAAAAACATCTATTTATTGGGGTTGTGCAACGTGTTATTATTTTCTTTCAACTACAGGAAAAAAAATGTTTAGGTTAATTTTTATAGCGATTTTATTCGGCTTAGTTTACGTATTGTGGGATACATCTAAGGTTACAGAAGCAGTTACAGATCTTTCAAATACAACAAATGAAGTTATAGGTTCAACGAATAATTCAAATACTACATCACAGAGTACGGATAATGCACTTAATGATGATACGGATGCACTCAACCAGAGTGTAAATAATAGAACTAGAGCAATAAGGGAAGATCCTGTTGCATATGTAAATAATTCACTTGTTAAGCTGAACGAAGGAAAAAAAAGGCTAGAGGATAGGTTATTCGAACAAAAAGTATTAATAACCCAACTGGAGAGAAGAAAAGATACTGATCAAAAAACTCTAGATAGACATGAGACAAATTTAAGTACATGGAAAAATGCATATCAAAATAAGGAATTTAACACTGAGGCAGTGCCTTTCAATGAAAAGCAAATTATTCAACTATTAAAAGATACTTACAAAAGAAAACTAGCATTGGAAGCACGTCCAGAAAAATATGACACTTTTCTACTCAATGGTAAGGGTTTTGTTATAGAACTAGAGAATCATATTGAGAAATTAGACGATCAGATACTTACGCTTGAAATGGATAAAGGAATGCTTGAAGTCTTGAGTACAACAGAGGGCTTTTATGAAGTGCGAGATATGGTTGATTCTATTCTGGATACAACAAATACGCTTGCAAATTATGGTGATGAATTAAATGTTGATGCTGCAGCTAATGTGCAGGCTGAAGCTACTTCAAGTGCATCTGATTCACTCGAGGATATTTTAAATAATATCGATTAATTTTTGAAATTGAGATTGAATGTCTAGTTCAGGCGATAATGAAGGTTGTATAGGAATAATAGCTGTTCTAAGTCTTATATATGGAGCTTTTTACGAAATGCATACCTGGGTTATCAATACTGAAGCAGTAGCAAAAAGAAGCATTTATTATTCACAGACTATCAATGATACCAGTATGTGGTTAAATGACTCTGACAACTATGTATCTTCATTTAAGAAAAAAAGACAATCAATGGATCAGTTAATTGAAACCACAACCAATAAATATGCTCCATTGTTAAATAAACTGCATATCCGCTTAATAAACGAAGAAAAAGATTTAATTAAGAGAATAAATGAATTAGAAGAAACACTTTTGTTGCTGGGAAGAGATACTTTGTCTGATGATCAGCTACTAAAATGGAAAGCAACATTAATAACTGTTCAAAGCAGTCTAGCAGAGACCAAAAATTTACGAAAAAATTTATATATCGCCAACCAAAAATCTATTCTTATGCCGGATAGAAGTAATGCTGCTAAAGAGCTTGAATCTTTAATAAAATACGTAGTAGCTTCTACCAGAACTCAACAATTAACACTTGAGAGGGCTCTTTCAGATGGTTAACCAAAAATATATTCATTTTGTATTTATTATATTAATTTTAAGTGCATGTACTGATAGAGATTCTATTCCTAGTGCACCTGATAGGTACAGCGAAGTTAATTCATTTAGTGATGAAGTTGATCCTGAGGATGCCAAGATTCTCTATGAACAATATTTAAGAGACAGAATGGAACTCGAGGAAGATTATAGAGATCGTTTGGCTGCATCAAAAATCGCGGAATCAGAAGGGCAAACAAGAAACATTAATCAAGAGGTACAATCTTTTGGAACAGTAAATCTACCAGAATTAATGGATGCTCTCAAACAGGTTCAAGATGAAGTTAGGAGGCAAAAATTATTTATAGATCAATTATCTAACACCTTAGTAGAACTCGATAGAAACCCCATGGGGGATGAGTCGATTCAAAGAGCATTAAGCTTTGTTTCGATGTATGAACAAAAATATAGAGAGCTATATATCTCTCTGGAAGAAATTTATCTCACCAGTAAAAAAGTTGAACTCCAACCTAATAAAAAGCAACGACAAGAACTTGAACAACAGATTAAAAGTGCGAAATTTTTGGCAACAAGCGTCCAAAGGGACATTGAAGAAGATTTAGATTAAAAAATTATTTCTGGCGCCAATTTATACGATTTTTTCTATTTGTTTGCTTCTTATTTGCTCTAACATTAAATAGCAAATAACTTGCTCCCAATAAGCAAATTAGTAACACAAAAAGAACAGTCTCCATTATCTGCTTCTCAATTTAGCTAACAATCTAAGTATCTCTAGGTAGAGCCAAATTAAGGTAACCATTAAAGAGAAAGCCCCATACCATTCTAAATATTTTGGAGCACCTTGTTCTGCACCTTGCTCAATATAATCAAAATCAAGTACAAGATTTAATGCTGCAATTGCAACAACAAGTAAAGAGAAACCAATGCCGAATAAACCATTATCATGAATGAATCCAATAGATGTTCCAAAAAACATCATTATAAAATTGACAAGATACAGAGCAAAAATAGCAAAGGTTCCAGCAAACACCATTAACAAAAAGTTTTTATCTGGTTTTATAATTCCTGTTTTATAAGCAAAAAGTAGTCCAAACATTGTGGCAAAAGTTAATGTTACAGCTTGCATAGTAATACCACCAAACTGTGATTCATACATTGCAGATATACCTCCTAATGCAAAACCTTTTGCTAAAGCATATATGGGAGCTGTTATTGGTGCCCATGTTCGTTTAAAAATTGTAATTAAAGCAAAAATTAGTCCCACAATAGACCCACCAATCATATAGGGTGCTACTGATGTTGGTCCATTTGCAAAGTATTGTGACCAGGTATAAGAAGCTGTTAATAATACTAGTAGAAGACTAAATCCGACTTTATTAACAGTGCCTTGAAGAGTCATTCTCTTGATATTTACATCTATTATTGTTTCTGAAAAAGTTTTTTCAGAGAACATAGGATTTCCCGATCTGCCGAATGTTTGTAATGCTTGTTTTGAATTCATAGCTTTATTATATGAAAATATACATCATGGTAAATATTTCTGATCTACAAGACAGTTATCAAAGAATTAAAAATTATATTAATACAACACCAATTCTTATTTCAAAAAAATTTAATCAAGATTTTAAAGCTTCTTTCTATCTAAAAAATGAAGTTGAACAAGTCACTGGGTCATTCAAAATAAGAGGAGCCTTATCAGCACTTAGTAAATTAAAAGCAAATAACATTAATGGCGTTGTTGCTTATTCTTCAGGTAATCATGCACAAGGTGTATCTAAAGCAGCTCAAATCTTTGATATGCATGCAACCATAGTAATGCCAACAGACGCACCTCAAAATAAAATTGCTAAAACCTTAGCAAATGGTGCGGAGATAGTTTTATACAAAAGACACATAGAAAGCCGTGAAGAAATTGCAACAAAAATTGCTTATGAAAAACAATATCCTTTGGTAAAGCCATTTGATAATGAAGATATTATCGCAGGACAAGGAAGTTTTGGTTTGGAAGCATGTGAATATTTTATTGAAAATAATATAACACCAGATATAGTTCTTTCTTGTACATCAGGGGGAGGGCTTGTTGCTGGGACAAGTATAGCTTTTAAGCATTATTTTCCTGATGTTGAGATCTATCCTGTTGAACCAGAAACCTGTAATGACACTGAAATATCTTTAAAAAATAAGACAAGAACAAGACTCAAGAATCATCAAAAAACAATCTGTGATGCACTAGAAGTTGAAATACCTGGCGAAATAACGTTTCCCATAAATTTAAAAAATTGTACATCCGGAATAGCTGTTTCTGATAAAGAGGTTTGCTTTGCAATGAAATATTTATATGAAAATTTTAATGTAAAAGCTGAGCCAAGTGGTTGTGTAAGTTTAGCAGCAATTTTAGCTGGCAAGGTAGATTGTGAAGGTAAGCAAGTTTTAATAACAATTTCAGGCGGAAATGTTGATGATAAAGATTTTTCTAAATACCTTGAATCAGCTAAACACTAAATAGATAAGATAGATAAAACCAATAATACTTATTAGAATAACTATTAGCATACCTACTGAGTACGTTATTTGCATAGATTTATCTTCTGGTCTAAACATAGGTATATTTTTCTATAAACTCTTGTGCTGCTTTATTTATAACATCTTTTCTATCTTTATTCATTTTATCTAGTGATCTTACCATTAAGCCCAATCTAGGGTTTGAAGCAAAAAAATCTCTATTTTTTTCAATAAAATTCCAATATAAGCCGTCTACTATTGCACACCAATCACCCTTTTTAAAATTCGACATTCGTAACATATAACTGGAACCACAAATATATGGTTTTGTTGCAAATGTTCCACCATCTGCAAATGTGCCCATCCCATAAACATTGGGAACCATAACCCATTCAGATGAATCAATAAACATTTCCATAAACCATTTATATATTTCATCAGGATCTATTTCACACATGTTCATAATATTAGATAGAACCATCAAACGGTTAATATGGTGTGTATAACCATAATCATTGGCACCTTTAATGGCATCATCTAATGGTGGTATACCTGTAGTTCCTGTGTACCAAGCATCTGTCATTTTTCTTTTATGGCCCCAATAATTTTTTGTTTCCATCTTTTCAGAATAGTTTTGATATACCCCTCTAATAAATTCTCTCCAACCAAGGATTTGTCTTAAAAAACCTTCCAAACTGTTAAGTGGAATTTCATTTTTATCCGCATATTCATAAGCCTTTCTGATAACAAGCTTTGGAGTTAGTAACCCAATATTTAAAGAACTACTCAAAACAGAATGTAAAAGAAAATGTTGATCTTCTAAAATTGCATCTTCATAAGGACCAAAATCATCAAACCTCTCCTTAAAAAAGATATCCAACCAAGTCAATGCTTGTGTTGTTGTATAGGGTGTATAAACGTTTAGCTTTCCTGGATGATCATTAAAATTATTTTCTATAAATTTATAGATTTGCGCTTTCTCGGGATGATCTGTAAGAGATGGTAATTTTGGAATCGTATAATCTTTTGGAACCTTAAGTCTATTCATCTCGTCGAATGACCATTTTCCGCCTACAGGTTTGTTGTCTTCGACTAAGAAATTAAATTCTTTCCTATTTTTTTTGTAATAATTGGCTTGTAGTAAGAATTTTTTTTCAGCACAAAAGTTTTTAAATGATTCTCTGTTATCCATGAACATTAAGGTTCTTTTTTCGTGATATTTAAGGTTCAATTTTTTAATTAAATTAAATATCTCTTTTTCAAAATTTTTGTCTTCAATTTCATAAAATTCAATTTCAGTATAACCACCATCTTTTATAAAATTTTCAAGTTTGTTAACGTACGTCGTTTTAAAGTCTTTATTGCAATCGATATATTCAACCTGATGCCCTGTCTCTGTTAATTGGTCTCTATAGGAACGCATAGCCATATAGAAAAGGGCAATCTTTGACTTGTGATGTTTTTCATAAGTACAGAGACCATAATCTTCACACATGAAAATTGTTGTACTTTTATCTATATTCTGTTGGTCAATTGGAAAGAGTTGATTTCCAAGTATTAATGCTAATCTTTTCAATTTCTTAATGTTTATGTACGATGTCATAATTAAAGCATGATGAGAAATTTTTTAAAACTTATATCAGTTGTTTTTCTAATTAGCTGTTCTGATAACGAAGAAGTACAAAATACAGAAATAATTACTGATTCATATTTTTTTCAAAAGAATACATTTAATTTAAATTTATATAATTGTAATAAGCCATCTGAAGATTTTGATTCTACCTATAAAAAAACAAGCGATTTACTAAATTTTTATAAATTTTCAAAAATTACCGAAAAAGATGATCAGATTATTGATTGCATCCAAACTTATGCTCAAATAAATGAACTAACTCCACTAAAAGAGGAATTAATTTTAGGCGATATATATATGGAACTATCCAATTGCGATTCTAAAGTTGAAGAAGATATACTCTTAGATGCATTAGCGCCGCACTTGGAATATTTAAAGGTAAATAATGTACAAGTCTGGACTGGTATATCGAAAATTGAGAATAACAATTTCTATTGGATAAATATTTGGGAATCAGAAAGTTATAGAGAACAATTTCTTGCTGAATGGATAAATTCAGTCGACTCTGGAAAATTTGCTAAAGCTTTGAGCTCGAGTGCTGTATGCCAAAATCCATCAACTTATTTATTTCTATAATTAAAGTTTAGCTCTATAATAAGTATCCTTGCGACTGTGGTGTTAATGGCTAGCACAAAAGCCTTCCAAGCTTTTGGTATGGGTTCGAATCCCATCAGTCGCTCCATTAATTCTTAACATCAACTGTCTATTGGGCTTCTAAGGCTTTATATCCTAGCTACTTCTTTTTTTCTATTTCTAATATGTAAAGAATGACCAACATTCCGATACCACATGCTCCAAACACAGTAGCTGTATCTGCCAATCGATTTAATTCAAATTGATTAACATCTGTGTACAAAAGACGATATGCACCTGCAAAAGGAAATAAAGCAAAAATAAAAAAAAACAGTCTTAAGAAATGTCTTAGTAAACTATATATATCACTCATTTGATAACTATACCCCATCAACTGTCTATTAGGCTTCTAGGGCTTTTATTTCATATACTGTTTAGATGTTAGTTAAAGTGTTAGTTGCCATGGGGTATGCGTTCATGGTTAGTGGTTGGATTTACTTTCAGAATGAAACAAGAAAAGAACAATTAAAAAATCTTAACGAAAATGAGAAACAGGTGAGTGATGTAATTTATACCCTTTTGTTTGGTGCATTTATTCTTACTAGTTTAGCTTTGATAGGCATGGTCTTTGGTATTTACCCCTTTGAGCTTTAATCAATTCTGCTAATCCCCCCATAAAGGTACTATCTACGCAATCCTATACGGGTATATTCGCGACCCCAGTCTCTTTCTAGCGACAGAAAATTCTGAAAGGTGGTTTACTTTACACTATTTTAAAACAAGAAAGTCAGTAAAAATCGGCTTCTCAGAGGATCAGAAAGTGAACCTAGTATCAACCTCACTTGATACTCTCTGATCAGAAGTTGATGGGAAAAATATCAGCTGATATTAATGTTTATCAAGCATTGATTCCCAAATTGCATCAATGGATTCTCTCGTACTTTCATCCATTCTATCCATCCTATCTATTACATAACAGAAATCGTCATTAATTGCTTTTAAATCTGCATCTCTATTACTTTCGATATTATCTAATTCCGCTTTTACAGATTCTAATTCTTCTTTAGTTTTTTCTAACTCATCTCTTGTTTCTTCTAACTCATATCTTATTCTTCCGAGGTCATGTTCTAGTTCACCAAGATCTTCAGCTATTTCCTTTTTTTTCATTTTTTCAGTATATAAAAAAAGGGCAGTCATCTCTAACTGCCCTTTAAAGATTATTTGCTACAATCTTGATATGTTTAATTTTCAAAAACAGAATTCTGAACAAACTTTGAGTGAGGGATTAGAAGAATTTTATTCTATTAATACTCAATTTAGAGATTTAGCAGAGAAAGATAACCCAAATGCTCATATTTTTAAGGAACATGATTACACTCATGTCTTATTTGGTTTGGGCACCTCAATAGAAGAAGAATCTTTACTAGATACCTATGTCATCTGGGGCATGAAGTTTAACTGGAGCAAAATTATAGATTTCTATAAAGATCCAGAATACAAAGAAGTTATAGGTGATATTGTGAAGAAACATGGCGGATATTGGGGAATATTTACAATATATATGTCACTTATACCGGTAAAAATGCGTGTATTTCTTCGTTGCATGAAAATGAAAAAGAAATGGAATTATCATGATATTACTGATCAGATGCTGAACATGAGCCTGAAAGAATTAAGAAAAGAGTACAACATAGAATTACTGCCTTTGAAATATATACCAATAAATAGGTATGCTTCGAAATCTGCCTAGAGCTATTTAATATTCAACTAATCTTTCTCGCTGAGTATCTTTTCTCTATCTCGTCTCATCTCAGAAACAACGTCAACTAAGATGGCAACAAATAAGTTCAGGACGATAATAGAGGATAAAACAACAAAAGAAATAAAGAATAGCCATGAGCTTGGATACACGTCCAGTATAGGCAACATAATTGTTTCCCATGAAGATAACGTCATTATCTGAACTAAAGCAAGTAGAGCCTCACCAATATGCGAGAATCTACTATTTTCAATTTCTTCGAATAAAATTACGCCTGCGACAGCATATATATATAACAGTATAAAAATTAAAATTAATACGTAAATGCTCTTTCTCAACGATAGTATGAGTGCTTCGATCACAAAACGCATTTCTGGGATAAGAGAAATAATTCTCAAAAGACGCATCAGTCTCAGCAACCTCAGAACGACAATAGAAGTTCCAGCACCAGTAGGAATTAGAGACGATATTACTATTATGGAATCAAATATATTCCAACCATCTTTAAAAAAATTAATTTTTTTCTTCTCGCCAAAGAAACGTATTAGAATCTCAACAACAAAAAATATTGTGATGGCATAATCAGCTATCAAAATAAATTGTCTCAAAGCAGAATCTAATTCATAGGTCCCAGCTCCAACTATTATTGAAGAAGTGATTATGACTGATGCAACAACAGTCTGAAAAATTTTAGATTCTTTTAGTTTGAAAAAAGTTTTTGTAATAGACATTTTTTAGGTGTTGAATCATTTATTAATTTGTGTGCTATGGCTTTATCAGGATGATTAATTTTTGGATTTGTTCTGAGAACAAAATTATCGTTTTTAAAGTAATTAGAAGAAAATGCAAATATAGCTCTTTCAATATCATTAATTTCAAGATTAAGATTTTGAGCTTCATTTAATAAGGCTAAACGAAAATCTTTATATGTAATATTAGCTACTTCATTATTTTTATTCGCAGCTTTTATGATCTCTCTCATGCGAGTGTCATAAATTACTAATTCTGGACAATTCTTGAGAAACCTTGACCAAAAACTCAAATGCTTAGTTGAAAAACTTTCACTTACTTGTGGCAGTTCTTCTAATTTTTTTTTAATTGGTGCTACATCGTTTGCATAATCTTCAATATCCTTTAGTTGATATAGCATCTCTACTGAAGCACGGTATACAGATGCAAACAGTTTAGATTTAGTAATACGAGGTTTATTCTGGAAGACATATGGATTTCGTCCAGTAGGTCCGCCCCAGGCTTGTATTAAGTCAAAAATAATTAATAATTCTTCATCGCTGTATGCAGAAGCAGATTCTTGCAAATTAATTCTTTGATCAATCAAGTTAACAAGCTCGCCATTAGAGCTTATGTTTTTGACTAGTTTTTCAATTAATCCTGCTTTTTTCGCATGGTTTATTCCCGTATTCACGTTAGTGCTTAAAGTATCACTGGAATAGTATTCATTTGAATTAAGCCAAAATTGAAAATCAATATTTTTTACAATCCCGAGTGTGATATTCATTGCGAATTGGAATTGTCCTGATCCTTTTCTATATGAATTGTGCTGGTAGGATATGCGAAGTCAGAACCATTTTTTTTCACAATTTTCATGATTTCTAGAATTAAGTTTTCTCTCGCAATACAAAAATCATGCCATTTTGTTGATCTAGTGAAGCAATAAACAAGCATATCTATACTAGAGTCATTAAACTTAGTAACTCTTATTGTAGTTGTTGCTTCATCAGCATTAGCTAAGTCATCGTTTGCTGCGACGTAAGATTCGATATCTTTTCGGATTGCTAATATTGTTTCTGGTGAAGTCTGGTAGATAAGACCAACATTGAACATAATCCTTCTAAAAGGCATTTCTGAGAAATTAATTATTTCTGAATCACTTAAAACTGAATTAGGCACAAATACTGGCGCTTGGTCAAACCTTCTAATGAGTGTAGATCTAAAATCAATTTTTTCTACCGAACCTTCTGCAACACCCTCAACATTTATCCAGTCTCCTTGTTTAAATCTTTTTTCTCCAATAATTAATAGACCGCCTATTAAGTTTTTAAAGAAATTTTGTGCACCCAAGGCTAACGCTACCGAGAATAACCCTAGACCAGCAATAATAGATGCAGCATCAATACCCCATAACTCTAAAACACTAACGATACCAATTAGATATAAAACAAATTTAATAGCTCTAAAAATCCAAGCTCTGAGGGTAGGGGATAGAAAATCATATTTTTCACCGACAAAATCTCTTAAAGGATCAGCACTTTCAGCTATTGCCCAAAATATAGCAAGATAAAAATAAGTTTGAACAATTAGAGATCCATATTCTTTGTATGTATCAGATATAGGTAGAGCCTCTACTAAAGCGAATATACCAATACTCAAAGGGATAAGAGTCAATGGTTTTTTTAGACTTTCAACAAATGCATCATCATGCTTTGTATCACTTGTACTAGCGAATGCGTGCAATGATTTATATATTATTGTTCTACTGAATACTATTGCTATTAGCGTAAATAAAATAATTGGCCCTATCTCAAAACCTAAATTCCAGAGTTGATCTGTCACATTATTCATTTTTATTTACTCCAATACTTAAAAAGTCATCTGATCTAAAATCACTTACACCTATTAAGTTGTCTTCCTCAAACATTATAGATGACGTTATACCGTTACTGAAGTTATATGTCGATGGTCTTTGATAGAGAATAAAGTCCTTTTCTTGTAGTTTTTCAATTAATTTATCGTCAAAGAACTCATACATTAGGTGCTCCGGTAACCATTGATGATGATATCTTGGTTTATAAACCGACTCCTCTGGAGATAGACCAAATTCATAATAATTTAAAATTACTTGCAAAACTGCTGTAATAATTCGAGAACCTCCCTGAGCACCAGTCACTAAGTAAGGTTTATTATCTTTGAAAACTATCGTTGGTGTCATAGAACTTAGTGGTCTTTTAAAAGGTTCTATACGATTTGCATGTGTACCTAAGAGACCAAAGTAATTTGGTTGATTAGGAGAAGCAGAGAAATCATCCATTTCATTATTCATCAAAATTCCTGTGTCTTTAATAACTATTCCTGATCCAAAAGCAGTATTTAATGTAGTAGTAGTACTCACAATATTTCCAAAGCTATCGGCAATTGAATAATGTGTTGTGTTTTCCTTAAATTTAAATTTCACTGGATCATAATCCTCGGCATTACTCATTCTTGATAAATTAATGTTTTTCAATAAATCTTTTGCCTTTTTCTTGTTTAAAAACTCCTCTTCAGGGACTTTATAAAAGTCTGAATCACCCATATGAATCGATCTTAGAGAATAAGCAATTTGCATTATTTCACTAATCTTTTGAATATTTTCTACGCTATGAGGATCTGAAAGGTCCAGTTCTAAATGTTCAATCATATTTAACATTAAGGCTAAAATAAGACCCCCAGAGGAAGGCAAGGGCATTGTAACAATAGATAAATCTTTATATGCAAACTCTATAGGTAATCTAAATTTAGCTTTGTAGTTCGTTAAATCAGAAGACGTAATTAAGCCTCCATTTTTTTGCATATCTAAATGAATTTTTTGAGCTGTTGAGCCTTCATAAAAACCAGCTGCACCTTTCTGAGCAATTAAATTCAATGTCTTAGCAAGGTCTTTTTGAATCAGTAATTCACCACTTTTAAGTATTGCACCTTCATTAAAAAATATTTCTTTGCCATCAGGGCTTTTATTTAATTTATCTTTATAAGACTCAAAAGTTTTACCTAAAGTTTCAGAAATTATAAAGCCATCTTTTGCTAATCTGATAGCAGGCTCTATCAATTGTTTCCATGGCAATAAACCAAATTTTTGGTGAGCAATATACAATCCGTACACTGTGCCAGGCACACCAGAACTTTGGTATGAGTAAAGTGCTAATTCTCTATCAACCTCTCCATCTACAATAAACATGTCTTCAGTAGCTTTTGCCGGTGCCATTTCTCTATAATCCAAAGCGTGATTAGTACCAGTACTTTTATCATGAATGACCATAAACCCACCCCCACCAATAGGACTAGCTTGTGGTAAAACAACACTGAGTGCAAAAGAGACTGCTACTGAAGCATCAATTGCGTTACCTCCATCTAATAATATTTGATTACCAACTTCTGAAGCTATGTAATGTCGAGTAACTACCATTGAATGGTTAGAAGTAATTGTTTTACCTTTAACTATTTCAGAGTTACTTAAAACAGGAAAAAGAATAGTTAATAAAAATAAAGTTTTTAGAAATTTCTCTACCATAGAAAGGTTCTCTTTTGCGGTCGTTTCCAATCTAATTCGTAAAGTTTTTTAAATGAAAAAGCTTTTTCTTCATCAACTATTTTTTTGTTCTTAATGTCAATGCCTGTAAATTCTTTATATTCCGACAGTGTTCTTACACTGCCTAATCCGTAGATATTTGAGAGCTTCTGATTAATTATTTTTTCTATTCTGTCTTTACTTTTTGCTTGTAGTTTTGTCCATTTAATCGATCTATCTTTATCTTCTTCTGCACTCCAGTGCATAGGTCTTTTAGCTGTATTTGAATAATCCACATAACAATGAAATAGAGGTATTCTTGGAATATGAAATACATCATAACCATTGGTAAATAAACGCAAGGACATTGTAGTTTCCTCACCTTCAAAATATAAGTGTGGATCATACGGCACATCTTCAATCATATTGCTTTCAGAAAATAGAAATCCAGCAGATATTAAAAATCCTTTATAAATTTCTTTAGATTGAGAAGGTAAGCCCTTTTGCATGGAAAAATATTCATCTTTGAATGATTTTTCACTATCAACAACCATCACATGAGTAGAATGATCCTCTTCTTGTAATTTTCTGAAGACTTTTTTTTCAAAATCAACTATTTCAAAACCTCTTGGGTAAGCAGATATTACTGGATTTTGTGCATATTTTTTTATTGTTTGTATATATTTAATTAAATATTCATCCCAGTCTTTTTCAAATACAGTATGTGAATCTACTTGAAGAAAATACTCTTCATCCTGTATTAAAGTTTGAGCATTAGCTCTTGCCCAACATGGGCCTCTAGCATCTTTGGGATCTATATGTATATAAGAGATTTGATCTTTAAGTTTAGTTTTTGAAAAATCTAATTTAACTTTACATTGATCGATAATTCCAAATCTTAAATTTTCCTTAAATTTAGCGTTTGTAAAGGCGCTATTGATAGTAATAGGTAATAATAAATCTTGGTAAGATGCTATTGATATAAATATTTTCATTAGTGTTTTGTTATGATTTCACTGTTTTGTATTTTATCAATATCATACCCAACTTTTCCTGATATTGATCTCACTAGTTCTTCTGGTTTTTTATTAAAAATAACATCACTCGGTGTATCCAAAATAAGCCAACTATTTTTTGAAGCTTCATGTTCAAGTTGGCCCGCATCCCAGCCACAATAACCTAATGCTAATCTATAAGAGCCACCAAATGTTCCATTCCCTATAGATTCAATAACGTCAATATTAGACGTTAAACACAAACCATCTTGAACTATTAATGATTCTTTATGATCAGATTGATTATGAATGACAAATAATTTGTTCATATCTACAGGACCGCCATTCAATAAATTTTTTCTCTCTACATCAGCGGTAATCTTCAATGATTTAAATATAATATTTTCACTAATAGGAATAATCTTATTCATTACAATACCTAAAGCACCTTGCTGGTTATGTTCAAAAACATAGATTAATGAATCATAGAAATAATCATCCCGATTTTTCTCTTGGAAGTATAAGAATTTGTTCACAAAAAAATTTTCTTCTGACATAATCTAATCTTAATAAAACATATTATTTTTTTATTATATGTCTGAACCAAAAATATCTACAAAACAAAATATGTCAGAAGCCTTTTCTGATCTTAGAAAATTAAACCCTCTTCTTGAATTGACTGATCGTAAGATCAATGGCACTAATTTTAAAGTATTTCAAAATGCACCTAAAACAATGAGGGATCTTTTTGCAGTTGTTGAGCTGTTACAAGGAGATTTTCCGTTTATATGTGAAGACGATAAAGAATTGTCATTCTTCGAGACAATGTCAAAAGCTAAAAGTATCTGTAAATTCCTGCAAGATCAAGGCATTCAACCTAATGATAGAGTTGGAATTTGTATGCAAAATTGCACTGAATGGGCTGTTATATATCTTGCAATAGCGGGTTACGGTGCGACTGCAGTACCTTTTAATTCATGGTGGAAAACTGAAGAGCTTGATTATGGTATCGCGCACAGTGAGGTGAAATTAATTTTTGTAGATCTAAAAAGATATGAATTAATAAAAAGCCACACAATAAAAAAAGTTGTTACTAAACCTATAGATAACTGTACAACATACGAAGAAATAACCGATACCGAAGAGCAAAATTGGCCAGAAAACAATGCAGTTGATGAAGATCTTACCGCATTGCTATATACATCAGGTTCAACAGGATTGCCAAAAGGAGTAATGCTAACGCATTTAGCAATAATTAACGGATTATTTAGTTTCTATACACTTGGAGAATTAAGGAAAATTGTTCATGAAGAACAACTGCTTGATGTTGAAAATGCATCTGTTCTTATAAATGTACCTCTATTCCATGTAACAGGCCTGGTTACACAATTCTTACTTTCTATGCTTGCAAAAAGAAAAATAATTATCATGCATAAATGGGACGCTGAATACGCATTAGATCTTATACAGAAACATAAGGTAACAAATTTAAGTGGTGTGCCTACTCAAAGCTGGGATTTAATGAATCATCCAGATATTGATAAATATGATCTAACTTCGCTTATAGATATAGGTGCCGGAGGTGCAGCCAGACCAGAAGATCAAGTATTTAATTTACATGAAAAATTTAACGTGCCGATGACATTTGCATGGGGTATGACTGAAACGTCAGCTCTAGGCACTATTTTAAGGGGCCAAGATTACTTAAAAAGACCCAATAGTGCTGGGTTGATTGTTCCTGATATAACTGAAATTGGTATTATGGATGATGAGAATAATTTCTTAGAAAGCAACTGCGTTGGAGAAATTGTATTTAAATCGCCATCTAACACTATCGGTTATTTAAAGAATGAAGTTGAAACTAAGAAAACTATTATAAACGGTTGGCTAAAAACTGGTGATCTTGGTTATCTTGATGAAGACGGATATCTATTTATTTTAGATAGAAAAAAAGCACTAATAATTCGTGGTGGAGAGAACATTTCTTGTCTAGAAGTTGAAAATGCACTCGATAAACATCCTGAAATAATCGAATCATGTGTCTCTGGAATAAAAGATGAGAAATTTGGAGAAATAATTGGGGCATATATTTACGCAAAAAGAACTATTAATAAGGAAGATTTAAAAGTATTTCTAAAAGATAAATTAGCAAACTATAAAATCCCTGAAGTCATAGTTTTTACCGATGATGCATTACCAAGAATTGCTTCTGAAAAAATAGACAGGGTAACTGTGAAGAAGTTACTTTCATAACACTACAAATTAAAGTAAATTACGAAAATGGCTTATAAAATTTCTATTGTTGAGGATGAACCTGATCTTAAAGACGCACTTACTTATAATTTTGAAAATGAAGGTTTTATTGTTGAAGCATTCTCAAATGGTGAGTCATTTATAGATTCACTTAATAAAAATAAACCAAATGTAGTCATTCTCGATTTAATGTTACCTAAAATGTCTGGATTAGATATATGTCGAACGTTAAAGTCAAATGAAAATTACAACAATATTTCTATACTTATGCTTACTGCAAAAAGTGAAGAAATTGATAGGATTATTGGTTTTGAATTAGGTGCTGATGATTACGTTACCAAGCCATTTAGTGTACGAGAGCTTATACTTAGAGTTAAGGTACTGTTGAAAAAAGAAGCAGATAATTTATCTAATAACCAATTAATAGAATTCGGACCTATCTCAATGAATGTAGACGCACATGAACTAATAGTTGATGGGAAAAACATTTTATTAACAGCTCTTGAATTTAAGCTCTTAAAACACTTACTAAAAAGAAAAGGTCGTGTGCAGACTAGAGATCAATTACTTGGTGATGTATGGGGGTATAGCTCAGAGGTTACCACTAGAACTGTTGATACACATATCAAAAGACTCAGAGAAAAACTTGGTAAGCCTGGAGACCTTATACAAACAATAAGAGGTGTTGGTTACAGGTTTAGTAATTAGTTTTAATGTTCAATTTTCTCGCATCAATTAAGATTTCAAGAGTATTTTTATTATCAATTTTATTTCTGACTTTTATCATTTTTATTGTTGTTACCATTTTTTCAACATTTATCTATAACAATTCAAGATTACAGCAAGTTGAATCTCTCTACATACAAGCGCAATCTATAAATAAATTATTACCACAATATGATGAAACTATTAGTTTTGATGCGTATGTTGATAATTTATCCATACAGGATTCTAAATTTAATGAGCTAAGAGTCACAATAATTGATGAGAATTGGAATGTAATTGGTGATACATCAGTTGATAGCCAAAATTTATATTTGCTAGATAAACATACACCAGAAACTAGAATTGAAATAGAAGGTGCTTTAAACAATACATATGGTTCGACTATCAGAACAAGCGAATCAACAGGTTTAGATTTAATTTATGTTGCAATCCTAAGGGACCCTAACAATATAGAGAAAGGCATAGTAAGAGTAGCTTTGCCATTTGACATATGGGATTCTTTTTTTAATTTTTTTATTTATCCCTTTCTAGTCTTATTCTTTTTAGTAATTGCATCCTCAAGCTTTCTTAGTTTAAATGTCGAATACACTCTAAGAAGAGATCTAGATACCTTATTAAAAAGTACTCGAAAAGCTATAAAGGGCCAAAATACTTTGGAATTAAATAGTGGGGACAGACAATTAAGCATATTATCAGATGCAGTCAAACAAATTGCTCAAAAGCTTAATGAGGAGGTGGAACAAGCTATTAAGCAAAGAACAGAATTTGGAACAGTATTAGATAGCATGAATCAAGGCGTGTTAATATTTAATAAAAGCCAGAAAGTAAGATTTTCAAACGATATAGCCCTAGAAATGTTTGGTAAGCATCAATTTTTTCTTAAAGAAAAAATTGCAGTGAAGCAGCTCCTACCTATAAATAAATTACTTAAAAAATTAAAAAAATCTTCATCAGAAGAAATTGAACTTTCAATGGAAGTTAAAAAGCAAGAGAAACATTTTCTGATTTCTGGTTCAAAAATGGAATCTACAAATGAATATATACTTGTCATAAGTGATATTTCATCTTTAAGAAAGCTCGAAAATTTAAGAAAAAATTTAATTTCTGATATATCACATGAAATTAAAACACCTGTATCAGTTATTAGAGCAGGATCTGAAACACTTCACTCTGGAAGCATAAAGGATCCTGATATTGCTTCAAAGTTTACTAAATCAATATTGGATAATTCAGAAAGGCTAAGTGAAATGATTGAAGATCTTCTAGAACTCGAAAAAATTGAATTCGGAGGCCTTGTACTTAAAAGAGAAAAATTAAGTCCACATAAAGAAATTAATAAGATTCTTAGCACTATAGATGCACTTCTTGTAAAGAAAAAACTTATTGTTGAAAATTTTATAGCTGAAGATATTCAAATAAAAACAGATAAAGAATCTTTTAGATCTATATTTTCTAACTTATTGAATAATGCAATTAAATATTCTCCAACAGACTCTAAGATTACTTTTAATGCGTTTCTAGAAAAAAACAACATAGTAATAACTATTAAAGATAATGGATATGGAATTGAAAAAAATAGCATTCAGAGGATTTTCGAAAGATTTTATAGATCTTCAAAAGCTAGAGCACATACAAAGGGAACAGGTCTTGGCCTAGCCCTCGTTAAACAACTATCAACAAGAATTGGTGCACATGTTGAGGTAAAATCTAAAATTAATATAGGTTCAGAATTCTTTGTTTCATTTCCAGACAAGTAGTAAAATTTATTTATGAATAAACAAGATTTAATACGATTCTCTATATTTGCATTACTTTTATTTATTTTATTAATTTTCTACAACAGCATTGGATTTTTATCTTTTACAAATATAAATATTAACGATGAACTACCTAAACCACTAGCAACTAAAAAAACTATAGAAACAACAGAAAATATTGGTTCTGTCGAAACAGCCAAAAAATTATCATTAGGTTTTGAACTTGTTGGTATAAGAGGAAATAATCCACAAAGCACTATTATTATATTAGATAAAAGCAAATATAAGCTTGTAGAGCAGGGTGAAGAAATTACAAGTCAGTTAAGCTTTTCTCATGTAGAGGGTTCAAGAGCTTACTTTTTTGATGGTAAAGACTATAGTTTTCTTGATATCATAGGTTCTGAGAAATCTTTCAACCAAGACAGAATAGATCTCATCAAAGATTAAATATATGAAGAAATTAATTTTCACAGCACTATTGTCTCTATCGTTAGCGGGACAGGACCAGAATATCTTTTATAAAGATGCTGACATAAAAACTTTTGCTCAAGATATTGCACTCTTAACAGACAAAACAATTATTTTAGATCCTCGTGTGAAAGGTGTAATTTCAATCTATTCTGATGCTCCCTTAGACTCTGAATCAATATGGGAGGTATTCATATCTACAATGGAAGTCCAGGGCTACAATGTACTCAAAGATGGAAACATATATAGGGTTATTCCTTCTCAAGAAGGAGTTAAAAACTTTTCAGAAGATGGTCCTTTAGCAGGATCTATAGGTTCTGAAGTTATCAAACTAAGATTTTCAAGTGCTAAAGATATTGTAAATGCTGTAAAACCAATAGTTGGTGTTAGGTCATATATAGTTGCTCTACAAAATGATAGAGAAGTTCTTATAGCTGATGATGCTGATAACATTAAAAGAGTTAGAGATATTATAAGGAATCTTGATTCCGAATTAGATACAAGCATTTCTGATTTTAAATTGAAAAATTTATCCTCTATCGAAGCATTAAGATTAATTAATTCTCTAAAATCAGACCCTAATACACGATTCGATAAACTAGCTGTTGCTACTTTTCAAGGGTCTAACAAGCTTATTTTTAGTGGTCCTCTTGAAATTGTAACTCGAGCAAAAAGACTAATCTCACAATTAGATTTAGATAACAGTCTCAATGAGAACACTAAAGTAATCTATTTAAATTATTCTCAAGCCGAAGATATTTTAAAAATTTTAAAAGATATATCTGCTTCGTTTAATCAAGAGCAAAATATTGATTACAAAACAGTCATAACTTCTCATGAGGAGACAAATTCTATTGTTATCAGGTCAAACCCACAAACTATTAAAACCTTAACTTCAATTGTTGAGCAACTTGATATAAGAAGACCTCAGGTTTTCGTAGAAGCTATAATAGTTGAAATATCAGATGAATCTGCAAGAGCATTAGGTGTCGATACTATATATTCTGGCGATGCTTCCAATAATACACCAATAGCAATATCTAGATTCCCATCAACGACTAGCCCTGATTTACTGTCTCTTGCTATAAGTGCTGATGATGGCTCTGATATTGGAACTGGCGCAGGAGCAGCAGCCTCACTTTTAGGCACAAGAGGTTTCGTAGCTGGTATTGGCAACTTGGTTGAAGGTGAAGACAATTTTGCAGCTCTACTTTCAGTTTTAAAGGATGATTCAAATTCGAATATCTTGTCAACACCTTCAGCAGTTGTAATGGATAATGAAGAGGCGTCTTTATTAGTTGGACAGGAAATACCTATAACTACTGGAGAATCGTTGGGTTCGAATAATTTAACACCTTTTCGTACTACTGCTCGTGAGGAGATAGGGATTAAATTAGAAATTAAACCACAAATTAATGAATCTGACTCTGTTGCGCTTTTTATCAGGCAAGAAGTTTCAAGTATAGCTGGTTCTCAACTACCAAATTCAACGGATTTAATTACAAACAAAAGAGAAATAGAAACAACTGTACTAGCAGATAATGGTGAAATCTTAGTTCTTGGAGGTTTAATAAGTGAAGATATTCAAGAATCTGTTAATAAAGTTCCAATTTTAGGTGACCTGCCATTATTAGGGGTATTGTTTAGATCTTCTGCTAAATCGATTCAAGAGAGAAATTTAATGATTTTTCTGAGACCAACAATATTGCGAGATTCAATCACTACTAAAGACCTTTCAGAAGAAAAATTCAATCTTATCCGTGCAAAACAGTTACTTAAAGAAGAAGAAAGCAGTAACTAAACATGGATTTGCCATTAACTTATAACTTTTGTAAAACTAATAAAATAGCATTGATTAATGATGCCAATACGTCGGTTCTTCATACTTGCGGTGCTTTAAAACCAAAAGTTTTATCATCAATTGAAAACTTTCTTTTAGATAACATTACAAAGGAAAAACATACGGATGATGAATTCGAAAATTTACTCACAGAACTATATACAGAACAATCTGGTGAATATGACTTTTCTAATATCGATGATCTCGAACTGATCGATATAGCAAATGCTATTTCGCCTTCTGATGATCTCCTCGATGATAAAAATAAAGGACCAATAATAAAACTTATAAATGCAACAATTACTAAAGCAGTGAAAGCAAGGGCATCTGATATTCACCTGGAGCCATTTGAGAATAAATTAAGTATTAGATTCAGGGTTGATGGTGTTCTCAGAGAAGTTCTGCAGTATCAAAAAAATATTACTCAGATGATAATTTCACGAATTAAAATAATGTCTAAATTAGATATTTCTGAAAGAAGACTACCCCAAGACGGTAGAATATCAATTTCTGTAGGCAAAAGAGATATTGATTTAAGAGTCTCAACTCTTCCTTCCTCATTTGGCGAAAGAGTAGTTTTAAGAATACTTGAGAAGGATAAAACACATATTCAGTTAGACCAATTAGGTTTTTCTGATGAAATATTAAAGAACTTCCGAACAAACTTAAGCAAGAATGAAGGTATTATTTTAGTTACAGGCCCAACAGGTTCTGGTAAAACAACGTCACTTTATTCTGGACTTAGAGAAATTTCAGATCGATCACAAAATATATTAACTATTGAAGATCCAGTTGAATATGCACTTGAAGGTATCGGTCAAACTCAAGTTAATACCAAAACTGGACTCACATTTGCAAAAGGTTTAAGAGCTATTTTGAGACAAGATCCTGATATTGTAATGGTCGGTGAAATAAGAGATAAAGAAACTGCTGAAATAGCAATTCAAGCTAGTTTAACTGGTCATTTAGTCTTATCTACTGTTCACACAAATAGTGCTGTTAACGCTATCACTCGTTTAAGAGATATGGGTATAGAGCCATATTTACTTTCATCAAGTCTTATATACGTTTTGTCCCAAAGGCTCGTTAGAAAATTATGTCCACATTGTAAAACTCAAGACGATGAGAATAATAATTTACTGAAAAAATATAAAATGAGTGGATATGCTTATAAGCCAGTTGGTTGTCAAGAGTGTGAGAATACAGGATTTAAGGGGCGATTGAGTATAGGAGAATATGTAACTATCGATGAGAAGATTAGTGAATTTATACACAACTCTGCATCTGAAAATGAAATTTCTGAATATGTTTATGCAAATAACAAAAAAATATTTGAAAATGGCCTTCAAGTTGTAGCAAATGGAGAAACATCTATATCAGAGTTAATGCGAGTTATTGAAGATTAATGGCTACCTATAAATATAATGCATTTGACGCAAATGAAAAGATTTTTAAAGGCTATGTAAATGCTACTGATAAAGATGAAGCAAAATTAATTCTTAAAAATAGGGGTCTTAATGCTCTAAAAATTGAAAAAAGTCAGCAAAAAAGATCATCAATTACAATTTCAAATAATAATTTATCTATATTTACCAAACAAATGTCGGCATTATTAGGTGCAGGCACCCCAATAGAAAAATGCCTTTTACTATTAAGCAAACAATCATCTAATAATAAATTTTCACAAATTCTACTAAGCATTAATGAAGATATAACTGAAGGCAATAGTCTCAGCTCAGCAATGAAGAAATATCCATCTATATTTGATGATATTTACACTTCAACAATATATGCTGGAGAAACTTCTGCATCTCTTTCAGAAGTGTTTCACGATTTATCTATTTATCTAGATAAAGAAGCTAAAGTAAGATCACAGGTTATAGGTGCTTTAATCTATCCTGCTGTCTTATTTATAGTTTCAATTGCTGTTATATATGCTCTTTTAAGTTTTGTGCTGCCTCAAGTGGTAGAACAGTTCGTGAGCTCAAATGTAGAATTACCTTTATTAACAAGAACTCTGTTAACTTTTTCTGATATCTTTCCAATAATTATCGGTTCTTTACTATTAATATTTATCTCAATTTATGTAATACAGATAACAAATATTCTTTCAAAAAAATTCCAGCTACAGATATCTAAATATTTTCTTTTTATACCATTGATCGGTCCTATAATTTTATATGATCAAACTGCAAGATTCTGTTCATCTATGAGACTAATGACAAAAGCGGGTCTTAATACCATTGATAGTCTTCAGATAGCACAAAATACCTTTAAAAATAAGTATTTAAGGTCACATGTTGAAAGAATAGTAAATAAAGTTATAGCTGGAACTTCGATAAGTAAAGCATTCTCTCAAGCAAATATTTTTCCTGAAGTTTTTCAGCAATTATTAAGTTCTGGTGATATGGGTAGCCAAGTTAGTGAAATGTTTGAAAAGACAAAAGAATTTTTAGATCAAGAGGTAGATACTCGTAGAAACCTACTTCTTACACTTTTGCAACCAATAGTCATTCTTACAATGGGTGTTTTTGTAATGTTGATTGTTTTATCTATAATGTTGCCTTTATTGCAAATGAATAATTTAATATTCACTATATGAAAAAATTATTAAAGAAAGGCTTCACACTTTTAGAACTATTAATTGTTATTGTAATTTTAGGACTGCTTGTTTCATTAGTATCAGTAAACTTTTTACCTACTCTAAGTAATGCCTATACAGAAGTTGCTAGGCAAGATATTTCTAGACTTCAACAAGCACTTGTAATGTTTAAAATAAATGAAGGCACATACCCTTCATCGAATCAAGGCCTTGAAAGCTTAAAAACAAATCCTGGAAACCTCAAAAACCCTTCTAAGTATCCAAATGGCGGATACATAAATAAATTACCTGTGGATCCATGGGGTAATGCATATGTTTATATTTATCCTGGTCAGAATGGTGAATATGATATTGTTTCATTAGGCGCTGATGGCCAATCTGGTGGAGAAGGGGAAAATGCAGATATTGGTAATTGGACTAACTAGAGGCTTTACCATACTAGAAATTTTAATCGTTTTAGCGATTATCTCTATTTCTGGAACTTCCTTTTATTTAATCCTTAATCAACCAAAGAATTTTGACAGATATGAACAAACTATCAATGAATTTAAGATATTGAGTATTTATAGTGGGAATTCTTACGCTTTCACAAAAGATTCAATAAAAATCTTAAATCAAGAAACATGGGAAGAACTCGAAGTTGTTGATTTTTCAAATATTTATTCAGTTACAAATAATTTCAATAAGACAACTATTATTGAAGAAGATGATATTTTCTTAGTAATATCGCCAGGAAATGAAATATCTATTAAATCTTTAACATTATCGGGAGGTCAAAATATTGAACTCTAAGCTGTATAAAGGATTTAGTCTGTTAGAAGTAGTCATAGCTCTTCTAATTATTTCAATTACTTTTTTAGCCTACAACCAACTTATTGAACAAAACCTTAAATCACAAGAATTAAAACAAACTTTCATTCTTGAGTCAGATAAAAGATTAAATCTTTTAACTATTTATGTTTCTAATCCCGATATAGAACAATATGAAGTTAGACAAATATTAGATATAAATGAAATCTCAGAAACAAAAATTTCCACCTATAGAAATTTTGATGAAATAAAAATAGATTTCATTACACCAGATAAAAGTGTTTATATAACGATAATAAAATAATGAAAAATGGATTTACCTTACTTGAAGTTCTTATTGCTTTATTGGCTGCTGCATTAATTTCAATTATGTCTTTTGATTTTTTATCAAATACAGTTTTTCTGAAAGAACGTATCGATAATTCTATATCAAATGATTCTAAACAATCTAAAGCTATGCACTTAATGCGATTAGATATGATGCAAGCCGTACCTTTTAAATTAAAAGACCAAAATTTTAACAATATCAATAATGTATTTATAGGAACTAATGAAGAGAGAATATTAACATTTGTTGCACTAAGCACTGCAGATACATCAATCAGTAAGTCAAAGTTAAGAAGAGTCATTTATAGGTATAAAAATGATGAACTTATACGCACAACCACTTTAGCTAATAACGAAAATATTGTTCTGTCTGAGGAAATTTTACTGATCAATGTTGAAAATCTCGAGATTTATTTTGGTGATAGTTTAGATGATCTTGTTGATACATACCCAGGAACTAGCATTTTAGAGAACAATTCTTTTCCTGAATTTATAGTCTTAAATTACGACATAAACGATAAAAACTTTAATCAAATTATGGGATTTTTTAGATGAGAAGGGGGTTTGTATTAATTTCTACTCTAGCTTTAATTGTAATTCTAAGCTTCATTATTCTTATATTAAGCAGAACTATTTATACAGATACTTTAAGAACAACTCTATTTGCTTCATCTTTAGAAAAAAGAATTGAAATTATTAACTATGAATCTTTTTTTATTGATACTTTGATAGACAATTCTCTATTAAATAGGAACTTATTATTAGCTGAAAGTGAATTAAATTTTAATATTCAATCTAAATTTCCTGATCTTTCAATATCCTTAGATGACTATTCCACATGTTTTAATCTAAATGCTTTAGTTAAGCCTTTTCAAAATATATACATAAAAAATGAAGAACATGGAAAATTGTTTTCTAATTTATTAACTTTATCTGAGATTGATAAAAATCTTCATAACGAATTATTAGACAGAATTTATGACTCACTGGATGATGATTCTTTGCCTGAAACTTTTGGGGCAGAAGATCTCTTCTACATATCCAATGGTGACCTTTCACTGAATCCTGATCAACTATATTTTCATAAAAGCCAAATAAAGAACCTCCAGATGTTGAATGGGGAGTCTTTAAATAAAATATATAGAGATTTATGTGCTGTACCTTCAACAGATATAAAATTTAACGTAAATAGCTTAGAGGCAGCAAATATGAAGGTTTTTCTTGCATTATTTCCAGACTTAAATTTAAGCGATATTGAAAAAATTATGCTTAATAAACCTCTTAACGGCTACGTAACATTTAAGAATTTAACTGATTTAACTGGAATTGATTCATCAAAACTGAATAAATCTTTTATAATTTTTAAACCTGACTTTATTAAGATAAATTATCTAATGAATTTAGAGGGTCAAATTTTTAATTTTGTTAGTTTATTATCACTTAAAAGAGGTAACTTTGTAGTTTATAGGTCTATATCGAGATGAATGTTTTTATATTTAATAATTCAAATCTAGATGATGGAATTTTAATTAGTGACAGATCATTAAAAAAACTTAATGTTTATGAACTTGCTACGTCAGATAGAACATTATTTGTCCTGCCAAATGAACTGTTACAGTACACGGAATTTAAGCATGATCTAAAAAATAATCAAAACATTCATGCTTCGATAATAAATAATTTAACTGCATTTCAGAACAATACTGAAGAATTAACTGTTTTAAATACATCAAATAAATATAATTTTTATACTATAAATAAGACTAATCAGGAGGCAATAAAAGAAGTATTTAGTCATTTTAATACAAAAATTTCAATAACCTCTGATTTGTTGTTCTTTAAAGAAATCATGAATAAAAATTGTAGCTATCTAAACAATGTTTATTTGATTGAATCTGGAGACGCTGTGAAACTGAGCTTGAAATCATTTGAATTACTAGATGATGCAATTAAAGTGAAAGCAGTATCTGATCTTGACCTAAAAAAAATAAAAGATATTAATTACACATCTTATCAATTAAATACCTTTAGTATTTCTTCAATCTTTAACTTACAAAACTCTTTAAAACCATCATTGGCATTATTATTCATAGTATTTTCTTTTTACATCATTGCCTTTCTAAATATTAATTCTAATTACTCACAAATAAAAAAAATGGGCTCAACACTTGAATCAATTTACAGTGATATCTATCCAGCAGACAACATATCTGATATAAATCAGCAAATTGAAGAAAAGCTCGATAGTTTAAAAAATATAGAGGCTTCTAATTTATCAAAAAGCATTACCCTCCTTAAAAATTTATCGGAATCAATAAAAATAGTAGAAGCTGAATTTTCACAAGGAGATTTATTAATAAAATATCTCTTTAATAATGATGCAGAAGAAAGCATTTTTGTTAATCAACAGAATAGGCTTAATTACAATTTCACAATTATTGAAACCAGAACAACACAATTAGGTAAGATTACGACAATTAGTTATGAATTATAAATTTTCTAAAAGAGAGCTTTTATTATTTAAAATACTAGGTGCGGCTATAGTAATGATAGGGCTATTTTATGGCACTTCTTATGTAGCTAGTGAAATAACCAAATCAAAGAATTTAATTTTTCTTGAAGTTAATAAATTTAACAATAAGAAACAATTACTTGCACAAATTAAAGCTTTAGAAACCAATAAAACTTTAGAAACATCACCAGATGATTTTCTTGCAGATCTTGCTAAAAATAATATTTTATTTGAACAAAAAGGTGATGAAATTTTCATCTCTGGATTATCAAATTTAGCTGCTCTAGAAATAATGACAAATATAGAAGATAGTAATATTAGTGTAGAAAGTTTTAAATTTATTGTTGATGACTCCACAAACATAACTCTAAGTTTTAAATTTAATGGTTAAAGTTTTCTTAACCATATTCTTATCATTCTCGCTATTAATCGGTTCCCTTTTTTTTATTCCCATTAATTTTCTTATCTCAAATTTTTTAAAAAATTCAAATCTTAATATTCAGTATTCATATCTAGAAGGAAATATATTTTCAGGCAAAATTTTAGATTTATATTATGACAATAATTTTATTGGGGACTTTAGTTATGATATTCAATTTTCTCTTAACAATGTAATTGGGCATATTGTGTCGATCGATGAACAGAATATTAAAGGTAAAGTTATTAAACAATTTTCAAATATTGCAGATAAGGGGAAATTTTTAGTGAAAGATTTTTCTGCATCTAGTATTTTCTCAACTGAATTACTTAATGCTGTAGATTTATATCTAAATATTAATGAATTGGAAATAATAAATTTTGAATGTGCGTATATTAATGGAAATCTACAAATTTCATCACAAGAAATTAAAGAAGAATTAATTGGTCAATTATCTTGTTATGAAGACAATACTATCTCAGCAGAACTATTTAATAAAAATATGAAAAAATTAGGCAATGTAACTTATTCAAATTCTCAAGTAAAAGTAAGGATATCTACAAGAACAATATCAGATAGAAGAGTGCAATTACTAATGGACTATATAACCTTCACAATTGATCTTTAATGATCTTTCTCACCAATCCATCAGATATGCTCCAGAACGTATTTTCAATAACGCTAGATTTTAGTTCCTCAATTATCAAACTATATAGATTTAGCGCTTGAGGTATAATGTCAATTCGATCTTTAGGTATATCATACTTTTCAATCAAATCAGTACTTTTTAGAGATAAATAATTATTTACATATTTATTGAAATCAGAAGCTTTTATAGGTCCTTTAATTTCATTTGCTAGCATTAAAGCACGTAAGTTTCCTCCTAATCCATATACACTATCAATTGATTTAAATTTACGCAGCCACAAACTTAATTTTTCCAATGCTTGAGATTTTTGAGAGTTATTTAAATTTAATAACCTCACAGCGCCTAGTTGAAATGATCTTGTGTAAATATCATTATTAGAGTTAATACAAATCTCTAAACTACCGCCTCCAATGTCTATTACAGCAGAATTTGGTTTTGTTTTATTAAACTCTGCTAGCAAAGATGCTTCAACTTCTCCTGAAATAATCTTTACGTAAATATCATTTTGTTTAAGCAGTTCTATTATTTCTACAGAGTTCTGAGTATCTCGTAATGCAGAGGTAGCAATATAGTTTACATTTTGAATTTTTTTTCTATTAAAGATTTTCTTGTATCCAAGTAAAAGGGCTAATAAATCTTGAATGGTAATATCTTCTAGATAACCTTTAGAAAAAACATCTCGTCCAAGTCTCAAAGGATGTCTGTAGTATTCAACAAGTTCCAAATTCGCATTAAAGATTTTATACTTAATCGCATTTGATCCTATATCAACAATGGCGTATTTCATAACTTAGTCTGAGAAGGGCGCAAGAATTTTATATTGTTCGTAGTTTAAATTATCAAACAATACGCCCTCTATATAACATGAATATTGACCAAGATCTTCACCCCATTTTGGTGGTTCAAGGGTTTGCTTATCTTCATACTCTAATGTATTTAAAATGTACCTCAAAGCACTAAGTCTAGCAATCATTTTATTATTAGCGTTAATAATAATCCATGGAGAATTAGTTCTAGCAGTTAAATCAAACATTTGATTTTTGTACAAGGTAAAAACATCCCATTTATTGACCATTAATTTATCTGACGCAGATAATTTCCAGTATTTTAATCTACTGTTTTTTCTAGCTGATAAACGTCTTTGTTGCTGATCTTTATCAATCGAAAAATAAAATTTAACAACTTCTATACCATTTGAAATTAGTTTATCTTCCCATTTGTTTACATTAGTCATAAATTCCTCGTAATGTTTTTTCGTGCAATACCCTAAGGTTGGTTCTGTTAGTGCTCTTGTATACCAAGATCTATCAAAAAGTGCTATTTTTCCTTCTTCTGGCAAGTGCATTTCCCATCTTTTAAACCAATTATTTTTTTCATCCTTCGTTGGAATACCTAAATGTATATATCTAAAATTTGTTGGGCGAAGATGTTCAGAGAAAAAATTAATTGTTGAAGACTTTCCAGCAGTATCTCTTCCCTCGAAACAAAGGGCTATTCTCCTTTTATTTTTAATGACATCTTCCTGAAGTTTAAGAAGCTCAACCTGTAATTTATACTTTTCTTTTTTATAAATTATCGGTCCTAAAGTCTTATATTGCTCAAAATTATATTCAATTACACTCATATATATTCTTAGAAAAGGGTATAGTATAAACAAATATTACCTTTCATGTTATGACGATAGTTGAGTTAACACTCTTTGGAATCCCTTTAATACTGATTTCATCAGCGATGCTAGGTTTTTTTACAGCCTATGGCGTAGGAGCAAATGATGTAGCTAATGCCATGGGTACATCTGTTGGCAGTAAAGTTCTAACGATCAAACAAGCAATTTTAGTAGCGGCTGTTTTTGAATTTTTGGGAGCTTTTTTAGCTGGAGGTGGAGTAACTCAAACCATAAGAAAAGGTGTAATAGACCCTGCATTATTTGAGGGAAATTTAGAAGTTCTCATATACGGTATGATTTCAGCTTTATTTGCTGCTGGTACTTGGTTGCTTGTAGCTAGTCTAAGAGGTTGGCCCGTCTCTACAACTCATACCATTGTTGGAGCAATTGTTGGTTTTGGTGTTTACTCACTTGGTATTAATGAAATTAATTGGGCAGTTGTTGGCAATATTGGGCTTTCATGGATTACTTCTCCTTTATCATCGGCACTCGTAGCTGGCTTATTCTATTACATCTGTAAAACATACATCATTGATAATGATTCACGATTTAAGGGTTTAATTATAAGAATTTACATATTCCTAGCTGGTTTTGCTATTGCTCTAATTACAGTAACAAAAGGATTAAAAAATATTTTTAAACAACAAGAATTATTTGTAAGTTTTCAACAAAGCGTCTTCATTTCTGCTTTAGCTGCACTAGTATTTACTTTTATTTTCTACTACTTTTCTAGGGCTAAATTAACAAAATCCGAGAACTCCGAATCACAGTTCGCCTATCTGATGATTTTTACATCTTGCGCAGTAGCCTTTGCACATGGATCTAATGATGTTGCTAATGCTATAGGACCATTGGCTGCAATCAATCAAGCAACTAGTCAACTTTTAAACCAACCATATTCCCTTGAAACTCCTCTGTGGATTCTTTTTCTTGGAGCTGCTGGGATAGTTCTTGGTTTAGCTACACTCGGTTATAGGGTAATGAAAACCATTGGTGAAAAGATTGTTAAACTCACACCAAGTAAAGGCTTTTCTGCTCAACTTGCAGCAGCTTTAACAGTAGTGATTGCAAGTCAATTAGATATGCCTGTCTCAACTACTCACACCTTGGTAGGAGCTGTAATTGGGATTGGGCTTGTCGAGGGAGCTAGTACAATTAATTTCAATTCAGTCAGAACTATTATTTTATCTTGGGTGGTAACATTACCTGCTGGAGCTCTTTTATCAATCGCGTTTTTAGAGATATTTACTAATCTTTTTACTTATTAATTAAATTGCTACAAATTTGTAACGATTTCGCCACACAATAAGCTTACTTTCAATTGATCTACGGAGTTTTATGAAAAAGATTACATTCCTTATTTTTATCAATTTATTTACTTTTAATTTTTATGCTCAAGAATCAACTTCTGAAGATGTAGTTGATTCCATTGAAGAAGTTGTAGCTGTAGGCACTAGAGCCAGCTTGAAATCAGGTCTAGATAAACAAAAAGAATCTAACCAGATTGTTTCAATTGTTGATTCAGATGCCATCGGTGATTTTCCGGATGAAACTGCAGCTGAGGCTGTCAGACGATTATCAGGCATCTCTGTTGAAAACGACCAAGGAGAAGGTAGATATGTAACCTTGAGAGGTATGGCTGGGGGTTTAAATGCTGTTGCTATGAATGGTGCATTAGTACCAGCACCTGAGGGTGGTAGAAAAGTTTTATTAGATGGGCTGCCAACTGAACTTCTTGACTCTATTGAGGTATATAAGACTTTAACACCTAATCAAGATTTAGAGGGTATCGGTGGTAGGATCGAATTTAATACTAAGAAAGCTACCGCTCTTGAAGAACCAGTCCTGAAATTTAAATATGACACACAATACAACGAATATTCAAAAAGTGGGAATAATCCAAAATATTCATTTACTTATGGAGACAAGATTACTGAGAACTTCGGTGCAATTTTTGGTTATACATTTCAAAGTAAAGATATCGTTTCAAATAATAATGAAGTTGGTTATGAACCCTGGGCGGTAGATAGTAATGGAAATAAATATCTAGCTCGAGATTGGGAAATGAGATTTTATGACCTAACCAGAGAAAGAGAGGGTATGACTTTAGATATGGATTTTGAATATTCCCCGAATACTTCATTTTTTGCAAATTATTTATTTAATGAATATGTCGATGATGAAATCAGACATAAGGACGAATATAGAGCTAGAGATGTCGTTGAATCTTCTATTACATCAACATCTGCTGCATATCAACGTATTACAGCTGATAAAGAAACTCGAAAAAGAATAGAAACACGTCAGATTAAGACTCAAATATTAGGTGGCGAAACTAGCTTTGGTAATTTAAATTTTAAATTTCAAGCGAGTAACTCATTTGCTGAAGAGGCAGACGATAATAATGTTGACGCTAAATTTAGAAGTGAGTGTCGAATTCGAGAAGGAGATGAAATTTGTGGTACATATAGTTGGTCAAATCCACAATTTATTGACATTGTTTTAGCTCCAGCTGCTGCAGATCTGCGTGATCCAAGTACATATGGNTGGGATGAGTTTGAAATAGATTATGGTGTAATTCAGGATAAAGAAAANGCTGTGAAATTAGATTTTGAAAATGAAAGTTTTGAACTCNTTGATACGCCTATGATCTTACAATTTGGTTACAAGTACAGCACAAGAACTAAATCAAATACAGAAGGCAATATAGATGGTAGTGATGCTATGTCACCATTAGGAATGATTTCTTACAATCCATACACACCAGATAATTGGTACTTTCCTCAAACTCTTGGTTTTTTTGCGGATCCAGATTTATTATTTGGTGCACAAGATCAATTCAGACCATTAGATGTAGATTTGGCAGATTTTTGGGAAACTGAAGAAGAAATTAATGCACTTTATTTAATGTCTACATTCGATTACGGCAATGCTGTAATAGTTGCAGGAGTGCGACATGAGAATACTTCATTTGAAACTTTTGGATATAACGATGGGGATATAGANGATGTCCTTAGTTTTAGTCGAGATTATGGATTTACAGCTCCGAGTATAAATGTGAAATATTTNTTAGACGATAATACNCAATTAAGAGCANCGTTTTATCGTTCTTTATCAAGACCAGGTTTTGGAGAAACAGCACCTATAGCCGATATTAGCGAAAATGAAGGTAGTGGCCAGTATAGAGGGTCTATGGGTAATCCAGATTTAGAACCATACGAAGCTAATAACATCGATTTCTCCTACGAATACTACGAAGATGGTTTAGTTTTAACCGCTGGAATGTTTTATAAAGATATTGAAAATACAATTTACCCGAGAGTTATTGCTNATCAGACCATTGGAGGAATATTTTTTACTGAGCTTGAAACTTATGCTAATGCAGGTTCTTCTTCAATTTTGGGTATNGAATTAAATCTTTTTGCTGAACTGGATAATTACCTACCTATAGATGGTTTTTTTGCAGCCTTTAATACAACTTTAAGTGACGGAGAAAGTGATTTTGATACAGGCTTAGATACATTCACAATCCCATTCAGAAAATTATCTGAAGAAAATGCCAATCTTTCTTTGGGTTACGATAAAGGTAAAATTGATGCTAGATTAGCTGTAAATTACCGCTCTAGTTATCTTGATTATCTTGGTGATGAAGGNGAGGATTTGCTTGATAGNGACTTCGGTTATGGTTTTATCAGATATACAGGTGATTACTTGTCATATGACTTAACTGCTAAGTATAAATATTCGGATAATCTGTCATTTAAGTTTGAAGGTAAAAATTTAGGCAATAGACCTGAATATTACTATTGGAATACTTCAGATAGACTGTCACAATATGATGAATATGGATATACATTATCTTTTGGCATCAGATATAGCTACTAAGTCTCAATCATTTTTATTAAGAGCAAGTATATTACTTGCTCTTTTTTTTCATCCTTTATTATTCGCTGACAAAATAAATTACGTTTACGAAACGCAACAAGTCTCTTCAATAGGAGATGCAGCTGATGATCCAGCAATTTGGTTTAATCAAGCAAATCCGACGCAATCATTAATCTTTGGAACAGATAAGCGAAAAGGTATACATGTCTATGATATATTTGGCAAAGAATTAAGTTTTTCAGAACTTGGTGCAACAAACAATATTGATCTAAGAGTTATTGATAAGAATGTTCACATAGTAATTTCAAATAGATCTTCAAGTACACTTGGCTATTGGATATTCCCTGAATCTGATTTGTTTAACTATTTTTCAGATCATCCGACAGATGCCTTTACTGAAGATATTATTCATTCACACCTCCAAGCAAATATGAATGTTTATGGCGTGTGTATGGGATTTGTGAATGGTCTTCCTTTTGCGGCGTTGACAGAAGAAGAGGGCCCAACTGTTCAGATGTGGGACCTAACGTNAAAAGAAGTTACGGGAGAAATTAACATCATTNTTGATGAGGAAGATGCGCCTAAATCCGGTAACGAAGCTGAAGGCTGTGTGTTTGATGATGAAAATAGTCGTTTACTTATATCTAGAGAAGGTTCTAAAGGTTATTTGAAAGCTTATGACTCAGATACTCTAGAATTGATAAAAATCGTTGATTCAAGAGATGGGAATATTATTGGAGATCCGGAAGGTGTTGCAATATATAAAACATCAGATACTGATGGTTACATCATGCTCTCCTCACAAGGTGGTAATGAATTTAATTTATACGACCGAAAAAGTTTAGATTTTGTTAGTAAATTTAAGATTAATGCTGTTCAAGATACTGATGGTTTAGATGTTACAAATGGAACTGTAAAAGGTATATTNNCAAATGGATTCTTAGTAGTACAAGACGGCATAAACTTGCCAAGTAATCAAAATTTTAAAGTAGTAAGCATGGAAGAAGTACTCAAAAAAAAACTGAGCGCTCTTGGCTTGATGAATTAAAAGAATTTAGTGTAAACAATCCCCTTATAGCACCACTCATAATNACACTTTTAGGATTTTTAGAATCTTTTGTAATAAGTGGCTTCTTTTTTCCTAGCCTTTTGCTGTATTTAATGGCTGTTTTCNTGTTTTTAGAAGGTATTTCTGGTTTATTCTTTATTACCTTATGTGGTTATATAGGTTCNTTTATNGGTGATCAATCTAGCTATTTNATGGGAAGAGTATATGGTACTAAAGCCTTAAATTGGAATTTCATTAAAAAGAGGAAAAAACAGGTTGATAAGGTTAAACAAACATTTGATAAATACGAATTCACAGCAATTCTTATTGGTCGAATGACACCTAGTTTACGTCCATTCTCACCTTTTTTTGTTGGAGTTTTTAGACTAAATTATCAAAGATTTTTTATTTTTGATTTAATAGCTTGCAGTGTATGGGCCACAGGTTTGGTACTTTTAGTAGTTTTATGGGAATATATAGCTAGTTTCTTTTGATATGTTAGGTCTTTTAAGTTTGGTTCTCTTAGTAATTCTAGTTTTATTGCTTCTATATTATTTTTTTACTCAAAAAAGTTCAGGATTAATTAAAAACTTCTTACTTAAATTTGCTGGTATCATTCTCACTGTAATTTGTGTGTATTTATTTATACGGTTAATAAGGTTTGTCTTCTAGGATGTCTGACTCTATTTTTACCAAAATTAAAAATAAAGAAATTCAAGGAAATATAATTTATGAGGATGATAAATGTTTTGCTCTAGAAGATGTTAATCCACAAGCACCGATTCATATCCTAATNATTCCACATAAAGAAATAAGCAAAGTATCAGATTGCTCAACAGATGACAAAGAACTTTTAGGGCACTTAATCTATGTCTCAAAAAAAATTGCTGATAAATGTGACTTAAGAGATAACTTTAGATTGATCATTAATAATGGAGCAGGCGCTGGCCAAAGTGTTTTCCATATTCATGTTCATTTGATGGGTGGTAGAAGTCTTGATTGGCCTCCAGGCTAAACGAATGAAGCTCCAATAAGAAGCACAACTACAATAATTCCAATCAATACAAAAAATATTGCTATATTCTTTATAACTGTTTTATCATCTTCCATACTAAAATTTTATAGATATTAAGATGATTCGTATAGAGCCATACAACGATAAAGAGGTCAAACATGTTTTGAACAACCTCGTAAATAATAATGATTTCATTAATTTCATAAAATCCAATTTAAATCAATCTACTTCTAAATTTTTATCNATACCAGGTTCATCTTTTTTGGTTATGCAATTATTTAAATCAAAAATTAAAAATATAAATTCTATAAAAGAATTCCAAGACCAAGTTAAATTGGTATTAAAAAGTATTGTCGATAAAACTATTGAAGATTTTCAAACAGAAGGCTTGGAGAATCTAGAGTCTAATAAACCTTATTTNTTTATAGGTAATCATCGGGATATAACTCTCGATTCAGCATTGTGTAACTTTGCACTTGATAGCATAAAGCTAGATACAACATTTAACGCTATTGGAGATAATTTAGTTAGAGTAGANTGGATGGGAGATTTATTAAGACTTAATAAAAGTTTTGTTATTTCTAGATCTGGAACTTCGAAAAAAGAAGTTTATTTAAACCTACTAAAAGCTTCTGATTTTATTAAAAATAAATTAGATGGTGGCAATCATGTGTGGATTGCACAGAAACAAGGAAGATCGAAGGATGGTATTGATAAAACGGATCCGGCTGTCCTAAAAATGTTGCATATTGCACTTAGAAAAACCTGTGATTTTCAAGAAATTACTAATTATTACAACATTATTCCATGTTCTATCTCGTACGAAATTGATCCTCTTGCAGTTGAAAAATCAGAACAATTACATAATACCAAATCTAAAGATTTAAATGACGATATCTCTCATATATTTAAAGGAGTAATGTTGAATAAAGGGAGGGTAAAATTATGTTTTTCTAATCGAATACAGGGCTCATATACACCTGAATCTCTCGCTCAGGAAATAGATAAACAGATTTTGAATAATTTTAAACATTGGGAAACGAATCTGTATGCATATGAATTCTTGAATGGTGGAGTTGAAGATACAAAATATCCAAAAGCAAGCAAATATTTTAATGAATTAAGAGCTTCTATGACTAATGAAGACTTAGAATATATAATGTCTCAATATGCCAACCCAATTATGGCAAAAAAGGAAATAAACAATGAGTGATGATCAATTTTATGATTCAGAGGAAGAAAAAGAAAATTCTTCTTCTGATGCAAACTTAGCTTTAGTAATGATAATTTGCGGCGTAATAGGCGCGACAATTTACGTAGCTTCACTATGAGTCTNAAAACACAAGATCTATTCAACGTAAGTAATAAAGTTGTTGTAGTTACAGGTGGTTCTAGAGGTATAGGAGAAATGATCACCACTGGTTTTTTAGCTAATAAATCTAAAGTCTATATAACAGCAAGAAAAGAAGAAGCCTTAGTTAAGAAAGCTGACGAATTAGCACAAAAATATGATTGTGAATGTATACCTGTAAGTGGCGATATTTCTAATGCTGAGGGAATAGATGCATTAGTTAAATTTTTAAATGATGTAGAGCCTGATGGAATTGATTATTTAATTAATAATGCTGGTGCAGCTTGGGGAGCTAATTACGATGAATTTCCTGAAAGTGGTTGGGATAAAGTAATAGATCTAAACTTAAAAACACCATTTTTTCTAACGCAAAAATTAACACCATTACTTGAAAAGAAGGGCACTTCAGAAGATCCATCAAGAGTTGTAAATATAGCTTCAATTGATGGTTTGCACGTACCTATGATGGAGACTTATTCTTATACTGCTTCTAAATCTGGCATTATTCATTTAACAAAACATTTAGCCAAGACTTTGGTAAGCAGAAACATAATTGTTAACGCTATAGCACCTGGACCATTTGATAGTCANATGCTTGGTAAAGCAGTTAATTTTGATTATTCATTCATAGCAGAATCTGTCCCGAGAAAAAGAATAGGCTCTCCTGAAGATATTGCCGGTTTATGTATGTATCTTTGTTCTAGGGCAGGAGCTTATACAATTGGTGAAACTATTACTTGTGATGGTGGCTTAGCTAAGCTGCTTTAGGAAGATAAATATTTTTCTGCATCAAGTGCTGCCATACATCCAAATCCAGCACTTGTTATAGCCTGTCTGTAAGTATAATCTGCTACATCTCCTGCAGCGAAAACACCTGGAATTGAAGTTGAAGTTGCTCCATGATCAAAGCCAGATTTAGTGATGATATAGCCATCTTTCATAGCTAATTGATCCTGGAAAATATCAGTATTTGGTTGATGTCCTATTGCGATAAAAACTCCCTCCACATTAATAATTGACTCTTCACCTTCGTTATTTGTTATTTTGATACTGTCGACTACTTGGTCGCCAAGCACTTCTTTTAAATTAGAATTTAGAACTAAAGATATTTTTCCTTCCTTCACTTTATTGAACATTCTGTCTTGTAGTATTTTTTCTGCTCTAAATTCTTCTCGTCTATGAACTAAGTNCACTTTTGAACAAATATTACTTAAATAAAGTGCTTCTTCTACGGCCGTATTGCCCCCACCAATAACAGCAACTTCTTGATCTTTGTAAAAGAACCCATCACAAGTAGCGCATGCACTTACACCCTTACCCAAAAAAGTTTTTTCACTTTCTAGGCCTAAGTATTTCGCTGAAGCACCCGTAGCTATTATTAAAGATTGACACNAATAGATATCTCTTTCGCCTTCTAGGCTTAATGGTGCTTGAGATAAATCTACTTTTTTAACATAGTCATTTATAATTTTAACTCCATATTTTTCAGCGTGTTTTTTCATTCTAATCATTAAATCTGGTCCTTGAAGATCTTCAAAATCACCTGGCCAATTTTCTACTTCAGTAGTAGTTGTAAGNTGTCCCCCAACTTCTAGACCGGTAATTAATGTCGGTTTAAGATTTGCTCTAGCAGCGTAAATTGCTGATGTATAGCCTGCTGGCCCTGATCCTAAAATTATTAGTTTTTGTTCCATAGTTTTTTCTTTAAAAACAAGAGTCCTTGCGGTTTTTTAGTTACAATATCTTAGCATGTCAATTGATAGAATATACAGAGAGTTTTTTGGCTTTAGTCTAATAATCATATCTTTATTTCTTTTTGTAAGTTTAGTAACATTTTCAGCACAAGATAATATTAATAATCTTCTTACCGACACAAAAACCTATCTAAACAACTTCGGTTATTTAGGAGCATTATTCTCTTCAACTGTTTTTTCTTATATCGGATTTGCTGCTTATTATTTTGCGTTAATTTGTTTTTATTTTGGGATGGTTTTATTTTTTTCATCCTCTTCAAAAGATTTCTCAGATAGGTTAAATTTCTTAAATATCGTTCTGTATAGTTTTATATCTATTTTTCCACTGACATTATTTTTTGTAAGTTTTATTAGTGCTGAGAATACAGAACTTTCCTTACTTTCAATTAATTCTGGTGGTTTAGCNGGAGATAATTTATCAATTATACTAAGCACATATGCAAATAGTTTAGTTATAGGNTCTATTTCAGCGATTGTATTTTTAACTTTCCAATATTTTATCTTTTACGAACTCTTAAATTTAATTAATGCTTTTTTTAAAACNAATAAAGGTCCATTAAGTAAACAGCCAAAAGCAAAAAATATTGTTAAGGAAGTTAATAAACCTAAACCAGCTAATACTCAAGAAACAACACCTCAGACCAAGGCTCAACCAACACCCTCAGTAGTTGTACAAGAAGACTTTATTGAACTTCTTGACAAAAATGTTGATGACTCAAGCGATATAACTAAAGACTATCTTGAAAACCTATCCGAGAATTTAGTAAATAAATTAGAGGAGTTTGGTATTGAAGGCAGGGTAGAAGGCTCTTTGCCTGGTCCAGTTATCACTAGATTTGAAATAAGCCTAGCACCTGGTACCAAAGCAAGCCAAGTGTCAAACATAGCTAATGATTTAGCAAGATCATTAGCAGTTAAAAGTGTAAGAGTAGTAGAAGTTATTGAGGGAAAATCATCTATTGGGATAGAAATACCAAACCCAAAAAGAAAGGATGTTTCGTTATACTCAAGTATTCATGAATACTCTAAAGAATCACTTAAACCACTAGAATTCTGTATAGGTAAAGACATTGCAGGTGAAAGTGCAAAAATTGATTTACAACAATTACCGCATATTTTAATAGCTGGTACTACTGGTTCAGGAAAATCTGTTGGGGTAAACACTATACTTTTAAACTTACTCAGGAATAATAGTTCAACAAATTTAAAGCTACTGTTAATTGACCCTAAAATGCTTGAACTTTCGGTATACGACGACATTCCACACCTTATTACTCCTGTTATCACGGACATGCAAAAAGCTGCAAATGGACTAAATTGGTGTGTTAAAGAAATGGATAGGAGATATAAGCTTATGTCTATACTTGGAGTAAGAAGTCTCGAAATTTTCAATCAAAAAGCTTTAAAACCTGCCTCTATTCCACAAGAGCAAAAAGAGTTGCTGATTGAGGAGCTTAATGATGATATTGTGCCTTTACCATACATAGTTGTAGTGATTGATGAATTAGCTGACTTGATGATGGTAACAGGCAAAAAGGTTGAACAATTAATAGCTAGACTTGCACAGAAAGCTCGAGCTTCAGGTATTCACTTAGTAGTTGCAACTCAAAGACCTTCAGTTGATGTTATAACTGGTTTAATTAAAGCTAATATACCTTCAAGAATGTCATTTCTTGTTTCCTCAAAGGTTGATTCAAGAACAATTCTTGACCAGGGCGGTGCAGAACAATTACTTGGAAAAGGCGATATGTTATTTATCGAACCTGGTACCTCCATACCTAAAAGGATACACGGAGCTTTCGTAAAAGATGATGAGGTTCAAAAAATAACTAAATATCTTAGGAAGACCGGTAAACCTGAATATATTGAAGAAGTAACTAAATCTATAGAGGCTCAACAATTAAATAGTGATACAGATACAGATGACGATCTATACAATGAAGCAGTTGAATTTGTTATTGAATCAAGAAGAGCATCTATTTCNTCAATCCAAAGAAAATTTAGGATTGGCTACAATAGGGCTGCCAGATTNATTGAAACAATGGAAGAGAATGAAATTGTTACACCTATGAATTCAAATGGCTCTAGAGAAGTCATCTAATGCGTGTTTTATTTGTAATTTTTTTTAGCTTTTATCTACAAGCGGATTCAATAGAATATTTTAGTAAGCCCTTTAATTTCNATGCTGAAATAATTATTAGTAAAGAAGAAGGTTTTATTTCAAAGGGCAAGATTTTATTCAGAGATGATTCATTTATNTATAATTTAACTAGCCCATATAACCAAACAATAGCTAGTAAAAATGGAAAGCTTTTTATCCAAGATGATGACTTTCAACAAGTCATAATATANGAAAATGATAATTCTTTTTTCCTCCAAGATTTATTGAACAATGAATATAAATCAGAGAGTATTGCATGCCCAAATACCTGTTTTAAATTAAATATAGAACAAGAAAGCGCCTATGATGAGGCCTTAGTATCTTTAGAAGGTAAAGGTATCAAATGGATAAGGCTTAAAGATATGAAGGATCAAAGAATTTTTGTTAAATTTGAGAATTTTAAGTTTGAATCATCTAATATTAACTATNTAGTGCCAGATAATTACGAAATTGTTACCAATGATTNATATAGCCCATTTAAAAGATAATTTAGATCAGTACAAGAAAAGATTAAAATCCAAAGGATACTTAGGAAATCTCAATCATATTTTATCGATATATGATGCTAAAAATAACATCCATGTAAAACTCGATGGTATTAAAAATACCAAGAATATATTATCCAAGCAAATTGGGATATTAGCTCAAAAAGGTGAATCGATAGANGAGCAAAAAAAACAATCAGATATTCTGTCTAATGAAATAGAAATGTTGCAAAAAGATTTTGATGTTTTAAAAAGCGAACTTGATGAAGAGATCCTATCTATACCCAATTTACCAGATGAAGATGTGCCTGAAGGTTCAGATGAATCATCAAATATTGAGCTCGATAAAATTATCTATAACCAACAGGAGAGTGGGCCTGATCATGTAGAAATTGGTGAACTATTGGGTCTATTAGATTTTGAAACAGCTAATAAATTAAGTGGCTCAAGGTTTGTACTATTAAAAGGTAAATTAGCTCAACTTCAGCGTGCATTAATAAAATTTATGCTTGATGAAGCCTCATCTAATAACTATGAAGAATATTACGTCCCATACATAGTAAATTCAGATAGTTTGATGGCTACTGGCCAATTACCAAAATTTGAAGACGATCAATTTAATGTTGGTGAAGGGAAATATCTTATTCCAACCGCGGAAGTGCCATTAACTAATATATTTCGAAATGAATCTATTATGGCAAAAGATATGCCAATAAAAATGACTGCTCATACACCTTGCTTTAGAGCTGAGGCCGGAAGTTATGGTAAGGACACAAGAGGTATGATTCGTCAACATCAATTTGAGAAAATTGAATTAGTTAAATTTGTTCATGCAAANNAGTCAGACAAAGCTTTAGATGAGCTGGTTAATCATGCNTCACAGATTTTAGATAAACTAGAACTTTCCTACAGAAAAGTTNTTTTGTGCACNGGTGATTTAGGATTTTCTGCTGCNAAAACNATTGACTTAGAAGTATGGTTNCCTTCACAAAAATGTTTTAGAGAGATTTCATCTTGTAGTAATTTTAGGGACTTTCAGACTAGAAGAATGAACACAAAATTAATCGACGGTTCAAAAAAAATATACCCACATACATTAAATGGTTCAGCTCTTGCTGTCGGAAGAACACTTTTAGCTATTTTAGAAAATTATTATGAAAACGGTGTAGGTGTTCATATTCCAAAGGTTTTAGGTCCTTACTTAGATTTTAATTTAATTCAAACAAAAAAATAGTTACAAGAATTTCACATAACTGTTAACTCTTCTTCTTCTTTAGTTATAAAATAGATTTAGTATCGATGTTGAGAGGTATTTTATGAAGAAAATTCTTTTATCGCTTAGTTTAGCGATAGTTTCGTTGTTTGCAGTATCACAAGTTGACGTTAGAGCGTCAATTAAGGGTAATGTAACCGATAGCTCAGGTCCTGTAGTAGGGGCTGAAGTGGTCGTGGTTTATACACCAACGGGTTCTACAGATCGTGCTTTAACAAACGCAGACGGTGCATTTATTGTAAATAACCTTGCACCAGGCGGCCCTTATACAGTTTCTGTCAAAAAGGCCGGCTATGCAGATGCAAGCGCAAGCGATGTGTTCACAAAATTTAGTGAGACATCAAATGTAAATGTATTTATGGCAGCTGAGTTTGAAGAGGTTGTAGTTAGCGCTCAAGCTCTTGAAAGCACAATTAGATTTGGTAATGGAACTTCATTTGGTGAAGATGTAATTGATGGTTTACCATCATCAGATAGAGGTATTCAGGACATAGCGTCTCTAGATCCTAGAGTNGCAGTAGGTTCATCTGAAGACTTCTTTTCACTTTCAGTAATGGGTAGTAACCCAAGAACAAATGATATTACTGTTGATGGAGTATCAGTGAATGATGCATTTGGGCTTAATGATAGTGGTCAGCCTACTTTGAGAAACTCATTCTCAATCGAAACTGTTAAGCAGCTTTCTGTTGATGTTGTTCCTTTTGATGCATCAAGAGGTGGATTTACTACTGGTAGTGTAAACGCAGTAACAAAGTCCGGTACCAATGAATTTGAAGGCGATTTCTACGTTTATAACAGAAACGAGGGCATGGTTGGAGCTGATGCGTTTGGTAACGAACCTGGCAATTTTTCAGAGGATACTGTCGGATTTAGTCTAGGTGGCCCAATTGTAGAGGATAAATTGTTCTTCTACGCCAACTTTGAAAGCTTCGAGCAAGTTTATCCATCATTTTATGGGCCAGTAGGCAGTGGAGCTGAAAGAGAAGCTTTGTACGTGACTCAAGCGTTAATTGATAGAGTAAGAAATTTTACTCTTGATAATTTTGGATTTGATATAGGTACATATGATTCAGAACAAAATAATAAATCTGAAAATACATTCCTAAAGCTTAATTATCTTATAAATGATAATCATGAAGCTGAGATGTCCTACATAGACACCAGTTCTAATTTAGTAAAGGTTAGAGGAAATCCTCCATTTGGATTTGCTCTGGACTCACAATGGTATGACGATAAACAAACATTAGAAGTTCTTACAACTAAATTATTCAGTGATTGGAGCGATAAGCTTTCAACTCAAGTTACTTTCTCTACAAGAACACAGAGAAATGATCAAGATCCTGTTAGAGGTGATGATTTCCCTTCAGTTGCTATCGTAATTGCCGATGGTGAAGGAAATTGTCCTGCTACTAACTCTAATTGTACAAATCCGTTTAGAACAATTTGGGGATCATCAAGAGCCGGTCAATATGAAACGCTTAGATTTGGTCAAGATCAATTTAGATTTATGAATGACATTCTTGCTGATTCAACTCAATTTACTTTCAAAGGATTTTATGCTGCTGCGGCGAATCATGACGTAACATTTGGTTTCGAATCAAGTGAAGAAGATATCCTAAACTCCTTCAGAATCTGTGGAGGTGGTTGTTATGGGTTCTCAGGCGTTGATGGCTATGAAGCTGGTACACCTATCTTTTATAGACTTGAAGGCGCACCAGGTGGTGAACTAGCAGGAGATGCTGCTGATTGGGCNCTACAAAAATCTTCAATGTATATCCAAGATAGCTGGACNGTAAATGATAAATTAAATGTCCTNATTGGATANAGAATTGATAATACAGAAACTGATTCAGCNCCAAGAGCTAANNCTGANTANNTAGCNAGNACTGGATATAGAACAGACGTNGCTATNGATGATACAGTTACTGCAGGCAGATTTGGNTTNGANTATGATGCNACNGATGNATTCTTTGANTNNTTCTTAGNAGGNANAACNTATGANTGGTTACCTGTAGAGTCGGTCACTATAAGAGGTGGGTATGGTAGATTTGTTGGTAGATTACCAAATGTTTGGATTTCTAACTCATTTAGTAATGACGGCGGATTAGCTAAAGCTAGATTTGATGCAACCGGGACAGATCATGGAGTAATCTTTGATCCAAATGCAAACGATCAAAGTAGAGCTACATATCTAACATCATCAACTGGTGGTGATGTCAACTCTCTTGATCCAGACTTCGGTTTACCAGTATCAGATAGATTTGCATTAGCATTCGATTTTGCTCTTGCAGATAATGCATTTTTTGGCATTGAATATAACAAGGATAGTGTTGATAGAGCATTTGCATATATCGATCCTGATCTTGAAGGCAATGCTGTAGGCACTTTCCCAGATGGAAGAACTTACTATAACAACAGGGAAGGAGACCTTCATACTACATTTACTGATTTAGGTGAAACTTCTTCATTGTCTTATAAGTTTTCAAAATCAATGCTAGATGACAAATTGAAAATCTATCTTGCTTATTCTGATTCAGATGCAGAGGATGTTTTCGCAGCTGGTTCCTCAACACAAGGGTCAAACTACGGAAAATATCCTACTTACAATAACCAATTCTACCCAAATTGGGGCACAAAGCCTTCTCTATGGGGTGCTAGTGAGAGAATGGTAGGAACTTTAGATTATACAGCTGAATTTTTCGGTGCTGATAATCCAACACGTTTCTATGTATATTGGAAGAGAGAATCTGGTAGAAGATATAGTTATACCTATGACACAAACCCAATCGGCGATGGTTATAGAGATGGCACAGATCTATGGTATGTTCCAACAGGACCTAACGATCCATTAGTATCATTCAGCGATGATACTGGTGCTGCTTTTTACGCTTATGTTGATGAATTCTTAAGTGATTATAAAGGGCAAATTGCACCTGCAAATGGTTTCCAAGCTCCTTGGACTACTAGATATGATCTTAAAATTACCCAAGAAATAGCTTTACCTGATACACCTGTCATAGGTGATGCTAAGGCAGAACTATTCCTTGATATTTATAACTTTGGTAATTTATTAGATGATGAAAATGGTCGTATCTATGATGTTGGCTATGGTGGAACTACTGAGAATTTAGATGGAGTTTATGACGAAGCATCTGGTACTTGGACGTATTCCAATTTTGATGATGGACATATTCGTTACAGAAACGGTTCCAGATTCATTTCAGCCTATAAAGCAATGCTTGGATTTAAGCTTAGCTTCTAATAGATAGTCGATACCTAAAAGGGTAGCTTAGGCTACCCTTTTTTTTTACTTGTATTAACCGGTATAATGAAGCATGCATAAAATACCTACTATTTCTTATAACGACCTAAAAAATACCGATAAAGATGTTTTAGAATTTTTAACTCTATCATTAGAAAACAACGGTTTTTTTGTAATAAATAATCATCCAATTGAGCAAAAACTAATCTCTAATGCATTTCACATAGCAGAAGAAATGTTTAATTTACCATTCGATGCTAAACAGAAATATCACGTACCAGGCACGAATGGTGCGAGAGGTTATACACCATATGGTATTGAAACTGCACTAAATGAAAATGTTGCGGATCAAAAAGAATTTTGGCATCAAGGCTCTACTACTAATGCAGAACTTATACCGAATATTTACGTAGATGAAATTGATAACTTTAAAGATTTAGATATTCTATATAAAGAGTTTGAAATGATGGGTGTGGAGATTTTAAAAGCATTCGCGAATTTTAAATTACCTTATAACACTGATATTTCAGACTCTGCTCAAAATGGAAATTCAATTCTAAGACTCATACACTATCCACCCACAGATGGAACAAATGAGCATAGAGCAAGAGCTCATAATGATGTAAATCTAATAACTCTTTTAATTGGTGGTAATGAAGCAGGACTTGAAGCACAAGATAAAAAAGGTAATTGGGTCGAATGTAATTGCGATGAAAATGAGATTATTTGCAACATAGGGGATATGTTAGAGTTAATATCAAATGATAAATTAAATAGTACTCCTCACAGAGTTGTGTCTAAGGGCAATGAGAGTAGATCGAGATATAGTATTCCTTTCTTCTTACACCCAAGACCAGAAGTCTTTTTAGATTCTGAAAGGACATTAACTGCAGATCAATTTTTAACTAAACGATTACAGGACATTAAACTTAATTAGATGGAATATTACATACAGGTTCTCTTAGGCTTAATTGTGTTAGTCGCATTAGTTGTGCCAATGTCAACAAATATCAAAGCAATAAGCATAAAAAATATTATAGCGGCGATACTTGTTATGTTCATTTTTGGATTTGTATTGCTCAACGATTATGTTGCTGGTTTTTTTGAAGTAATAAGTGCAGGAGTGGCAAAATTATCATCAGCTACTGCCGATGGAACTTCATTTGTATTTGGCTCGCTTTTTGAAGAACATCCATATGCTTTTGCTCTGAATGTCTTGCCCTTGATAATTGTCATGTCAACATTGAGTGCTCTACTGTGGCATTGGAGAATTTTGCCACTGGTAATAAAAGGTCTTTCTTATGTATGTGAAAAATTGTTCAATTTAGGCGGACCTATTTCTTTTGGAGCTGCAGCAAATGTTTTTGTGGGCCAAGTTGAAGCTCCTTTATTTGTAAAACCTTATCTTTCGAAAATGAGCAAAAAAGAACTTTTAATTCTTATGACAGCAGGTATGGCGACGGTTTCAGGTTCGGTGATGATAGCTTTAGCAGGTGTTTTGGAGAATCAATTTGTTGGTCTTAATATTGTCCAGCACTTCTTGACTGCATCAATCCTATCTATACCAGGAGCCATCATGTACGCTGAAATAATGTATCCATCAAATGATATAACTCATCATATGAGTGATGCTAAAGAAGAGAAAATTTATGCTGGTTCTATGGATGCTATTACAAAAGGAACTAAAGACGGTTTAAATATTGCGGTTAATGTAGCTGCTATTCTCATATCAATATTAGCTTTAGTTTCAATAGTTGACGGAGCATTAAATCTTATAATTTCCGATTTGTCTTTACAAAAAATATTAGGCTATATATTTGCTCCTATATGTTGGTTATTAGGCATCCCGTGGTCAGAAGCCCCATCTGCTGCTGAGCTATTAGGATTGAAATTAGCAACTAATGAGTTTGTTGCCTACATTCAACTTGGAGAATTAGAACCAGGATTTTTCACAGATAGAACAAAAGTAATACTGCTTTATGCTTTATGTGGCTTTGCAAATTTCTCAAGTGTCGGAATATTAATATCTGGAATTGGGGCTATGGCTCCTGAAAGAACAAATGATCTAATAGATGTATCAGTAAAAGCACTAGTAGGTGCCACTCTTGCATCATGTATGACTGGTCTTATTGCTGGTTTATTTGTCTAAATTAAGCCAGTAATTTTTCTGTAATGTTTGCGGCAATATACTTTATAATTATCACCACCTATTACAACTTTATCACCCTCTGTTACTAATTTTCCATCTACAAATCTTGCTACCATAGTTGCTTTACGAGAACAGTTTTCATATTCGCAAATTGTTTTAAGTTCAACCATAGTATCTGCATAAGCTAATAAACTCATACTACCTGTAAATAGTTCGCCTCTGAAATCTGTTCTTATCCCATAGCACATGACTGGTATGTTAAACTCATCACAAACTTTACATAATTCTTTGACCTGTAATTCTGTAAGAAATTGAGCTTCATCAACCAAGATACATGAAATATTTTCTTTGTTTTTAATTTGAAAATATTCATAAAAATCGAAGTTCTCATCAAAAACATGTGCTTTTTCTTCAACGCCTAATCTCGAGTGTATTTTTCCTTCATGAAATTGTGCATCAACTTTCGGTGTAAATATGTAAGTTTTCAAATTCCGAACTTTATAATTATGATTAGATTGAAGTAATGAGGTAGATTTACCTGCATTCATAGTAGAGTAGTAAAAATGAAGTTTAGCCAAATTTAATCTTTATTCTTCTTAAATAAATTTTTTAAGCTAAATCCTTTAGGTCTCGCTTCAAGAAAAATATAAATGGTTACGAATACCAAACTTATAAGAAAAACGTACACTCCGTCCATTTTGGTATTGTAAATGTTTTATTTATGTTTATATAAAAAAAAGCCGATATATTTTCTGTTTTATTAGTAAAATGATAATCAAACATTATTTAAACCTATGAATACAAAACAAATCATCACATCACTTCTAACAATTATTTTTGTTGCTGCATGTGGAGGAGGAGGCGGTGGAGACACATCGCCTAACCCATACCCATCACCTGCACCAACGCCTGCACCAACACCAGCACCAACGCCGGCACCAACACCAGCGCCAACACCAGCGCCAACGCCAGCACCAACACCTGAACCTACACCTGAACCAACACCTGGTACACAGGAACCGGTTTGGATAAATGAATTCCACTACGATAATCAAGGAGTAGATCAAAATGAATTTATAGAGGTTGCTGGAGTAGCAGGTACCAACCTAGATGGATACAAGCTTGTTCTTTATAGTGATCCTGAAGGTGAATCGGGTCATTATGGAACCATAAATTTATCTGGAACCATTCAAGATGAAGGAAATACAGGCTATGGGGCTGTAAGCTTTGACATACCAATCAGTTCTATAGAAACAGGTCTACAAAATGGACCTTACGATGGTATTGGCTTAGTAAATCCAGATAATGAATGCGCTGAATTTTTATCATATGAGGGATCATCGACTGCAACACCACAAGATGGTGTAGGCGGTGGAAGCCCATGTGATGGAGTATTTGGAGAGGATATTGGAGTTTTTGAACAAGGGAGCTCAGAAAACGATTCATTACAGAGAACTGGTCAAGGATTTTATGCAAATGATTTTGCTTGGGTGGGGCCAGTGACTGCTTCGGGAGGTTTTATCAATAACGAGCAAGTATTTGATGATCCTGCTCCAACACCAGAGCCAACACCAGCTCCGGAAACATTTCTATTTAATAAGGCAGTTCTAGTAGGCTCTGTGGCTACTCCATTTTATGATAGAGATGCTGATTATCCTACATGGGATGATACAGACGGAGATTGCATCTCAAATAGACACGAAGTTTTAATTGCACAACACATAGATGATGATACTAGTAATCCATTAGTATATTCATCTAGTGGATGTACTGTTATATCTGGAAAATGGAATGATCCATTCGATAATTCAACATATAATTCAGCATCACAAGTGCAAATTGATCACGTAGTAGCACTATACGAAAGCCACATAAGTGGTGCAGGCAATTGGAGTTCTGCAGAAGAAAAAAGAACTTATGCAAATACTGGTAATAAAAATGCAGGCACACTACCTGAAACAACACATCAATTTCTTGCTGTAGGGGGAAGCTCAAACGGAGCTAAGGGCAGTTCAGATCCAACAGAATGGATGCCTTCAAATACAGATTTTCATTGTACTTACCTCAAAAAATGGGTTGAAGTTAAGCATTTAAACGATTTGTACTTTGACCAAAACGAATACGATTTCATTAAAAATGAGGAAAGTAATTGTGATAATTCAGAATTACCGGTTCTGCCTCCAAACGATGACTCTACTCCAGCTCCCACACCAGCGCCAGGTGATGGACCAGAAGCAGGAACAGTTTTCATTAATGAACTAAATTACGACATGGTCGGTGTAGATGCTGATGAATACATTGAAATTGCCGGTCCAGCTGGAACAGATTTATCTGGCTGGAAACTTGAACTCTATAACGGTTATACTGATGAACAATATGATCAAAGAAACCTTTCAGGAGTTCTTGAAGATGAATCAGGTGGTTATGGTTTTGCAGCCTTTGATTTCGGCCAAATCCAAAATGGTCAAGCTGATGGTATTGGTCTCGTAGATCCTAGTGGGACTTGTGTTGAATTAATTAGTTATGAAGGCACTATGTCGCCTATTTCAGGATCTTGTTCAGACTTTACAGCAACAGATATTGGAGTATCCCAAAGTAACAGTACTTCAGCTGATGAATCGCTTCAAAAAACCGGTTCAGGATCTGAAAGTTCAGATTTTTCATGGGTGGGTCCTGTTGCTAAGACAAAAGGAAGTGTAAACGCTGATCAAACATTTGAATCAGCAAATACAACTTATGTAATTACAGCAACACAATTGGACTATTTTATTGATGGTGTAAAACATGCATCCATAACACTCAAAAGAGGTGCAACATACACTTTTGATGTGTCTGATTTCGGTAATGCACATCCATTTAGATTTAGCACTACTCCAGATGGAACATTTGGTGGTGGAACAGCTTTTAATGATGGTGTTTCTTATGTGGATGAAGGCACTATAACTTGGACTGTGCCAGAAAATTTAAGTGCTTCTGTTATGTATTATTACTGTACCATTCATGCCGGTATGGCTGGATCGGGTGCAATCTCCATAACTGACTAAGCTGTTCAGGGATATTATGAAAAATTTACTTTTCACTTTTTTAATATCCTTATTTGTAGCATCACAAGTTCAGTCAGAAGAAGTAGAATTTGAGAGTCCAGAAGGTTGGGGCATGGCTTACATGTCTGCTGCCTCCCTCAATCTTTCAAATAGTTATATTGAACCACTAGAATTTGGTGATATTGTTATTTCTGCAGAAATAAGCACTATTCCAAAATTGAACTTGGAACAGCAAAAAATTGGCTTTGGCGGATTGAAGTATGAAGATCTAAACAAATCACCTATTTTTGGACGAGGTAAACTTAAAATGGGTTTTTACTGGGATACTGTATTTGAATTCTCTCTTACACCTTCAGTTGAAATTAAGGGCGCAAAACCAAAAGATTTATATGGTTTCGCTCTATCGAAGGAATTGTTTGAAAATAACAATTTAAACCTTGGACTGCGCATTTTTAATCTTTCAGGTTATGCAGTTGCAGATGTTACATGTAGCGCTGAAGTAGTTAATCAACCACTATATACGCCTGGAAATCCTTCAGGTTGTATTGAGACGTCTAAAGATAAAATTGATTTAGGTCACCATGGATTTGAGCTAATTATGAAACCAAATATGAAAAACGAAAAATTTGAGCCTTGGTTTTCTTTAACTACAACTAAAGTAGATTCTTCAGTTCGTATTGATGCTCAATTGGAGCTCACACGTGAAATAGCATTTGTTGAAACAAAGGGCACTCTAAATACTTTTACTGCTGGATTAAATTATTCTTTATCAGAAAAATGGGTCTTGAATTTAGGTACATCCTATACACCTTTAGATGTAGTCAGACCTGCTCCTGCTGGCGGTGATGATAGCTTCTGGAATTTTAGATTGGGTCTTAGTTTTAATACTTATTAACTAATCTAAAATAATTTTCTACTCTTCAATTGTTTCTTCAATAACAGCTGGTTCCTTAAAATCACATTCAAGTCTAGCTATCACTTCACCTTCTACATCAAGATTAAGTCTTGCACGACCTTGCATTTCACCTGTAACCATACAATATGCAAGTGTTTCCTGAACTACCATCCTCACAATATTGGTTAAATCCTCAACACTTATTTCAGATATTTTTTGGTCTTGTAAGTCCTGTGCATTAAGCAACATTGGCAGTAATAAAATTAATAATCTATACATATATAACTCCTTATTTAGTTGATGTAAGTATTAGGTATGCTCTAATAGATTTTTTTAAAGCTACTTCTCTTGATGATCCTCTGTAATGTGCTGTGAATAAATCACTCGTACTTCAGTTTTTAGTGCGTACATTTGTGCAAATAACGCTATTATTAAAACTCCAAGAGCAATATTAACCGTCGTCTGTAAATTAGATTTTTTATCTTCTTTCATATCGTGTAATCATATCAAATTTCTTGCGTTAAGCTTGCGAAGTTATTTTTTGGGTTGTTAACGTCTTTCGATACTTCATAAAAATTAACTTCATAATTTGCTTTAGAGTCGTAAATATTTTGTCCCATAAAGTACTCTCCTATCTCATTTTCGTGTAATAAAACCGGTTGCCTATGATGAATATGGCTGAGCGCATCAGCTGATACTCTTGTTAATATGCAACAACCAGATTCATTGAATATACCTGCAAAATATTTAGCGCTTGAGTAATGATAATAAGGGACCTTAGTATTATTTTGTTTTTGCCATTCATACCATCCAGAAAAAGGAATAATACATCTCTTAGCACCCTTAAAAGAGGGTTTTTCCGTAATTGTTTCTGAGCGACAATTAATTAGGTTCATATCTTGTTTCCAAGATGGCGAATATGACCATTTCATAAGCTGACCATCACAATTAATTGTTTTTACTGGTATAGAGCTTGCTGGAGTAATATTAAAATTAGATTTAAACCCTAATCCAAATGGGTCACCTACTAAACTAAATCGTCCACACATAAATTAAATATAAGAATATAAAAAAAATACACAACAAATATGTATTTTTTTGATACCAGCTAACTTGATAAAATAAAGGTCACTTATATATATGTATAAACATTATTTATATGAGAGAACTATTAGATAAAGCTATAACCAGTACTTCTGATGGATTTGCTTTATCAATGACAAAATTTTTTAAGTTCATTGCTGATCGTTTCTTTGCAAAAAGATATGGCCATAGAGCTGTTGTGCTTGAAACAATAGCAGGAGTACCCGGAATGGTTGCAGGCATGCTTATGCACTTCAAAAGCTTGCGAGCGATGAAAACTGGCTATGGTAAGCACATTCGTGAAATGCTTGCAGAAGCAGAAAATGAACGAATGCACTTAATGTTTTTCATTGAAATTGCAAAACCAAACTTGTTTGAAAGAATATTAGTGCTTAGTGCTCAATTTCTGTTTGGAGTTTTCTACTTCTTTATGTATCTTTTCTTTCCTAAAACCTCTCACAGAATGATAGGTTATTTTGAAGATGAAGCAGTCGCTAGCTACAGTGAATATCTTAAACTTGTTGAATCTGGCGTTATTGAGAATATAGCTGCTCCAGAATTAGCTATCAACTACTATGCTATGCATAAAGATGCCAGATTAAGTGATCTAATCGTAAGAGTGAGGGCAGATGAAATGCATCACAGCGATACTAATCATAAGTATGCAGAAGATTTGTGAAAGATGTAGCAATTTTTCACCGTGATTTGAGAATTGAAGATAATGCAGCTCTTTATAATGCATCAATAAATCAAGAATATTTTTCACTATTTGTTTTTGATAAAGAATATTGGTCTCAAACTGATAGGTCTGTTAATCAATTAAAATTTGCACTTGATAGTCTCACAGAATTAGAGGCTAAGCTAAAAGAATTTAATGTACATTTGTATGTATTTGAGGGGAATCTTGGAGATTTAGGAAATTATCTAAATAAATGTTATTCAAATCTCAATATACATATGAATCATACGACAGAAACAGAATATTTCTCTCAAAATTTAAGAAAACTTTCAAAGGAAAACCCCTTAAATTTAATAAAATATAAAGATTTTGGTATACAACTTTCTAAGCAAAATAGAGATATATGGGCAAGAGATTGGAAGATCCATATGAAATCAAAGACTTTTGATATCCCTTTAGTCAATAAAAATTTAAGTACTTTAGACCTTCCCACGTTTTCAAAATTTAAAACTAATTTAAAACAAAGCAGCCCACACACTCAAAAAGGTGGGACTAGCTCTGGAAAAGATCTTCTCAACACATTTCTAGAGAAAAGATGTAAAGGCTATTCGAAGAAAATGTCTAGTCCATCAGAAGCGGCTCATGCCTGCTCAAGACTTTCTCCACATATTGCATTTGGAACATTATCGATGAGAAATATTTACCAAGAATTGGAGAAAAATATCAATAATTCAAAATATCGATGGGATCTATATTCTTTTAAAAAAAGACTTCATTGGCACTGTCATTTCATACAAAAGCTTGATACACAACCATCACTTCAACATCAATCTATGCACCCTGATTGCGATAGCTTGAGGATAGAGACTGATAAAGAATTAATTGAAAAATGGATAACTGGAAATACTGGTTTTCCATTTGTTGATGCTTGTATGTTATATCTCAAAAAATATGGTTGGATTAATTTTAGGATGAGAGCAATGCTAATGTCTTTCGCCTCATATAACCTATGGCAACCTTGGCAACAAACCTCACCTCTATTAGCAAGCACCTTTACAGATTATGAGCCAGGTATACATATATGCCAGGTACAAATGCAAAGTGGTGTTACAGGCATAAATTTGCCCAGAATATACTCAGTTGTAAAGCAAAGCCTAGATCAAGATCCTGATGCTAATTGGATAAAAGAACAGATACCTAACCTTCAAAACCTAGATAAAGAAAAAATTCATAATGCTGAATTAGGAGAGCTGTATAAAGAAAAAATCGTTGACATCAAAAGCTCTGCCAAAAAAGCTAGACAGCTAATTTGGCAAATTAGAAGCAATGCCAATTTCAAAGCAAAGGCCAAAGCTGTTTATCAGCTGCATGGTAGTAGAAAAAGACTTAGTTCTTAATCAATCACAGAATTGTGCATACACATTTGTATGATTAGATGCCATCTGTGATAGGGCAAAACTTGCATCAAACAACTCTTTTGCTTCTTCTTCTTTTTCTGCTTTTCTTGCTTTGTCTGACATCTCAAGTGTCTCACCTGATAACCAAACTAATCCACCAATCATTTGCTCATACTCCAAACAATCTTGTTTAGCCCACTCATCTGCAGTTGCGTCTGACACAAATAACATTGAAAGTAAGTAAAAAGCTAAAATTTTAAAAAAGTTTTTCATTTTTTTCCTTAAGTTTTATCTAAAAACATTAAAGTTTTTATTTATATTATAAAAGTTAGTCCAAAAAACATTATTGCCATACCAATAAACAAATTTTTACGCTCTTGAGTTTTTTCATTGATAGCTAACAAAGCAAAACCAATTGCACACATATGGGTAAATAAGCTTATAAGACTCACATAAACACTATAAACGAACTAACTTATTAATCAATTATCAAAAATCACTATGGTATAATTTCGCCATGTCTTATTTTCTTAGATTTTTTTTACCGATTTTTATACTAATAAGCTGTACCAATAGTGCAGACTCTGTGACTGAACAAGATGCAAAAGACTTTTTGGTCGAGGTTCAAGAAAAAGCTGTTACTGACGGACCAGTATATTCGTCTGCTTACTGGATTCAGTCTAATTTCATATCTTATGATTCACAAAAAGTAGCTGCAGATTTCAGTAAAAGAGGTATTTTAGAATCGCTCGAACAAGCGAGAACTGCCGCAACTTTTGATAATCTGGTATTGGAACCAGCGGACAGAAGGGCACTTAACATCATTAAAAACGGATTTGTCATGCCACCTCCCTTAGATGATGATTTGGCTGGAGAAATGGCTTCAATTATGACAGAGCTAGAAGCGATGTATGGAAATGGGACACACTGCTTTACTGAGAGTGAATGTTACGATTTAGAAGCCTTTGAAAGCATCATTGATAATTCAAGAGATGCAGATGAATTATTGAAAGCTTGGAGCGGTTGGAGAGAAATAGGTAAGCCAATGAAAAAAAAGTATTTAAGGATGGTAGATATTGGCAATAGAGGTGCTCAGGATTTAGGTTTTGAGGGCTTATCTGATTTGTGGTTCAGTCAATATGATATGCCAGCAGCTGAGTTTTCAGAGACAGTTGATCAAGTATATGAGGATTTAAAGCCACTTTATGAGGGTTTGCAGTGTCATGTAAGGGCAGAATTAAATGAGTTTTATGGTGATGACGTTGTACCAAATGAGGGTTCTATTCCTGCTCATTTACTGGGGAACATGTGGGCTCAATCATGGCAAAACGTTTATGATCTTGTTTACAAGGAAGAGTCTATAGGCAAACCCATAGATATAACACAGGTTATTGCTGATAAAAATTTAACTGAAATTGATATGGTTGAAATTTCAGAAAATTTCTTTTTAAGCTTAGGTTTTGATCCATTGCCAGATACTTTCTACGAAAGATCTTTATTTGTAAAACCAGTGGACAGAGCTGTAGTTTGTCATGCAAGTGCTTGGGATATTGATTCGGCAAATCAAGATTTGAGAATTAAAATGTGCATCGAGAAAAATGAAGAGGATTTTTCCACTATACATCATGAACTGGGTCACATTTTCTATTACCAAGCATACAAGGATCAGCCTGTAGTATTTCAACGAGGTGCAAATGATGGATTTCATGAAGCTGTAGGAGATCTACTGACATTATCAATTACGCCAAATTACCTTGAGCAAATTGGTTTTGCAACAGAAGCTGAAGCTAAGTTAGCAAAGCAAAATGAGGTGGCATTTTTGATGAAAAAAGCTCTTGATAGTGTGGTAGCTACCCCATGGACATTAATGTTAGATAAGTGGAGAATGGCTGTTTTTAATGGTGAATTGACAGATGATGAGCTTAATGACTACTGGTGGGAATTAAGAGAGAAGTATCAAGGCGTAAAATCACCAAATGAAAGGCCATCAGATGCTTTTGACCCTGGTGCAAAATATCATGTCCCAGGAAATACTCCTTATACCAGATATTACTTAGCAAGAATCCTTCAATATCAATTTCATGAATCTCTATGCAAAACTATGGGTTTCGATGGTCCATTACATGAATGTTCAATTTATGGTAATGAATTAGCAGGTGAGAAACTAAGAACAATGCTTGCCTTTGGACAAAGCCAACCTTGGCAGGACGCACTTGAAAGCATGATAGGGACAAGAAAAATGAGTGGGACTTCTATGCTGAATTATTACGCTCCGTTAGTTGATTGGCTCAATGAGCAAAATAAAGATAGAACTTGCGGTTGGTAACTAGCTAATTTCTTTGTTAGCCAGGGCTATTATCTCTGTGTAGCTCTCGCTGAAAATTTGTAACATATCTATATTTTTGCCCACCATAGATTGAGCTGTCAGCAGATAGGCCTTAAAGGTATTCGACAGATAGAATTTTTGATCTATGTCATATGAACTTACAATCATATCTGAATAAATAAATGAAGCATCATCTTGTTCAGTAGATGTGACTGTTATATTTGGATCAATATTTGCTCCAAAAGCTAAATATAAATCGTCTAATGTTCTGTTATTAGCACTATTCCTATCGTAGTAGTGGGTGTAGTTATTGAGGAGCACTCTTCTAAACTTTTTGGAATCTATCAATTCTATAGATCCTGTTGAAATTAATTGATTGAACGTACCATTCTGTGGAAAAAATGAAACACTCATTTTTTGTGTTATGAATAAATATTTTTCTGCAACCTCATTATCATTAAGGTCTTTTTTTCCGTCTTCAATATCGGCTAATATTTCAGCGATATTGGTCTGTACTACTATAAGATCTTTAGTGATTTTTTCAATTTGTTTTAAATCTTCCTCAGAGGTGATCAGTAATTCCTCAATGAGTGTATCTTTGTAAGATTCTTTCTCACCAAGTTGTCTTAAATCATCCAGATAAAATGATAAAAGAACACCAGTAATAATTATTACAAATTCAATTAAATATCTTATGTAATTTAAAGGTTTGAATTTCATACCCTAATATTTACATGTTTATATTCAAAATGTCATTAAAAATGTAGAGAATAGTTAGAGGAGATAAATATGAGAATTTTATTAATATTAGTTCTATCGTTTTATAGTTTCGCTGCCCCAACTGATTTTTCTGAATGTAAGGGCAAAGAAGCAAATTATTATGTTGCTAAAATTGCAAAGGGTGGCTCAGCAGCAGGTTGGCTTAAAGCTTCAAAGATGCACCAAGAATTCTATAAAGATCGAGGTTCTGACATCACGGTCATGCCTATGATGCAATATCGAAGAGATAGCGAGGGTAACGTCACAGACAAGCTTTATAGAGCTACTTCTATGGTAGTTGGTAGTCAAGAAGCATGGAAGAAATGGCGATCATTGAGAGTAAATCAAAATGAGGACGAGGCTAAAAAAGCACAAAAGGAATATGATGCTTTTATGAGTATTTATAACAAAAATACAGAACTCACAGTTCAACGTAAACTTTGTATACTTTCCTGGTAACTAGGAATTTATATCTTAAGAGGCACTCAGTGCCTCTTTTTTTATTATTTTGATTGTTTTGATATTAATTTTTGCTATAAATGAGTAGAGGTCTAATTATGCGTTTATTTATTATATTTATAACTTTACTTACTTTCGTAGTATCAGCTGATGACCATGAGCAACCAAAATTTGAAGGTCTATTATCATCTGAAGTTTTTGCTTTAGATGGGGGAATGGAACTTTATATTGAAAAGAGAGCTACATGTAACGCTGGTACCACACCAAAGCACTTTCACCCTGCAGCAGGAACACTCGTCTACGTACTTGATGGTGTATCTCAATCAAAATCTACCGGTGAATGGAAAAATTATACAACAGGTGAATACTGGTATGAACCTACTGATTGGGTTCATGGTGGTGAAGCAGATGCTCCAGATTTAGGTGATGCGTGTACTGAACTGCTTGTAGTTAGAGTCGTTGACAAAGGCAAGAAACATACAGTTTTTGTAGAGTGAATATGAAAAAAATATTATTACTTGCGATTGCACTAGTTCTTAGTTCTTGTGCCGATAACTCGATGTCACAAAAAGATATGAATCTAAAAATTGTGAATACTTTTTGGGACAATATTCTTACTGAAAACTATCAGGTTGCCCTAGATCTTCTACATGAAGACTTAGAGTTTGAATTTATGGGTATTTGCACTATCTGTAAAAAATACGACAGGGAAGGTTTTGAAAAACAATGGTTCATGACTGTGATACCAGAAGTTTTGCCAGATGGAATTGTACTTACAAAAGTAAACCAAATGGCCAATGAAGAGTGGGTTGTCACAACCTTTGATGGTAAAGCGATGGCTGCTAATGGAGAATATAACAATAGATATGCAATGGTAATGAAACTAAAAGATGACAAGATTGTCTTTTTTCAAGAATACCAAAGCGATTTATTAGCTGAAACTGCTTTATTTGAAAAAGAAGTAGTTGATATGAAATAGGAGATTGATGATGAAGTTTATAATTTCACTTTTACTAACGTTAACTTTTTATACATATGCAGATGATCATGGCGCAGATGCCGATGTTCTTGCTGCAGTGAATAAATACTATGCAGCACGAAATGCTGAAGATTTTAAAACTATGGTAGCAATGGAAAGCAATGCTGGAGTATGCAGCACAAATTCAGATGGTAGTTTTCATAAAGCTTGTACTGTTGAAACAGTTGAAGATTATGAACAAAATTATCCAGATGGCCTTAATAATGTTTATTATCCAGAGGCAACTAAAATTTCTGAAAGTGTTTATTTAGTAAGATTTTACTATGAAGGTGTTTCTGGTGCAGATAGTCAACCATATCGAACACGTGTTACTACAACATGGGTTATGGAGAATGATAAGTGGGTTCTCAGATCTCAACATTATTCACCAGCTGCTTATGGTGGTGTTCACCAAACAGTCAAAAGCGACTTTGAAAACGACTAACTTTAGGAGAAAAGAATGAGAATTCTATTAATTATTTTTTTTAGCTTCTTTGCATTTAGTGATGATCACGTTGAAATGTATACAGAGGCATACGCGGATTATTTATATTGCAGCACTAAAGAAGGGTTAAGTGACTCTAAAGCTGAAAAGATGTTTGAAAAATGGTTTGATGCATATCAAGAAAAAGCAAATAGTCTTGAGGATAATGTTTCTTCTGTAATGCTGTGGCCATTTTATACAAATGAGGAAATGAGAGGTGGTGACGATATGTTTTTTGTCACCCACGCCCCAACAATGAAAGAAATGGGAGAATTTCAAGTAGCAATGTATAACATGATCAATGAAGACAAGTCATTCCCTAAAAATTCTATGGAATGTGAAAACTCCTCTGTAGCTTTCCAAAGAATTGGTCCATCAACAGGCGATCCAGAAAATCCATGGGATTTCTTTACTGTAGATTACTGGCCATGCAAATATACTGAAAATGCTGATCCTGTAGCTCTCAGATCAGCTCATGCAGAAATGGCAAAAGAACATTATGCCAATGGCGCAGAAGGTGGCTATAGATATATTTATCCAGGTGCAGGTTCGCCAAGAGGAGAAGGTCCAGATTTTTGGGTAAGCGCTGCATCACCGGGATTAGTTGCAAGAGGTGAGGGTATAGATATCTTTTGGGATAAAACCTATGGCTCAGAAGCTGAACAGGAAAGGTGGAATCATATGACATGTGATACTAACTCTACTTGGGTTGGCTATAGACTTCACGACTAATTAACTACCATTTAATAACTCCGATCTCTTTTGAGGTCGGAGTTTTCATTTATAGTATCTAAATGAAGCTTAAATACTGCCTTTTAGTCTTAGTTATAAGTAGTTTTCTTGCATCAATAATCCAAACTAATTTTGGTAAAGTAGATATAACGCTTGAACGACTAGATACCAAAAATTCACAATATATCTACTACGATCTATATAAACCTAAGACAGCAACTGCAGAAAATAAAGCTCCTTTTATAGCAATAATTCCTGGCTTTCAGCGTTCAAAAGAAGCTTTATCTAACATTGCAATAGAACTATCCCGAAGAGGCTATGTAGTTGGTTTGATTGATCCTTATGCTCAAGGGCTTTCAAGTTCATCTCTCAGTCGAAGGGCAGCTACTACAGAAGGTTATGGGATGTTTGCTCTAATAGATCATATTTATGAGTCCGATCATTACGATTACATCAACAAAGAGTTGTTAGGAACAACCGGCCACTCAATGGGGGGCAATGCTGCGATAAGAGGCGCAAATTATTTTGGCAAGCGTGCTAAGGCTTTAAATCAGCCAAGTAGATTACATTCTGTTTATGTTTCTGGATACGTATTAACGCTTACGGATAATGTCCTAAAAGATGTTAAATCAAATGTTGGTGTAAGTTATGCGCTGTATGACGAAGGAGCCTTTAGAAACGATTTAAAAGGTTGGGATGCAGCAGATATGACAATAGCGCCAGAATCACTTAGAACAGTCAATAGCATACTTAGGCTAGAAAACGTTGTTTCTACGGTTGAGCTTGGAAAATATTATGGAGATATTCAAAACAATTCTCTAAGGGTAGTGTTTAATGAAAAACTTTTACATCCTTTTCAACCTTATAACGCAGAAGCAACAGCAAACCAACTGAGCTATTTTGACTATGTGTTTAATGCACCAACACCATTAGATGATTACGATCAAATTTGGCAGTGGAAAGAACTTTTCACTCTTATAAATATGATTCTTGGGTTTTTATTACTAATCCCTCTTTCAAGAGCTTTACTGAGATTAAAATTTTTTGCTACCTTAGTCAAACCAATGCCTCCAGCTTTGCCAACACAATCTCAACAAGGAAAAATTGTTTTTTGGTCAGTATTTATCATTGGAGCCACTATTGCATGTGTCACCTTCATTCCAATGGTGGACATAGCTAAAGTACTATTCCCGGAAGCTGCAAATAGGGAATTAACATGGTTCTTTCCACAAAGGATGAATAATTCTGTGATGTTATGGGCTGTCTTAAATGGTTCAGTAGGATTTATCTTGTTCTTTTTAGCTTATTATTTTTTTGGAAAAAATCACGGTGTGAAAACTGATTCATGGGGGGCTGGTATTAGTTTGAACGATTTAGCCAAAACGTTTCTATTAGGTATTTTAGTTTTTGTTATTTATTACCTAATCTTATATTCAATTTACATTTTCTTTCACATTGATTATAGGTTTTGGTTTATGGGAGTACGGATATTCCAGCCAGAAATGTTACTGGTGTTATTAATGTATTTTCCGTTCTTTTTTATCTTTTTCTTTTCTAATTCTCTTAGAGTCAATGGGGCAATGCGCTTTGATGGTCAATCAGAGTGGATCTCGCGTTTGATTGCAGGTTTTGGTAATTCAGCAGGGTTATTTTTAATAATTATTATTCAATACACCGTGTTTGCAGCAACTGGAACTGTTTATTGGACTACCAATTGGCTGAGTGTGAATCTCTTGTTTGGAATTGTGCCAATTATGTTTATCCTGCCATATTTCAACAGGATATTTTTTCAAATGACAGGAAGAATTTATCTTGGTCCGATAATAACTTGTTTAATATTTATAATGATACTTAGTACAAATACTGTTATTTATTTACCAATTAAATCATGAAGAGCTTTCTCAAAAGTCTATTTATTGTTTTCAGTTTAATTCTTGTTACTGCCTGTGGTGGCGGGGGAGGAAGTTCATCTGAAGACATTACAACTCCTGCGCCAACACCAGCACCGACTCCTGCGCCAACACCAGCACCGACTCCTGCGCCAACGCCTGCACCAACTCCTGAACCCACACCAGCACCTGGTCCCACAAATTGTTCAAATTACGACAATACTGGTAATACAAAATATTGCACTATGAATTCTGGTGGACTCGAAAGAGAGTTTTTTCTCTACATACCCGATAACTTGTTAGATTCTACCGAAACTTCACCACTTGTAATGAATTTTCATGGTGGTGAAGGTTATGCTCAATATGAAATGGAATATACCGGCTTTCGAGAATTATCTGAGACAGAAAATTTTATTGCTGTTTATCCACAAGGAACCGTTGCCGAGGGCAAAGGATCAACCGGTTGGTTTACAGGAATTGGTTGCAATACATCTGATGACGTTTGTGATGTTGCCTTTATTTCTGAATTAATTGATGCGCTAGTTTCAGAGTACTATGTTGATCCAAATAGAGTCTACGCTTCAGGATTTTCAAATGGTGGATTTATGATTTACAGTTTGGCGTGTTATTTGAGTGATAAAGTCGCGGCTTTTGGACCAGTCGCAGGCTTGATGTATACCGAAGAATACGATAATTGTACTCCGCAAAGACCTTTACCGATAATTCATATACATGGTGAAATTGATAGCTCAATTCCCATAGAAGGCGGAGCTTATTCAGTAGGTTTTAACTCTGTCTTAGCTTATTGGAATGATTACAATCAATGTAATGAAAGCACAACAATCAATGGAGATGATAATAATGGTGATGGATACGCCTGGACCGCAGAACTAAAAGCAGAGTGTACCAACAATGTAAGGCTTGCTTATTATCGGCTAGAAGGAGTTGATCATGAGTGGCCTAATAGAGACGGTTTAGGTTATGACTATGATATTGATGCCGCTTCCACCATCTGGAGCTTCATGCAAGAATTTGATTTAAATGGGGCTATTTCTGAATAAAACTTTACGTTTTAGTCTGTTTTTAGCCACATTTCTTTTAACAAGTTGTGGGGGAGGTACTAGTGCTACAGAAGATACAGTTTCTCCAATAATTTCTCCACCGACACCTTCAAATACTGAACCAATTTGCTCGGATTCTGGATACGCAAGAACGCTTTTTTGCTCAATGAAAAGAAAAAATCTTGATAGAGAGTTTTACGTTTATATTCCTGACGGGATAGATGACTTATCCTCTGTTCCATTACTTTTTGGTCTTCATGGTTATACCAGTAGAGCAGTTTGGTTTATGGGATACAGTGACTTTCAATCGATTGCAGATAGTGAAAAATTTATAGTTATTTATCCGCAGGGCTCAATACTAATCAGTACTGGTCAAACTCATTGGAATGTTGGAGGCTGGACAAACGATAGCACTACTGATGACGTAGATTTTATGTCGTACCTTATCGATTGGTCTGAAGATAATTTTAATATTAATACTGATAGAGTGTACTCAACAGGAATGTCTAATGGTGGTTATATGAGCTTTCATCTTGCATGTAATCTTAGCCATAAAATAGCAGCTATTGCATCAGTTACTGGGTCAATGACTCGTGAAACATATAATTCTTGTAATCCAATTCACTCTACCTCAATTATGCAAATTCATGGAGACGCTGATACAGTCGTGCCGTATTATGGAAATTGGTTTTCTAGGTCTATACCTAGCGTTATGGAGTATTGGGAAGAATATAATAACTGTCAAACCTCAAGCATTACATCTTTACCCGATAATAATAACGATGGAGATGTAGGTTCGTTTTATTTATATAATCAATGCATTACAGACGTTCAGGCACAATTATATTTGATGACAAATATGGGTCATGAATGGCCAAGATACAATAATAATAATGATATAAACGCAGCAGAAGTCATTTGGAATTTTTTTAAGCAATACGATATCAATGGCCGAATAAATGAATAATTCTATTTTAAAAAAACTATCGCTGCCCGCTATAACTTTTATCATAGCTTGGCTCGGTGGTCTCTCTACCCAATACACTGACTGGACATGGTACGAAGCTCTGAATAAACCTTTTTTCAATCCACCAAATTTTATATTTGGGATTGTTTGGCCAATTCTATATGTTCTTATGGCAATAGTTAGCTATTTAAATGCAAAAAATATTTTTAAATTGTATCTCATGCAAATCTTATTAAATGGTCTTTGGAGTTGGCTATTTTTTGTTTTTCAAAGCACTGCATTTGCTTTTTTAGATATTGTAATTTTAATATTTTTGAATGTTTTGATTATAAAAGAATTAAGAATAAATAAGACTTGGGTTAGTGTCTTCTTTTATATTCCTTATGTGCTTTGGATTTGTTTTGCTTCTCTATTAAATCTTGCAATCATTATTCTTAATTAATCAATTTTTCAACTTCTTTATCGATTTCATAATACCAGATCTTTTGCATACGTACTTTTACTACAGGCGTGTATTTCAGAAAAATATTCCTACAGGAGACTGTTAATGGGTTATTTAGATGATAAATTTTTCCTTGAGTTTTTGATGATGCTTGAATCATATTTTTTCTATAAAGTCTTATTTTCTCGAACTCTGCTTGTGCTTTAGAGAAGTTTTTTGCATTTGCACCTGCAAGCCGTCCAAATGCATAACCATCTTCTATTGCCATACATCCACCTTGACCAAGAAAGGGCACCATTGGGTGAGCTGCATCGCCTAATAAAGTAATATTCTTAATGTAAATTGACTTAAGAACCGGTCTAATATAAATGCCCCATTTATATATTTCATCTGATGAATCAAGCCTGGGGAAAATATTTTTATCAAATTCGTTGAAATCCTTATGCAATTCTGATTGAGAACCCTTAATTCTCCATGAATCTGAAGTAACAGAATTATTTTTTACAACTGCCGTAAAACTCACTTCACCTTTATTATTGATTGGATAACTTACTATGTGTTTACCTTTACCGAAATAAAATTTAGCGTCAGATTGTTCAGCTTTTCCGATACCTCGCCATGCTTGATAGCCGCTATATACTGGGGGGCCGCTTAAAGGGAAAAATTCCTCTCTGATAGATGAGTTAATGCCATCGCATGCAAGTATGTGGTTAACTTTGTACTCCATATCATTAGTAAATTTGATTTTGATTTTATCTTGATTAATAGACTTATACTTATGGCCGTAGAGTATCTCACCTCCTAAATCGAGATATTTCTGCTGTAAGAGTTGTAACAAAATATATCTGGATGAGGTAATAAAATTAATTGGACTTTCAATCTTAGTAATATTTATATTTTTTTGATGAAAGCAAATGTTATCGGGTACAAAAGAGGCTGCTTTAAAAGAATCTTTTAATTGTAGTTTTTCTAACACTTTAAGGCCGTTAGGAGAAATAGTTATACCTGCACCATCAGTACTTGGTGATTTTGATCTTTCAAAAATAACAGTTTTTATTCCCTGTTCCTGTAAAGTACAAGCAGCAATTAAACCAGCAATACCTCCACCAACAATACCTATATTTGAAGAATAATCTGACATTAATTTATAGAGATTTTATAACGTTTTTGAAGCTTGATAACATATCTGGATTACCCTCATAACACTTTAAATTTTCGACTGGTGAATTCCAGTCTTCGGCAGATTTAGAGAAAAAGCTTGAATCAATTTTTAACCAACTTGAATCATCTAAAGTTCCTGCTTTCAAAAACTTTAACATAGGGAGTTCACTGGCAAAGCTCATGACTCCTGAACCACAATTACTACAAAAGCCTCTTTTGATAGTAGTTCCCATCGAACCTCTTGATTCATAGAACTTTAACTCACCTTTAATCTTTAACTTTTTGGATGGAATGTAAAGAATAGTGGCTTTTCCACATCCAGTTGACCTTTGACAGTCTTTACAATGACAATGATGAGCCGAGAGAACATCCTCTTGATTGAAATGATAGGTAATAAGCCCACATTGGCAGCTTCCTGTTTGATTCATGCTTTAAACCAGATTAGGTTTAGTTTAAGATTTTTTCTTCGTGTGTGTAAGGTTTACTTTCACATCTTTAAGTAAAAGCGCAGCGAAACTCAATAGAAGAATCGAACCAGCTTCAAAAACTAATTGTTCGGGCATTGAATCTTTTCCTTGCAGTACAATAAGCCTTGCAAGAGCTGTGATACCGATGAAAAGAGGATAAATGACGGGCAGAATATGACTTCTGAAGTAAATTGCGACCATACCAAGAACTTCTGCGTAAATGAACATCAACAATAAGTCAGCAAGAGAAATGGTTCCTCTTTGAAACACATCATAAAGCTCAAAACCTACTGCTCCAATTGTCATAGCAGCGATCACAGAAAGAATGAAGTCTTCCAGATACTCAAATATTTTATTTATTCTGTTCATTAAAAATATATAGGGACTAAATAAGAAGTTACTAGTTTTTACTGTGAGGCGGTAGTTTTGCTTCAACAAACCACTCATGTTTTCTTTTTACCGGATTAAATTTTTTGATTTTTAATTTTTCGTTTTCTTGGATGAATTTTTTTGTTTTCACAACTGTATAGTGGTAAGTGTGACTATCTCGAGTTTCACCCTCTGGAATTAAGTAAACCTTTTGCTGTTTGTTTGCTGCCATAAAACCGTACTGTACAATAAAGATAAAATTTTTTCACTAGTTTTTATGAAATACAAAACAAATAACTCAGATAAATTAAAGACTCCCTATTCGGATGCTATTGAAATGGGAGGCTTAATAGAGTTCTCAGGGATGATAGGAAATACTGATAATGGTCTAGTAGCTGGTGGTTTTGAGTGTGAATTAGACCAAATATTTAAAAATTTAAAAGATGGTTTAGATTATTACAATTTAAACTATACAAATGTCATTAAAGCAAAAATTCTCTTAAGCGATATAAATGACATGCCAAAATTGAATGAAATTTACTTAACTTATTTTCAAAAGCCATTGCCTATAAGAACAACTTTTGCCGTGGCTGGGTTACCATTTGATGCCAAAGTGGAAATTGAATTCTCTGCAAAAAAATGAATAAAACTTACCTTAATGATTTTCATCGAGAGAATAAAGGTAATTTAGTTGACTTTGCCGGCTGGGAAATGCCAATTAATTACGGATCTCAAATAAATGAACATAATTTAGTAAGAACGGATGTTGGTATCTTTGATGTTTCACACATGGCTGTTTTCGACTTACATGGAAGCAATCAAACAGAATTTCTAAAGTATTTAATACCTAATGATGTAACCAAGATTTTAGATAGTAAAAAAGCACTTTACTCGCCCTTATTGAACGAAAGTGGAGGGATACTAGATGATTTAATTATTTATCATTTAGGCAATGGGAATTTTAGGATCATTTCTAACTGTGGCACGCGAGAGCAAAATAGTGCATGGTTCAAGAAAATCGCCTCAGCTTTTGATGTTCGTGTTGATTTTAAGTCAGATGCATCGATCATCGCCTTGCAAGGACCAAACTCTATAAAAAATTTATCGAGTTTATATGACCTTGAATTAAAGAAGTTTCACCTCTTTGAGGATGATGACATTATGATTGCAAGAACTGGGTATACAGGAGAGTTAGGTGTTGAAATTATATCTAATGCTACTAAAGGATTAGAAATTTGGGAGCATTTGATATCAAAAAATGTTCAACCAATTGGTCTTGCTGCCAGAGACACTTTAAGGCTAGAAGCAGGCTTCAATCTATACGGTTCAGATATGACGATTGAAAACAACCCTTATGATTCAAATCTTGAGTGGACAGTTGACCAGACCGATGAAGAAAGAAATTACATAGGAAAAAAAGCTCTTAATCATTCTAAAGAGTCTGAGAATTGTCTTGTAGGTTTCTACACAGGTGAGAGAGGTGTTCTAAGGTCTGGGACAAAAGTTTCTTTCGAGGCTGGTGAGGGCGTTATAACCAGCGGAACTTGGAGCCCAACATTCAAAAAAAATATAGGTTTTTGCAGAATATCAAAAAATTTTCCAGCTACCGGAAAATCATTTTTGAGAGATAAAGAGATTAATTTACATTTTTGTGAGACAAATTTTTTAAAATATTTAAAATAAATTCATGGCCGAAGTACCAAGTAATCTTAAATTTTTAGAGTCTCATGAATGGGCTAGGCTTGAGCAAGATGGAACCATTACTGTTGGTATATCGGACCATGCTCAAGAACTATTAGGTGATATAGTTTTTGTAGAATTGCCTGAAGTTGGTAAGGAAGTAACCCAAAGTGGTGATACAGCAATCGTTGAGTCTGTNAAAGCTGCCTCAGATGTTTATTCACCATTGAGTGGTGAAATTACTGAAATCAATGAAGCCTTAATAGATAATCCCGAAATAATTAATACTTCTCCTTATGAAAGCGGTTGGTTTTTCAAGATTAAGCCGCAAGATATAAAGGAAATGGATAAACTTTTAGATGCAGAAGCATATGAAAGTTCAAGTGAAAGTTAACACTTTCATTGATTATGACAAATAAAACACAAGACTTTTCAAAACGGCATATAGGTCTAAAGGACACAGACGTTGATCATATTTTACATGATCTTGGCTATCAAAATGTTGATACTTTTTTTCAAGATCTTGTACCGGATACTATATTTAACCTCGATAATCTTGACCTACCAGAACCCCTAGATGAGCCATCAGCGTTAAAAAAATTAAAATCAATTTCTAAGAAAAATCAGGTATTTAAAAGTTTCATAGGACAGGGTTATTACAACTGTAATGTTCCTGGCGTAATCAAACGAAATGTATTTGAAAATCCGGGTTGGTATACATCTTATACTCCTTACCAACCAGAAATTGCGCAGGGAAGGCTCGAAGCTTTAATGAATTATCAGACCATGATTACGGATTTAACTGGTATGGCTATTTCTAATGCGTCTCTCTTAGATGAGCCTACAGCTGCTGCAGAAGCCATGATGTTAGCTAATAGAGTATCAAAATCAAAATCAAACAAATTTTTTATACACGAAAGCAGCTTCACTCAAACAATTGCAATAATGGAAAGTAGAGCTAAACCGCTCGGTATAGAAATTCATGTTGGAGGTTCAATGGATGAGAGTATTGAGTATTTTGGTTGTTATTACCAATATCCTAATGCCAATGGTGGAATTGCTGATATATCTGGGGTAGCTCAACAAATTCATCAACAAAATGGCTTATTTATTATTGGTACAGATCTACTCGCACTAACGCTCATAAAAGCACCGGGAGAATTTGATGCTGACATAGTTATAGGTTCGGCTCAAAGATTTGGTGTTCCAATGGGTTTTGGGGGACCTCATGCTGGCTTCATTGCAGTCAAAGATGCATACAAAAGATCACTGCCAGGCAGACTAATTGGTCTTACGCAAGATCAACAGGGTAGGCCGTGTTATAGGCTAGCACTGCAAACCAGAGAGCAACATATTAGAAGAGAAAAAGCTACAAGTAATATTTGTACTGCTCAAGCACTGCTAGCAATAATGTCCAGCTTCTATGCTATTTATCACGGACCAGATGGCCTCAAAGAAATAGCTTCTAGAGTACACCGTCAAGCAAAAGTATTAGCCCAAGCGTTAACTGCTAATGGATTTAAATTAGTCGAAAAAACTTTTTTTGATTCTTTAGTAATAGAAGTTAAAGATGCCTCCGAAATTCATGAAAAAGCACTAAAGCACAAATTTAATTTTAGAAAGATTTCCAACAATCATATTGGTCTTAGTTTTGATGAAACTACTACGGACAAAGATATTAAAACTATTTTGAGTTTCTTTGGCAAAAATATTTCATCAACCGACAATCCTAAAGATGTAATTCCCGATAACTTAATGCGAGAATCATTATACCTCACTCACGAAGTCTTTAATTCATATCACTCTGAAACACAGATTTTAAGGTACATCAGAAGTTTATCAGACAAAGATATCGCACTTGATAGATCTATGATTCCATTAGGCTCATGCACTATGAAACTTAATGCAACTTCAGAGATGATCCCTGTTGGTTGGAACGGTTTTGCAAATATTCATCCACACGCACCTGAAGAACAAATACAAGGTTACCTAGAATTGATAGATGATCTTGAAAAATGGCTATCTATTATTACTGGCTATAACGCTATATCACTGCAGCCTAATGCAGGTTCTCAGGGTGAATATGCTGGTTTGTTAGCTATTGATAACTACCACAAAGCCAATAAAGATTTTGAGAGGAATATTTGTTTAATACCTGAGTCAGCACACGGGACAAATCCAGCTTCTGCACAAATGGTTGGTTATGAGGTTGTTGTCATTGATTGCGATGAAAATGGTGACATTGATATGGCTGATTTAAAAATGAAAGCCGCAAATCACTCAAATAAAATAGCAGCCATGATGATCACTTATCCATCTACACATGGGGTTTTTGAAGAGAGGGTTAAAGACGTTTGTGATCTGATACATGATTATGGAGGCTTCATATATATTGATGGCGCCAATTTTAATGCAATGGTGGGAATGTGTTATCCAGGTCAATTTGGAGGAGATGTATCTCATTTAAATCTGCACAAAACATTTTGTATTCCTCATGGTGGTGGAGGTCCGGGTGTTGGTCCAATAGGTGTGGTAGAAAAGTTACAACCATTCTTACCAAAGGATCCTTTAGATACCGAGGATGCTGGTTATGCTATCTCAGGGACAAAATTTGGCAGTGCCAGTATTTTGCCTATCAGCTGGATGTACATTGCCATGATGGGGCAAAATTCATTAAGAAAAGCTACCCAAGCAGCAATCTTGAGCACAAACTATTTAGCAAAAAGACTTGGAGAACATTATCAAATCTTATACACCGGTAAAAATAATCTGGTTGCTCATGAATGCATAATTGATGTCAGACCATTTAAAGAATCATGCGGCATCGAAGCAGAGGATATAGCAAAAAGACTGATAGATTATGGTTTTCATGCGCCTACTATGTCTTGGCCAGTGGCAGGCACACTAATGATTGAACCTACTGAAAGTGAATCACTGGAGGAATTAAACAGATTCTGTGAGGCTATGATTGGTATTAGGGAGGAAATTAGAGCAATAGAGGAAGGTAACTCCTTACAGGACAACAATCTATTAAAAAATGCTCCCCACTGCGTTGATACTTTAATCGATGAATGGACTTATCCTTACAGCAAAAAAGAAGCTTATTACCCAAATAATCAAATCAAGCAGCAAAAATACTGGCCTCCAATTGGCAGGGTAGATAATGTTTATGGTGATAGAAATCTAGTTTGTACTTGTCCGAGTATTAAAGAATTCAAATAAACTTTCTTTTTTAAATTAATCTGCTAAGATTCTTTTCCAATTTTATGGTTGATAAATTAAAGATCGCACAAAACTGGTTACCAAGATATACCGGATCAAAAATTGATGATCTTGGGGACTATATCCTTTTAACTAACTTCAAAAATTACGTTACTGCCTTTGCAGAAAAATTTAATTGTGAAATAAAAGGAGAGGGTGGTGCCATGCAAAGTGCAACAAACTCCGATGGCTTAAGCATAATAAATTTTGGTATTGGTTCGCCAAATGCTGCCTTAATAATGGACCTTTTATTAGCTAGAAACCCTAAAGGAGTTCTATTTTTAGGAAAGTGTGGTGGTTTGAAAGAAGCTTCTGAAATAGGTAACTTCATTCTTCCCATAGCAGCTATTAGAGGTGAAGGAACGACAAATGATTACTTTCCACCAGAGGTGCCTGCTTTACCATCATTTAAGTTACATAAATTTGTATCTGAAAAGATCAAAGAGGCTGGAGAAGATTACAGAACAGGTGTTATATATACGACCAATAGACGTTTGTGGGAACATGACAAAGCTTTTCTTAAGAAACTGAAAAAAACGACTGCTATTGGGATAGATATGGAAGTTGCCACCATCTTTATTGGCGGTCACTACAACGAAATCGCTAGAGGCGCATTACTACTTGTTTCCGATGTACCAACCACTCCAGATGGCATTAAAACTGAAGAATCTGATAAAAAGGTCACATCCAAGTGGGCGGAAAAACACCTCGATATTGGTATCAAATCAATGACTGAAATAGAACAGAGTGGTGAAAGGATCAAGCACTTTAGATACTAAAATTAAACCTTTTTAAATTCAGTCAGACTTTTAGCATCATCCAGAATAGATTTCTTTATATCTATATATGATATGCCTAATATGTCTTCTGCTTTAGTAGTATTTTTCACCATATCTTTACCTAGAAATCTTTTAGCGCCTTTCAAAGCTGGCACAATATTTGCTAGAAATTTAGCCACAGGAACAGAAACTGTAAGCCAAGGAGCTTTATAACCACCTTCTTTAAGGATTTTAGAAACATCTTTATGCCACAATTCTGTATTTGAGACGATAATTCTCTCACCGTCAGAATTTGGGTTCTCAAGCGCTTTGATATGAGCTAAAGCTACATCTCTTACATCAACATAACCTATGTGTATAGGTAGGTTTACGGGAATTTTTCCATTCATAAGTCCTGCGATTATTAATTGTGTAGAACTTATCTCTGAGGTCAGTGATGGTCCAATAACTCCTGATGGATTAATGACTGTTAATTTAGTGTCTGTATTAGCGTTCTTGATAAGTTCCCAAGCTTTCTTTTCCGCAAGCGTCTTACTTTTAGCGTATGGCGCAATTGGCTTGTCAGCATAACTCCAATCTTTCTCACTGTATTCTTTTTTGGTATGTCCAACAGACACGGCAACTACGGAAGAGGTTAAGACAATTTTTTTGACATTATTTTTAATAGCTAAAGATACAACTCTGTCTGTTCCTTCAACTGCTGGCTTAATTAAAACGTTCTCATCTTTTGGCTGGTTGAGAGGGTAGGGGGAGGCGACATGCATAACATACTCGCAACCTGCCATCGCATCTTCCCAATTATCATCTGACAGAAGATCTGCTTGAAAGAATTCGATTTTATCAACATCAAGCGACAGTGCTGAGAGAGCATTTTTAATGTCTTCAACCTTATCAAGGTTTCTAACAGTAGCATTTATATGATAATCACGCTGCAAGAGCTCTTTAGCGCAGTGCATTGCGATATAACCAGAAATGCCAGTGAGTAGTACTTTTTTCATAAATTAATTTACTGAGTCTATAAATTTAATATAAATGATTTACAATTACAAAATTCCGGAGAGATGGCAGAGCGGTTGAATGCACCAGTCTTGAAAACTGGCATACGTTAATAGCG
>NHFN02000014.1 GCA_002170245.2 Gammaproteobacteria bacterium TMED112
AAGCAGCCATTACACAAGAACTATCTGAGATAGTTGGAGGCGCTGCGGCGATTTAAAAGGAGAAAAGATGAGCGAAAAAGGTGTAATTAAACAAATTATTGGGGCGGTTATTGATGTTGAGTTCAGCAAAGATCAAATCCCAAACATTTACGATGCCCTGGTTGTTTCTGATAACAACTTGGTTATGGAAACACAACAACAGCTTGGTGATGGAGTTGTTAGAACTGTAGCGATGGGCTCAACGGAAGGCCTCAAAAGGGGTCTTGAAGTTAACAATACAAAAGCACCAATTAGTGTGCCTGTTGGTGAAGCCACCTTGGGAAGAATTATGAATGTGTTGGGTGATCCAATTGATATGAAGGGAGATGTACAAACAAAAGAAAGAATGCCTATCCATAGGAAACCACCTGCTTATGTTGATCTTGCTGATTCTAATGAAATTCTTGAAACAGGAATTAAAGTTATCGATTTGGTTTGTCCTTTTGCAAAAGGGGGAAAGGTTGGTTTGTTTGGTGGAGCTGGAGTTGGAAAAACAGTAAACATGATGGAGCTCATTCGAAATATTGCTATTGAACACTCAGGCTATTCAGTATTTGCAGGCGTTGGTGAAAGAACCAGGGAAGGTAATGATTTTTATCATGAAATGACAGATTCAAATGTTTTAGACAAAGTGTCTTTGGTGTACGGGCAAATGAATGAGCCTCCAGGAAATAGGCTTAGAGTGGCTTTAACAGGTTTAACAATGGCAGAAAAGTTTAGGGATGAAGGAAGAGATGTTTTGTTATTTGTTGATAATATTTACAGATATACCTTGGCAGGTGTTGAGGTGTCAGCCTTGTTAGGCCGTATGCCATCGGCAGTGGGTTACCAGCCTACACTTGCTGAAGAAATGGGCGTTTTACAAGAAAGAATTACCTCAACAAAAACAGGCTCTATTACTTCTATACAGGCTGTCTATGTTCCTGCAGATGATTTAACTGATCCATCACCTGCCACAACTTTTGCACACTTAGATGCCACCGTTGTTCTTTCAAGAAGAATTGCTGAGCTCGGCATTTATCCTGCTGTAGATCCTTTAGACTCTACTTCAAGACAGCTAGATCCTAATGTTGTTAGTCAAGAACATTACGATGTTGCACAACGAGTTCAGGGCGTGCTTCAAAGATATAAAGAGCTAAAAGACATAATCGCTATTCTGGGCATGGATGAGCTTTCAGATGACGATAAAAATACAGTTTCGAGAGCAAGAAAAGTTGAAAAATTCCTATCACAACCCTTCTTCGTTGCAGAGGTATTTACTGGTTCACCAGGAAAATATGTTTCTATCAAAGATACTATCCAGGGCTTTAAAGAAATTCTGGATGGTGTGCATGATGATGTACCAGAGCAAGCTTTTTATATGGTTGGCTCTATGGACGAAGTGCTAGAAAAGGCTAAGACAATAAAAAGTGATTAATATAAGTTTTATTTCGCAAGAAAAAACTCTTTTTGAAGGCCAAGCCGAGATGGTAGTGATGGATGGACAGGAAGGACAGCTTGGAATTGTAAAAGGCCACTCCCCTTTGCTTGCCATTTTAAAACCAGGACCAGTCAGAATGATTACCTCAGAAAAAGAGGAGGTATTCTTCACCGAAGGCGGATTTGCTGAGGTACAACCAGAAAGTATTACCATATTGGTTGATGCAGCCCAAAGAGCTGATGACCTAGATGAAGCAAAAATACTTAAGGCTAAAGAGGAGGCTGAAAAATTGTTAAAAGACAAAGGCGATCAAAAAGATTTTGCTGAAGCGTCATCACAACTAACACAATCTCTTTCACAATTAAGAGCAATAGAAGCCCTCAAAAAAAACATAAAACTAAAAAAATAGTTTAAGTACAGAAAAAAACCATTAAAATCACCTAATGGCACTATCTATTGTTTTGCTTGCAGCTGGTGAAGGCAAGCGCATGAAAACAGACAAACCAAAACCTCTGGTTCCTTTGGCCGACCATCCTTTAATTCAGTATTCACTCAATACTGCTAAAGAATTAAAACCAGAAAGAATCATTTTAGTAACAGGCTTTAAAAAAGATGAAGTTAAAAAATATGTGTTATCAAAAAATTCTGGTGACTATATATTTTGTGAGCAAAAAGAAAGGTTAGGCACAGGGCATGCAGTAAAACAAGCGTCTCCATATTTGCCAGATACAGGAAAAACCTTGGTGCTCTACGCAGATGTTCCTCTGGTTAGCACCATAGCATTAAGAAAATTGATTAAATCTTCTAATAGGAAAAAATTATCTATTCTCACTTCAAAAGTGACCGATCCTAAGTGGTACGGTCGAATAATTAGAGACGGTAATGAGAATCCAATTGCAATTAGAGAGGAAGCTGACGCTTCAAAGAGCGAGAAGAATATAAAAGAAATATTCACAGGCATTATGATTGCCGAAAACGAATTTTTGAAAACGGGACTTAAAGGATTATTAAGAAATAACAAAGCTGGCGAATATTATTTAACTGATCTGGTGGATTATGCTAGCAAAAGACAAGTCAAAATTGGTTCAACGCAAACGAGAGAAAAAGAAGTCTTGGGCGCCAACAATAAAGAAGAATTAGCAGCCCTGTATGAAGCACTTATATCTTTAAATGTTAAAGAGGCTAAGAGAAAAGGTGTAATTTTTAAAGACGAGAGCACATGTTATGTTGAAGGGACCCTTAAGGTTGGCAAAGATGTTCAAGTTGGCAACAATGTGACAATTAAAGGAAGCGTGAAGCTGGGCAACAATGTCTCTATCGAGTCTAACGTTGTTTTGTCCAACGTTAAAATAGGAGAAAACTCTATTGTTAAAGATTTTTGTTCCATTGAAAACTCTCTTATAGCAAAAAATGTTGAAGTTGGACCTTTCGCCAGATTAAGAAATGGAGCTGTGCTTGATGATTCAGCTAAAGTTGGAAATTTTGTTGAGGTAAAACAAACAAAAGTTGGTGCAGGTTCAAAAGTAAATCATCATGCATATTTGGGTGACACTAAGATTGGCAAAAAAGTGAATATAGGAGCTGGCACAATTACTTGCAACTATGACGGCAAAGTAAAACATAAAACTATAATTAGTGATGGGAGTTTTGTGGGCACAAACACATCATTAGTCGCACCATTAAAGATCGGCAAGAAAGCGTTTGTTGCAGCCGGAACCGTTGTTACTGACAATGTCCCTGCAAACGCACTTGCAATCGGCAGGTCAAAACAAAGTACCAAAAAGAACTGGAAGAAGAAATAATGTGTGGGATAGTAGGCGGCACTTCTGAAAGGAATATTTTACCAATTTTAGTTGAGGGTCTTAAAAGGCTTGAATACAGAGGTTACGATTCTGCAGGTGTAGCATTTAAAAAAAACGGAACAATCTCTGTCACAAAAAACCTTGGCAGAGTGCACCAATTAGCAAAAAAACTTAACTTAAAAAACAATGAAAGTAATTTAGGTATAGCTCACACCAGGTGGGCAACGCATGGCGTGCCTTCTGAAAAAAATGCTCATCCTCATAACAGCAAAAATATTTTTGTTGTACACAATGGGATCATTGAAAACCATAACGACTTAAAAGCACAACTTAAGGCAGAGGGCATTAGGTTTTCTTCTCAAACTGATACTGAAGTTATTGCGCATATGATTAGGGTGCACACAGAAAAAGGGCAAAGCTTTGAGAAAGCGGTATTCAGTACTATAAAAAAACTTAAAGGAGCTTATGCGCTAGGCATTATTGATAAAAATGAACCTGAACAAGTGATTGGAGTCAGAAACCAAAGTCCTCTTGTACTAGGTAAAGGATTTCAGGAAAACTTTATTGCTTCAGATGTTATGGCTTTAGCACCCGTTACAAACAAATTCATTTATTTAGAAGATGGTCAGATCGCTTTGCTTGGCAAGCATAAAGTAGTAGTGAAAAATACATCTAATAAAATCGTTAGAACCAAAACCCATGAAGTGGATTCAAATGCATATACTTCTGATATGGCTGGCCACAATCATTTTATGGAAAAAGAAATTTTTGAACAGCCTGAAGCAGTAAAAAATTCTCTACAAGGTCGCTTAACAAAACATGAGACTCAAGAAGGTATTTTTGGGGCTGGTTTTGAAGAGGCGGTGAAAAAAATAACCAATATACAAATCATTGCCTGCGGCACAAGTTATCATTCAGCAAGAGTATTTGAATTTTGGTCCCATAAGTTTTTAGGCATTAATTGTCGGGTCGATTACGGTAGTGAATATCAATACCAAGAACCGGTTAAAACCGATAAAACTTTACTTGTTACTATTTCTCAATCAGGCGAGACAGCAGACACACTATCATCCTTAAAATTTTCAAAGAAAACTGGTGACCCTATTTCTTTAGCTATCTGTAATGTGGCAAATAGCTCTATTTGTCGAGAATCTGACTTTACACTTTTGACAAACGCCGGCCCTGAAATCGGAGTTGCTTCAACTAAAGCTTTTGTGACTCAGCTATCAGCCCTTAGCTTACTCCTTCTGACGCTTATGAAAGCCCATGACTGTTTGCCTAGAGCCAGAAAAAGAATAACCAAAGCTTTACAAGAACTGCCTAGGCATCTGGAAACAACGCTTAAGCAATCTGAAGTTTATAAAAAAGTTGCAAAACAACTTTTCAAAAAGAACAGTACCCTTTTTCTTGGCAGAGGTCTGTACTTTCCCATTGCTAGAGAAGGTGCTTTAAAACTTAAAGAGATTTCCTATATTCATGCTGAAGCTTATCCAGGCGGTGAACTAAAGCATGGCCCCTTAGCCTTAATTGATAAAGATATGCCTGTCATTGCCTTAGTGCCGGACAACGAACACCTAGATAAAATTAATTCTAATATTGCGGAAGTTGCAGCCAGAAAAGGCAAAGTCTTCACTATTGGTCCTTTAGGCAAAACTAAGATCACCAAAGAAGGCGGTCATATTAAGATTCCTAAAACCTTAGATCTGCTGAACCCTATTATATCTGTGGTACCTATGCAGCTCATTGCTTATTACACAGCACTGCTTAAAGGCACAGATGTTGATAAACCTCGAAATCTAGCTAAGAGTGTTACAGTGGAGTAGATTTGAAAGGTGATTAAAATCTTTTTATTTTTAGTTGTTTTCTTTATTACAGGTTGTGCTAGCACGGCGTTAGCGATAACTGGAGGAAAAATCATCAGTCATGATTTCAAGATATATCATTTTAGTGATGGCGATTATCTAGATATTTTTAACTTAAAAAATGGCGAAAGAATTACCAAGTACTGCACTAAACACGAAGAACAGGTAGAAGTAAGAAAAATGCGTACGTATTATGATGGTGTGGATAGAACTATCTGGATAGTTGATATAGTGGAGCAATAAAGGGCTGATTAAAACAACTCTTTAATTAATCTAATAAGTCCATAAAAATGTAAAATGGAAACAAACGAGCTAGCTAATACTTTTTTTTGGAGCTTAATCACCGTCACATGGGCTGCGGTTGGTATGCATGTTATTAAAGAGTTTATCAGGTTAAAATGGAGGAGAGATGAGTGAGCCAAAAGTAAAAAAACCAAGTTTATTTAGAACGGTTGTAATGAAAATAGTCGGCGCATGGAGGAGAGTAATGGATGTGAAGTACAATCCGCTGAAGTATGTGCCTGATCCTAGCCTGCAAGCTTACTTTATGCTTGTGCTATTTATTGCATGGAGCCTTTTCTTTGGTGTTTTGGCTGTGAATTATCTTGGATTTTTTAACTACGATATCATCGCAAGTATTGTTGTTCATGTGCTTGTACTGATGCCTTTAGCCTTCACTAATGCAATATTCGTTGATGCCGAGAGGGATGGTGCGAAATGGTTAAAAGAATGGAAAGAAGAACAATCAAGGTACAAGATTGTTATGAACAGGCTGAAAACAAAAAACTTAGTGTTTTGGAATCCTTTTAAAAAAGCCTAGTCTTTGTTCTAGATCCGGTCACTAACTTTTTTTGTACTTTTTTTCAAAACTTTGCATTGCTTGAGCTCGAATTAAATAGGCACTAACTGCGCCATCTATCCAATCCTTGCGTTAGTTTGCTTAGGGGCTTGTTTAGCCGCCTGTTTAGAGGTTTGTTTGACCTTGATAAGATTATCTAATTTAGCTATTTCACGTAACTTGGGCACAAAAACAAACAGCATCCCAAGAAAACCTACAGCTCCTACTGCACTATCACCTAGAGGCGTAAAAAAATTTGATATTATCAGAACAATACCTGCCTGAAACCATTTATTATTGATCATGCCCATACTTAAGCTCCCTAATTAAATTTTTGTTGGTATAACTTCCAAAAAGTATGCTTTAATTTTATATGTAATAACAATTTTAATATAGCAATACTATGAGAGCTTTAGTCATAACTTTATTGATGATTTCACACAGCAGTTGGGCTCAAGAAAAACTTGATACTCTGCTAGATGGCCTGCACCAAGATGCTCATGAGGGTAATTTTGAAACTTACTTTGAACGCTATACACCNGANGCNNTCTTTCTTAGGCACNGATAAAACTGAGCGNTGGNCTNTNGAAGANTTTAAANCTTANGCNGANCCAGCNTTTGCAGATGGNAATGGNTGGACCTANNNAGTAGTTGAGCGNAATTGGGAAGGTNNNGGTNNNACGCGNTGGTTTGATGAAATTNTNTTTAANGAAAAANTNGGNCANTGCAGAGGNACNGGNGTNGTNNANNNGNTNNATGGAGANTGGAANATAGNTCANTATGCNNTNACNATGCTTGTGCCAAANNNNATNGCTGCNGANGTTGGNNCNCANACNCAAGAAGNTGATAAGCNTTAATTTANATGAANAAAACTTTAATAGTTNCAATAATTTTTCTATTTTTACTCACATCCTGCACNCAACAAGANGNNNNTNAAAACCAACCNAAAGAATTNCTNTATGTTTGGNTGCANGATGTAGGTTTTGAGGATCCGAACTTTCTAGCNGTNATAAATGCNGANTCAGAATCAGAAAACTACGGTGAACTTGTNGANACTNTTCCTGTTTTTGAAACAGTTGGCATGGCNCACCATACACCAATATTTNTGCCAAGCTCAGGCCTAATATACGCGAACGATTTNCATAACAGTCATACTTATATNTANGAGACCANCAATCCNTTAAANCCTAAATTGTCCAAAAGTTTNGGNAAAATAAAAGAATANAGTTTTCCNCANAGCTACTCTGANNTACCGNATGGCAACATNATTTCTACNTTTCAAACNAAAGGCGGNATNAATTCAGTTGGNGGTNTTNTTGANTTTAGNNCTGANGGANNATATNTNAGGTCATCNGATGCTGAANTAGAGGGAAGANTCAATTTTNTTNCGNCCNTATGGAATTGTATTNGTNCCAAAACTTAATCGTATNATCACNACAAATTANGATATGCATGAAACTGACAANTCCTNCCANATTCAAATTTGGGACATGAAAACNCTTGAACANCTTCATACTATCANNCTGCCNAAAANNGAAGATATGATNATTGANCAAAACCCTTTTGAAGGNAGATTGCTNTCTGATGGAGAGACTNTTTTNTTTCAAACCTTNTCATGTGGCNTATATATGCTTAACTCCNTAGATCAGAANANGCCNAAAATTTCTTANGTGCATCANTTTGCTGAGGGNCCTTTTTGCTCTNTNCCTGTNAGGCTTGNTAATTTCTGGATNCANACTGTTGCAAGTGATAANGGTGGNTTTAANGGTNTNGTTGTGCTTGANATNACAAANCCNGCCAANCCNATNGAAGTTGATCGTCTTGGATACCGGTNAAGATTATGGAACTCACTGGTTAAGTCCNAATAAAAGNGGGNATAAAATNGTNCTAACTGGATTTTTTAAAGAACTAGAACGTAGAGTCNTGGTATTNGACTTCAATAAGACTACTGGNNAGATTTCNATAGATGAATCATTCNGNACNCNGGANGANAAAGAACCAGGCTTTAGGTTGGACAGGGAAACNTGGCCGCATGGACAAACAGGAGCAGCCATGGCNCATGGAGCGATATATTGGCCTGCAGCAGATCCTGATTGGAAAATAGTTAAATGACACAAATTGAAATTGTGCCTTTAGCTTTTCTGGCCTTCTTTGTTTTACTAATTCTCTTTATTATCCTTGCCTCGAAGAATAAAAAACTGATGAACCAAGCAAAAGAGAATACTAAAAAACAAAAATTAGTTGCCAAACATTATCCCACATACAATTTCGCCCTTCGTTATGGTTTTATTGTACCAATATCATTCGGCAGTCCGCTTGCACTTCAAACTTATGGCCTGACAGGCGGTTTCGTGGTCTTGGGTTTAATCTTATTTCTTCTGCCGCTTCTGCATATGGCTTCATTGTTTCTTCAAAAGAAGGCGAAGCTGAAAGAAGCAGAAGGTGATAAGGGGTACAAAGCAAACATAAAGCTTATAAAAACTCACTATCCTATGGACTTTAATGCATACTTGTTTATTGCTAGTTTAGGGAGCGGATTTTTAGGTATCTATTTATATGATTTTGGCATACTTCAGGCAATTACGTTTGGATCTCTTTTTCTTCTTTTGTTTACGCCGTTAGATCACTGGGTGCATCACAAGTTTCTAAAAAAATCTAAACTTAAGGACCAAAAACAAAATGAATAGCACTCTTTTAACAAAAACACGAAAGATAACAGGCTGGACACTTATTATTATTTCAACCATATTGATGTTTATAAGTATTTTTATAGCTACTAGTGGCCAGCTTTTAAAAGGGGGTGGTATTTATGTGGCGAGTCAACTAACCTGGTACCCTGGTCTTGCATTGTTGGGCCCCGAGATAGTTCAAAAAAGCAAAGAGTTATGGAATAATTTTATACAGAGGATAAAAAATGGATTTACACAAAAATAAAGGACAAGTTACAGTTGTTATTGATTTATCGTTCTCAGCATCGCTTGAGGAAGTTAAGGAATTTATCTTAAATGAGCAGTCACCCTTCATTTTAAGTCAAAGTGATGAAAACTTAATCAAATTTGAATGGTTTATAGATGAAGATACAATGACGGCCACATTATTAGAAGTTTTTGCGAATGCTAAGGGCTTTGAGCTACTTGCTGGCAAGGTTGTGGGCACGCCAGTGAACTTAAAATTTCGTGATTTATTTACTGTGGAAAAAATGACTATTTTGGGTGAACCAACAGAAAACTTAAAAGAGAAAATTTCTGCCATGAACCCAACTATAAAAAAATATACCGGCGGCATAAATTAATAAAACATTCAATATACTGACCCAAGCAGCAGTAATATCAGTTATTGCATGGTCAGCTCTTTCTTTTTATGTGTATGGTAATACGGCCATTGCCAATGAATATAATTTACTTGAAAGCGCACAAGTGTGTCTGTTGCTCATTTGTCTAGCATTTACCCTTTACATAGCACTCGACCGAGCAAGAGAAGATACAATAATCTCTATTATTCTCTCTATTGCGTTGTTTGGCATACTCTTAAGAGAAATTGACCTAGAGGATTTCAATATACCAATGTGGATTATAGCAATAGGTTCTGGTTCTGGTAGAACACTATTGTTGCTCATAATGCTAGCGCCTGTTTTGTTATATATGATCGTGAAATACCAACAATATTATGGCTTAGTAAAAAAATATTTTATGAGCCAAGTGGGTTTGAGTCTTATACTATCATTCTGTTTATTGCTGATCGGCTCAATGTTTGAACACGAATACTTATTAAGCAGAACCTTAATAGAGGAGAGTTTCGAGCTGTTTGCCTATGGGCTCTTTTTTAGGGCGGTCTTTATTATGTCCCAGAGTGAAATAAAAACTGATTAAATTTAATGTATGAAACTTTTTCGAAATAATTTGCTTTTTAGGCAGCTTATAATTTTGAGCCCCCTGGTTTATCTGGTTCATCACTTTGAAGAACATGTCATTTTCAATTTTAAAGAGTGGCGACTCAGCTATTTTCTTGATAATAACCCACTTACCTCGGAAGAAATGCTCATACGTCTGGCTGCTTTTTTGTTGATCATAATTTTTGTGCACCAAATCAAACAAAACAGAGCAAGCGCTCTTTTAGTACTGTATTTTGTTATGACAACCCAGGTTGTGAATGCCATCTTTCATGTTTTCTTTAGTTTTTATTTTGCCGATTTTAGTCCTGGTGCTATTACAGGTATTTTGCTTTACCTGCCGGTTAATTATTTGATTTATAAAGCTGCTATGAACGAGGGTTACATTAAAAATAATGTAGAAATTCTTATTTTATTTGTTTTGGGTGCCACAACCTTTGCGCTATTTGAAGCATTTGGGCCTGCAGTTACTGCTGTATCAGTTTTTCTATACCCTGTCTTCTATTTTCTTCTAAAAACTAAAGAGGCTTAATTCATTATTAAATTAAATGCTTTTTTAGTTTAAAATACATCTATGTGTGATTGTTGCAAATGTTGTGAGTGCTCTTGCTGCACAAAGTAATATAAAAATCTAGAATAAATTTTTTTAAAAATATGGATAAATTTCTTACAATTTTATCGGGTTTGCTTTTAGTAGTTTCAATTTATTTAATTGTTATCGATAGTTATTTTTCTTCTCTATCTCTTTTCTCAGTAGGCATTTTAAGTGTATTAAATGCCTGGATTCATCGAAACGGAAAACAAAGAACAATGCCATTATTTTATATGGGCTTAGCAATTATTATCATTACGTATGCCGCAGAATTTGTAGTTGGATATATTAACCAAGATACTATTGCTATTTACCAAGAGCTAAACAATCAAAAATGAAGCTTAGAAGTTTACATAAATATGTAAGTCTTGCTGTTTCGCTACAGCTTTTGCTTTGGACAATTTCAGGCATCTATTTTTCGTTTAATAAAATTGAAAATGTCAGAGGTGANCAGTATTACAAAACTGAACCAGCAGCAGAAATTGTTATTCCAATAAATTTAAAAAAAGTTTCACCAGAATTTGCCTTTGGTGTAATAGAAAAGGAAACCTTCTTAAAGCCCTTTAATATTGAATTAATTGAGGAAGCAAAAACAGGCTCAGAGTATAGGGGGCGAGAATTACCTCTTTACAAAGTTGTTGCTGAAAATGATAAAGGTGAAGAAATAAATATTTACCAAAATCCTTACACGGGTGAGATTGTTGCTATTCGTTCACAACAATGGCGGATTTGGGATCTTATGTGGGGATTCCATATTATGGATTGGACCGAACGAGACAATATTGGGAACATTCTCTTGAAAATATTTTCGTTCATTGCCTTGTTTACTGCTGTGACAGGTATAATTTTATTTTTTAAACGTAAATGAAAAATTTCTTAATAATTATTTTAATANTTTCTTGGTTTGTCTATTCTGACGATGAAGACATGCATAAGGAGCATGAATCAATGCAAATGATGAATCACATGCATCACACAGAAGACCACTCCTCTGCACCAGTTGGCACAACAGGCAATATGCATCATATGGGTTGGATGGTTTCATTAAAGCATGGATTAATGAACATGAATGGCAACATTATGAATGGCGATAGTATTTCTGATACAGATATCTTGCAGATGCCTAACCCTTTGGGGAATATGCCAGCAAACTTGTCTGTTATTCCAGAAGATATGGATATGCAGATGACAATGATTGATGTGATGTATGCCCCATCAAAAGATCTTACATTAATGTTGATGGGAACTTATGTGTCTAAAGAGATGGTTCTTAACACTTATGCAGCCATGATGGATCGCAATCTGCTTGGAAAATTTACTACTTCTTCAAGCGACTTGTCTGACTTAACTTTTAGTGTACTTCATGTACTTCACGATGCAGATAATTCTAAATGGCATGGAGAGGTGACTCTTCAAAAATCTTTAGGTAACAATGATGATAGTGGTCAAGTTTTAACACCTATGGGTAGTGAAATGAGTATGGTCTTACCCTATGCTATGCAACCCAGTGATAAGGCAACTCGAATGATTTTAGGGCTAACCAACACCAGAGCATTTAACGATAAGACTTCATGGACTAATCAAGCTAGATATAAAAAAGTAATCAATGAAAAAGATTGGGCATTTGGTGACCAATTAGAACTGAACTCATGGTTACAGTACCAATATAAACCTCACTTATCTCTCTCAGCCAGGTTAAAATTTGTGACTCAAGACAATATCTCAGGCTCAAATCCTATGATTATGGCGCCAGTTCAAACAGCAAACCCTGAAAACTATGGAGGTGAAGAGTTACACGTGGGTTTTGGTTTAAATCACACCTTAAAATTTTTAACATCAAAAGAAGATACAATAGGTTTTGAAGTCTTATTTCCTGTTATCCAAGATAAAAATAATTTACAAATGAAAACCAGTTACCAACTTGTTGTTGGCTTCAACAGAAATTTCTAAATATAATAAAATAGAACATCAAAGGGAGTATGAAAGCTAATAAAACTTTAATCATTACAATAGCTGTAGCGCTCTTGGCTTTAATGTCCGTTTCTTTCTATGCTTTAATGCAATTTGCCCAAGAGAAATACTCTATTGTCTTAAAAGACTCATCTTTAGAGGTTGTGGATTTTGCTGTTGAGGATAAAGGCAAAGCAGTTAAGAAAGTACCATCTAATCCATTAAAAAATCCTTATTTTGGTGACTTACATGTGCATACAAGATATTCGTTCGACGCTTATGTTTTTGGAGTCACAGCAACACCCTACGATGCATATCGATTCGCTAAAGGTGCAATGATCAAACATCCGCTTGGTTATGATATGCAACTCAATGAACCTCTAGATTTTTATGCAGTAACTGATCACGCAATCTACATGGGTATGATACAAGAATATGGTGATCCCAATTCACCACAAGCTGGTTACGAGTGGGCTGTTCCATTTCAAAACATTAATAGAGAGGAAAATAGAACGCTTGAATCTATGGGCGAGAGACTAAACCTTTTTAGCCTAATGGCTGCTGATGGCTATTTAGAAAGACCTTACCCTGTATGGCATCCAAAAATGTGGCAGGCAATATTCACTAAAAACAGACAGCTAGCTTCAAAAGCTTTTGACTATAGTGTACATAAGTCTGCTTGGGCAGATATTGCTAATGCTGCAGAGGAATACAACGAGCCAGGTAAATTTACTACTTTTATAGGGTATGAGTTTACTGCTGGGACAGAGGTTGAAGGCGGAAATTTACACCGAAATGTGATTTTTGAATCTTCGAAAGCCCCTATTAGGCCATGGTCAAGAGAGGATTCTTTGAATCCAATGGATCTTTGGGCTTGGATGGATAAATTAAGAGCTCAAGGCTTGGATTCTATTGCAATACCACATAACAGTAATGGTTCGAATGGAGAAATGTTTGAAGTAGAAACTTATTACGGTACACCAATTGATCTAACCTATTCAGAGACACGAATGAGAAATGAACCTATTGTTGAAATAACTCAAGTTAAAGGCACTTCAGATACTCACCCTTTGCTCTCACCTGATGATGACTGGGCAGATTTTGAAATTATGGATGGCAGGGTTGGAGCTAGGCCCCCAACCTATAGTTACCCCGCTGGTGGTTATGTAAGAGATGCTTATTTAAGAGGACTAATGTTGGAATGGAAGGGTCAAGGAAATCCATACAAGTTTGGCTTAATTGGTTCAACAGATACACATCTTGGAGCAGCTTCATTAGACGAGAGTAATTTTTGGTCAAAAGTTGGAGTTGTGGATGGCTCTCCTATGAGTAGAGGGAGTATTCCTCTAACAGAAGATCGTTTAGTGCAGTTAGAAGATTACTCAAAACAATACAATCAACCGGTTAGTGCGGTTGAAGTCGATGGTAATTCTTATGCTATCGGGTTCGATCAATGGGGCGCATCTGGACTTGCAGCAGTTTGGGCGGAAGAGAATACTAGAGAATCAATCTTTTCAGCACTTAGACGAAAAGAAGCATTTGCGACAACAGGACCAAGAGTCGCTGTTAGATTTTTTGCTGGCTTCAACTTAACCTCTCTTGATATCAATGCTGAATCACTTGTGCAAGAAGCTTACGATAAAGGAGTACCCATGGGGGCAGATTTATTTGCTGATGGAGAAAAAATTCCAGAGTTTCTAGTCTGGGCTCAAAAAGATAAAAATTCAGCTTCTCTACAAAGAGTCCAAATTATAAAAGGCTCAATAACTAATGGTGGAGCTAGGCCTAGTGAAAAAGTATTTGATGTTGTTTGTTCTGACGGACTTGATGTAGATCCAACAACTCATCGCTGTCCTGATAACGGAGCCAGAGTAAACATTGAAGACTGTTCTATAACAGACAATGTTGGTGCTACTGAACTAAAAGCCACTTGGACAGATCCAGAATTTAACCCTAGAGATAAAGCTTTTTATTATGTAAGAGTTTTAGAAAACCCAACCTGTAGATGGTCAACATGGGATGCGTTAAAAGCAGGCGTTAAACCAAGATCAGATATGCACAAAACTATACAAGAGCGTGCCTGGTCATCACCAATCTGGTACATACCTGTACCTGAAGATATCGATATATATGCTCTATGAGCTCTAAACCTTATTTAAGAATTTTATTATTCTTCTTTTTAGGTTTAATTATTTATTTAGCTGATATAACGATGAATTATGATGAAGAGTCAAAGGATATTTATATTTCTGACCAAGAATTAAATGGCTTATTCTCTGCTTGGAACTCTCAAGTTGGCAGGCCTCCTAATGAGGAAGAAGCTATAAATATTGTCCAGGATTTTGTTGAGGAAGAAATTTTATATCGAGAAGCAATGAGGTTGGGTTTAGATCAAAATGACAGGATTATTAAAAGACGTCTAGCACAAAAGATTTCTTTTTTAAAACAAGAAACTAGCAGAGAAGAACCAAGCAAGGATGAGCTTGCGGATTTTTTTGAAGTTAATCAAGGCAAGTATTACGTCCCTGCAACCTTTTCTTTTACCCATTACTATTTTTCAGCATCTCCGAATGCAAAAAACAAAGCTGAGATAGCTTTAGCCGAAATTGATAAACTTGGGGTGCCAGTAAACTCCGAACCATTTTTTTTAGGGAAAAACTTCAGTGAGTACAGTTTAGGTAAAATTGAACAAGCTTTTGGTGAAGAACTGCTTATCGCTTTTGTAAATCCTTCTTTAAATAAGTGGATCGGCCCCTTTTCCTCCAGTTACGGAGAACATTTGCTTTTCATTAATAATAAAAGTTTAGGGTATTCTCCAAAATTTTCAGTAATTAAAGATTTAGTTAGACAGGACTATATATTGCAAGAGCAAGACAGGAAACTCTCAGACTACCTTAATAATATTAAATCTGAATACAGAGTGATAATTAATCCAATGTATGAGTTTTGATGATTAGAGGAATCAAGAGTGTCATCTTTCTCGCTCTTTTGCCATTTTTAGTTTTTGCTCATGAATTTAATCCCGCTCATTTAGTAGTTAAAGAAGTTGATACAAATATTTATGAAACAAAATGGATGTATCCTGTAAAAAATATTGGTGCACGTGGCGAGGTTGTATTTCCTAAAAATTGTTTAAGAGAAAATACAAAGATAGAAAAAAATGGAAAATATCTGGTAGAAAGTTTTTCTTTAAATTGTACGACTAGCCTTAAAGGTAAGGCTATAAATGTTATAAGTTTGAGCGTTCTTACAGACGCATTAATAACTGTTAATCATTTAGATGCCACAACTTTTGAGGGCTTAATGAATTCTAAAAATCCTTCAATTAATATACCCCTAAAAGAGCAGATCTACCCAACAGGTTACTTTAAGTTAGGCATCGATCATCTATTAGGTGGCAATGATCATATTATCTTTATCTTTGGTTTACTTTTTCTAGTCTCGAATTTAATAGTAGCGATAAAAACAATTACTGCATTTACAGTAGCTCACAGTATTACTCTAGGTTTATCTGTATTTGGTCTGATTTCACTGCCCCAAGCAACTGTTGAAGCAATCATTGCGCTTACCATAATTTATCTAGCCTATGAGATTAGTGATCAAAAAATTTATAACCGAACACCATGGCTTATAGCATTTGGTTTTGGACTTCTCCATGGTTTAGGTTTTGCAAATGTATTGAGCGGTATAGGTGTTGCTGATCAGCAAATGGCGATGTCCTTGCTATTTTTTAACTTAGGAATTGAGGTTGGCCAGCTTATATTAATACCAATATTTGCGCTTTTATTATGGGTCGCAACTAAACTTAAATTTCATAATACTTTTACAGTTATTTCTTACACAGTTATTGGAGGTTTAGGATCTTATTGGTTCATTGACAGAGTAGCAGGGATTATTCTTTAAACTCATAGAAAGCAAACGACTACCTTTTTTTTCGGTAGAATAAAGTAGTTAAACAATAGGTTTTAGCTAAACGTTAATAATTTTAATTCATGAATAGTTCAGTAAACATTATCTGTATGAAATGGGGTAACAAATACGATGCCTCTTACGTGAATAAGCTTTATAACATGGTTTCAAGAAACCTAACTAAAGAGTTTAGGTTTATTTGTTTAACAGATGATAATTCTGGATTTCTGCCTGCAATTGAATCTTTTGATATACCAAAATTAAATTTACCAGAGGGAATTCCAGAAAGAGGTTGGACAAAATTAGCCACATTTTCGAAATATATCTCGAATATCAAAGGCCAATGTCTATTTTTTGACTTAGACCTGATTATTGTGAATAACATCGATGAATTGTTTGATCTACCAGGAGATTTTTTCATCATTAAAGATTTTATTAGAAGAGATGTAACAGGAAATAGTTCTGTTTATCGATTCGAAATGGGAAAATTTTCAGATGTATTGGAAAACTTTGAAAAAAATTTTGAAAAAATTAGATCTAAGTTTCGGAACGAGCAAGAGTATTTATCCGACTATATGGAAAAAAATCACTCTTTAAGTTATTGGCCTTTAGAGTGGTGTCAGAGTTTTAAAAAACACTGCGTACAAAAAGGTTTAAAACAATTTTTCCAAGCGCCAGTTCTGCCACCAGAAGCGAAAGTCATAATTTTTCATGGAAAGCCTAATCCACCTGAGGCACTTATTGGAAAGAGTGGGAAATGGTACAGAAAAGTATTACCTACTGATTGGGTAGCTGAACATTGGAGGTAGTTTATGTTGCCAAAGTCTAAAAAACCACAGACACATAAAAAAATAAATTTTAAAGAAAAATTTTCTAAATTTACTGAATACTGGCAGCCAAAAGTTGTAGCCAATCTAAATGACTATGAAATCAAACTAGTAAAGATTAAAAATGATTTTGTTTGGCATCATCATGAAGAAACAGACGAAGCATTTATTGTTGTAAAAGGAGCAATGCACATAGAATTTGAGGATCATACAGTGAGGCTTGATGAGGGCGAAATGTTAGTCGTACCTAAAGGAGTTAGGCATAAACCTTATGCTGATAAAGAAGCTCAAATAATGTTGGTTGAACCAAGGGACATAAGAAATACAGGTAACATTGAAGACGATCTCAGCGCACCAAACGATAAGTGGATATGAGTTTGTATTTATATTCTTAGGCTGATAATCTTTTAGTACAAATATAGGAGTTTTATGGAAGTTTATATTGTTGCAGCACTATTGCTTACTTTATTTCAATCTTGGCTAATACCAATGGCTATCAATATCAAAAATTTGCATTGGATGATGGGTGCTAGAGACAGCTCTCCAAGTGAACCTGTCTTATTAAAGCGTGCTAAAAGAGCATCTTTAAACCTTCACGAAAGCCTCGCACCTTTTTTAGCTTTGGTTTTAGTATCAATGCATTTAGAAGTAGACAACTCAACATATGCTTACTGGTGGATTATTTTAAGAGCAATTCATGGCCTAATTTATTTAACTGGAATTCCGTACCTTAGAACATTAGCTTTTATAGGCTCAATAGTCTGTATGGCTGGAATGGCAGTGGCTCTTTTTTAATTATGAGATTTATAATTAATTTTTTACTTTTATTAATTGTCAGTGCTTGTTCTTNTTTGCAAAGCTCTAATATCGAGGGAGAATATAAGTATGTACCGGTTACCGAAGCTCTAAAACAACTATCTGATGAAGAATTAGCTACAAGACTCCGAAGGACTTCATTAACCTGTGAAAATGAAATGCTTANAGTGTATGTCCCTTCAAAAGCTCTTGACCCTGATGGGTGGCAAGCAGGACAAGAAGAAAGAAGAAGGTACTTTAATAATTGTCTTGAGTTGAAAGGTTTCGAAAGAAAATTTTTTTCAGCTGCCGAAATAAAAAAGATCAATAAAAAAGAAAATAAGGAAATGACCCCTGAAGAATATATCGAAAAACCAAGATTTTACTGAGATTAATTGACATGAATATTGGTTTACCTAAAGAGGTGAAAAATAATGAGTTTAGAGTTGGTCTTACACCAGGCTCAGTTGGCGAGCTTTCATTAAATCACAACGTTTTCGTTCAAAAAGATGCTGGAAAAGCTATAGGTTTTACTGATGAGATCTACCAAGCAAACGGCGCACAAATTCTAGAAGACGCCTCTTCTGTATTTGATAGATCTGATCTAATAGTTAAAGTAAAAGAGCCCTTGCCTGAAGAAAATAAGTTCTTGTCATCCAAGCACATTCTTTTTACCTATTTGCATTTAGCGGGAAATAAAACTAACGCAAAAAAATTGATAGATACTGGAGTAAATGGTGTTGCATATGAAACAGTAACTTCTGATGATGGTAGCCTGCCACTTTTAGCACCTATGAGTAAAATTGCCGGTCGCATAAGTTTAGTTGTTGGGCAGTATTTTCTTCTTAAACCTAACAAAGGTATTGGAACACTATTCGGTAATTTTGAGAACATACAAGCTCGAGAAGTTTCGGTGGTTGGTGCTGGTGTTGCTGGTAAAGAAGCCATTAGAAAAGGTATTGATTCAGGCGCTCATGTAAATGTGCTAGATATTTCTGATGCAAAGTTAAAAATTTTAGAGCAGGAATTTGGTTTAAATAATATTTCTTATATCAACTCCACTCCACAAAGTATTTTAGATGCAATTAGTACATCAGACCTCGTGATTGGTTCTGTTTACGTAGTTGGTAAAGAAGCTCCAAAAGTTATATCTCGGGAAATGCTTAAAGTTATGAAACCAGGCAGTGTTTTAGTAGATATATCAATAGATCAAGGTGGCTGCATTGAGACCAGCAAGCCAACAACCCATGATGATCCAGTTTTTGTAGAAGAAGAGGTGGTACATTATTGTGTAACCAATATGCCTGGAGCAGTTCCCTTAACTGCATCATTGGCACTGAACCATGCAACACTACCATTTATAAAAAAAATTGCTGATCTTGGTTTGGCAAAAGCATGTGCTTCAGATAAACATTTAGCAAATGGTTTAAATATAGCCAATGGGGAGATAAGGCACCCCTCGGTTGAGTCAGCTCTCAATAGTTAGTTCTTAGAAAGTTTAAGCCAGGTTTCAATTACTGTATCAGGGTTTAAAGATATGCTATCGATGCCTTCTGCAAGCAACCACTGAGCAAAATCATAATGATCTGATGGNCCTTGGCCACAAATTCCTACGTATTTATTTTTTGATTTACATGCACTTATCGTCAATGATAGTATTTTTTTTACAGCCACATCTCTTTCATCAAATATATCTGAAACAAGTGCAGAATCTCTATCTAAACCCAAAGTCAGCTGAGTCATATCATTTGATCCAATCGACATGCCATCAAAATAAGATAAAAAATCTTCAGCAAGCAAAGCATTTGAAGGAATTTCAGACATCATTAAAACTTTAAGACCATTTTCTCCTCTTTTTAGACCGTTTTGCTCTAACAGGGAAATAACATTTTTTGCTTCTTTTAAAGTTCTTACAAACGGAATCATTAATTGCACATTGGTAAGGCCCATATTGTTTCTGACCTTTTTAAGTGCCTCACATTCCAGTTCGAAGCATTCCATAAAATCTTCTGATATGTATCTGCTTGCTCCTCTAAATCCCAGCATTGGATTCTCTTCTTTTGGTTCAAAATACTTACCCCCCGTAAGGTTTGCATATTCATTTGATTTGAAGTCAGACAATCGAACAATTACAGGCTTTGATGAAAAAGAGGCGGCTATTGTTGCTATGCCTTCTGATAGTTTCTCAATGAAGAATGTTCTTGCATCAGAATATCCAGCAAGTTTGTCATGAATTTCCCCCGCAGTCTTTTTATCAACAGCTGATATATCTAGTAATGCCTTGGGGTGAATACCAATCATTTTATTTATTATGAATTCTACCCTAGCTAAACCAACTCCCTCATTTGGTATCATTGAAAAACTCATTGCTTTATCTGGATTGCCAACATTCATCATTATTTTCACTGGCACCTCAGGCATAGATCCAAACTCAATCTTTTCAACTTTGTAATCAAGCTCTCCTTTATAAACCCTACCCTCATTTCCTTCTCCACAACTAACTGTTACTTTTGTATTATTGAGAACAAATTTTGTTGCAGTATTGCAGCCAACGATTGCAGGGATGCCNAGTTCTCGAGCAATAATTGCAGCATGACATGTTCTTCCACCACGATTAGTTATAATGCCCGAAGCAATTTTCATAACTGGCTCCCAATCTGGATCAGTCATGTCTGTAACTAACACATCACCAGGCTTTATATTCTCTATTTCAGATATATCTTTAACTATTTTTGCTGTGCCAGCTCCAATTTTTTGGCCAACACTCTTACCACTCACTATTAGCTCACCTTTTTCTTTGAGTATGTATCTTTCAAAATAATTTGAAACTTTACTTTGAACGGTCTCAGGCCTTGCTTGGAGGATGTAAATCTTTTTATCCTTTCCATCTTTAGCCCACTCAATATCCATAGGCACTTTGTAATGATCCTCAATTATTTTTGCGTATTTGGCTAACTCGATAATTTCATTATTAGTAAGTGAATATTCTTTAGCCTCTTTTTTGGGAACTTTGACGTATTTAACGCTCTTGCCTGGCAAATTATTGCCAGCGAAAATCATTTTTTTTGCCTTTTCACCCAAGCTTTTTTTGATAATTGGGAAATTATTTTTCTCCAAAGCCTCTTTAAAAACGTAGAACTCGTCAGGGTTTACTGTTCCCTGAACGATACCCTCACCTAAACCGTATGAAGAGGTGATAAAGATTGAACCCCTATAACCTGATTCAGTATCAAGCGTAAAAGCTACTCCTGAAGAGCCAATGTCACTCCTAACCATTTCTTGCACTCCAACAGAAATTGAAAGTGAACCTTTAAAATTTCTGAGTTTTCTATATGAAATTGCTCTGTCGGTAAACAATGAAGCATAAACTTTGTGAACAGCGGCAATCAGATTATCAAACCCATCGATATTAAGAAATGTCTCTTGTTGTCCAGCAAATGAAGCATCAGGCAGATCTTCTGCTGTGGCTGAAGAACGAACAGCTAAACTTTTACCAGATTTTAAAATATCTAACCAGGCCTGTTCTATTTCTGAAATTAAATTTTGCGGTAGAGGTGTTTTAAGGATTATGCTTCTCAATTTCTTTCCAGTGCGTCTTAAATCACTGAGACTTTCAACATTTAAATTTGCTAATTCCTTTGAAATTACTTTATCAATCTTATTGCTTACTATAAATTCATTAAATGCTGAGGACGTAATAGCGAAACCTCCAGGCACATTGATGCCCAATTCTGTAAGATTGCTTATCATTTCTCCGAGAGATGAATTTTTGCCCCCGACAGCATCAAAATCTTCCATCGAGATTTCATTGAGATTTTTAATAAAAGTTCTGGCCATACTTTCTATCGAAAAATTCAATTATATAATTTAATTCTCAAATAAACTTAAAGTTGGTTTTTAATGAACTACACTTAAATAAAAATTATGAATGACGCATTAAATAACATACTTTATAGAAACTCACACAGAAGCTTAACTGAACCAGCTCCAACTGAGAAAGAAATGGGTTTGGTATTCCAGGCAGCGTTAAGGGCTCCAGATCATGCATGGCTGAGACCATCTTCTTTTATAGAGATTCAGGGAGACGGGCTTAAAAAACTATCTAACGCTTTTGTTAGTTATGCTAAAGAAAATATTAAGGATCTAGATGAAGAAAAACTAAAAAAATATGAACAATCTCCTTTTAGAGCGCCAATGATAGTAGTCTTAGTCTGCACCCCTAAAGAACATGCAATGGTTCCAGAAGTAGAGCAAATAATGTCTACAGCAACAGCAGGACAAAATATTCTTCTTGCATTAAATTCAATGGGGTATGGTGGTATATGGCGTACAGGTGCCTTTTCATTCAATGAAAAAATTGGTAGATATTTAGAGTTGGATCATGACCAAAAAGTAGTTGGTTACTTATATATTGGTACACCAGAAGGCAAAGCTAAGAAAATTCCTGAACTCAACATCCTTGACTTCGTAACTAAATGGGAATCTTAGATGAATAAAATGGTATTTTTTATTCCCTTATCACTAGTTGGTCTATTTTTTACTATTTATATACTGCTGGCCTCTACAACAAATTTTCTGTCTGTTGAGCCTGGTTATGCCATAGGTGAAATTTCTAGATGGTGTGAAAGAATTAGTGGAAGCTATTTCAGAGAGCCAGCTAATGCTTTAAGTAATATGGGTTTTATTTTTACTGGCTTGCTAATGTTTTATATCCTAGCTAACGAAAAGAAGATAGAAGGAAGTAGGTTTCATGGGCCAACAATTACAGCCCTGACATATGCAACTGCTGCCGTTTGGTTGGGCCCAGGTTCATTATTAATGCACGGAACTCATACTGCATGGGGACAATGGGCAGACTGGCTAAGCATGATTATGTGGATTTCTATTCCTTGGTTGGTAAATATTTTTACCATCAAAAATTGGAAGGAATCTCTTTTTCTTAAAACTTACCTATTTATTGTAGGCATATATGGAATCTCAAGTTGGTTCTTAGGATCAGATCTCGGTGTAAATTTAAATTTTTGGTTTTTATCAATTGCACTTTGGGTAATAACAGAAGTATTACAGTCTTTTTATAGCTCATTGATAAGATATTTTTCAGGATTTGTTGGTATTGCGGTTATGGCATTATTTGGTGTTTTCCCCAATGAGATAATCTTGGAACCAAGTAAATATTGGTGGATTGTTTTATTCTGGATTCCTGCATTTTTTATTAATAAAAAGCACCAATCGAACAAAAGTTACTTTCCGTGGTACTGGTTAGGCATAGCCTTCTACATGACTGCTTTTGCAATCTGGTTACAAGGGTATCCTAATCAACCTTTGTGTAATCCTGACTCCCTAATACAACCACATGCTATCTGGCATATCTTGAGTTCTTGTGCCACTTTATCTTTTTTCTTTTTCTTTCGGACAGCAAGAAGTTAAATCTATTAAAATAATGAAATGACGGATTTAACTGTTATAAAAACACTTGCAATCGGCTTGCCTGTAGCTTTTTTTGCCATTTTTTTAGAAGCAGTATTTTCTGCCTGGCAAAAAAAAGACTATTACAAAATGTCAGATACTCTCTGCACTATTGGTTTACTAGTTGGCAACATGGTGATGGTTTTAGCTACAAAAGGATTAACTTTAGCTTTTCACGTTTATCTCTATCAATTTAAAATTTTTGACCTAGCATCTACGGTCCCACTTTGGGTGATGTGGTTTTTGGCCTTTATCTTGATAGATTTTGTTTTTTATATTTATCACAGACTCTCTCATAGAGTTAGTTTTCTTTGGGCTGTTCACATGAGTCATCATTCAAGCCAAGAAATGAATTTTGCAGTTTCTTTCAGACAAGCATGGTTCGGGCCAATTTCTAAAGTACCCTTTTTTATGATTTTGCCTCTAATTGGACTAGATCCAGTTATAGTTGCAGTTGCAGGTTCAATAAGCACTTTATGGGGAATAGTTGGTCATACTCAGATAGTAAATAAATTGGGACCCTTAGAATTCTTCCTAAATACACCATCACACCATAGAGTACACCACGGCTCGAATAAGCAATATATCGATAAAAATTATGGTAACTTGCTAATTATTTGGGACAGAATGTTCGGAACATTTGAGCCAGAGCATGAAAAGGTAAAATTTGGACTAGTTAAAAATGTTAATACTTATAATCCTATCAAGATAACTTTTATGGCTTGGCAAGAAATATTTTCTGAAATAAGAAGTTCTAAAAATTTAAAAGAGGCAATACATTGTTTTTTTGGTCCACCAAAAACAAAAATTAAAGGACTATGAATAAGATTGCTTTATATTTTGCCTACTTTTGCATTTATACAACCCCAATACAGTTACTTATCTTGGGCTGGATTATTTTAATTTTGTTTCAGACTGACAATTCAATTTTGGGGTATTCAACTAAAGTATTTCTTGTTGAAAACTTAAAGTTTTTTCATGATTGGATTTATTCTTGGTTTTGGAATGCTTATTTAGATTTTTGGTATCAGTTCCCTGCTCTAATTATGACTATTTTAAAAACTGTATTATCAACTTGGCTTGGTTTTTGGTTGTTAAAAAAATTCAAATGACCTCTAGAACACTAATTATCTTGTTTATTAGTTTGAATCTATTCTCAAATGATATAGAAACTATTTCAAAGCTNTACGAAAAAGATGGACCTTTTGTTGCCGGAGAAAAGCTTATCAAATTTAAGCCAGGCATACATTTTCTTGAAAATTATGATGCACAACAATCAGAACTAATAATTGCAGTTCACGGTTGGCAAACTAAAGGTTTTGAATGGGTATATCCATTAATNAATTTAAATAAAGAAACTAATAGAATTTCTTTCTACAGATGGAAAACAAATGGGTGCCCAAATAGAGCCACTCAGGAATTACTTAATATCATCCAGAGCGAAATTGATAATTATTCAAAAATCTCACTTATTGGCCATAGTTATGGTGGAATAGTTTTAGCAAAATTACTTGATAACGACTATTCCAAAAATATTGAATTTCATATTGTTGCATCAGGTATTTCTGGGGAGCCAAGGCTAAACTCTTTTTGTGGATATCGACCACCAGTACGAACTGGAAAAAATGTTGTTGCATATCAATGGATGACTCAAAAAGATCTAGATGGTGTATTTAAAGATTTAGAGATAGATACACAAATTCAAAAAATAGAGGGAGTTTCTGCAGTAAGGTTGCCAGAGGTTTATAAAGATAATACATTAACACACAACTGGTCTATAAGTTGGCTGGTAGATTATTTGAANNAAAANNAAAATGCTTCCNAAAATTCTTGAAAACAATTTATCNGTNCCNGTNGTNGGTGCNCCACTTTTTATNATTTCNNGACCNCAANTNGTTATNGCNCAATGTAANGCNGGAATNGTTGGNTCATTCCCNGCNNTNAATGCAAGACCNCAGGAACTTTTATCAGATTGGATNAANCAAATNAAAGATGAATTNGGACAATTTAAAGANGANNATCCTGATAAGCCAGTTGCTCCTTTTGCAGTTAATCAAATTTGCCACTTATCAAATGACAGGCTTTTCAAGGATGTTGAAACTTGTGTGAAACATGAAGCTCCAATAATAATTACATCTTTACGGCCTCCAGAAGACTTAGTTAAAGCTATTCATTCATATGGGGGCTTAGTTTTTCATGACGTCATCAGCACAAGACACGCTCAAAAGGCGGTTGAACAGGGAGTTGATGGTTTAATTTTGGTTTGTGCAGGAGCTGGAGGTCACGCCGGTGCATTATCTCCTTTTGCTCTGCTAAGAGAAACTAGAGAATGGTATGACGGAACAATACTACTCTCAGGCTCAATTTCTGATGGTTTTTCGGTTGCAAGCGCTATTGCTATGGGGGCTGATCTTGCATACATAGGCACAAGATTTATAGCTACACAAGAATCTGAAGCCGATGATGATTATAAAAATATGCTAATTAAATCAGCAGCAAAAGATGTCGTTTATTCGAATTACTTCAGTGGGGTTCATGGCAACTATTTAAGCCCTTCAGTCGAAAGGGCAGGAATGGATCCACAAAATTTACCTGAAGGAGATAAGACAAAAATGAACTTTAATTCAGGAGGCAACGCATCTGCCAAAGTATGGAAAGATATTTATGGTTCTGGACAAGGCATTAACTCAATTAAAGATTCTCCTAGAGTAGAGGATTTAGTGGATAAAATGAAAGCTGAATTTACGAAAGCTAAAAGCGAATTTAATACAAAATCTAATAATTACTAAGAAAATTTTCAGCCATAAAGTATAATAATCCTGTGGAAATAGCTGCTTTTATAATTTCAATTTTTGCCCTCATTATTGGTGTATTAGCGCTAGTACTTTCTATGAGAGCTCTCTATATAATTGGGGTTAACGCTGGACTTGATAAACAGTTTGATCCGCAAGCAAATACTGTGCCGCACACAAGTGAAGCGAAAATAGAAACAAAACAAGAATTCAAAAAACCAATTAGAATCGAGGGCAATAAAATCATTTACAATGATGAGCCACTAATTTACGTGATTGAGGACTTCATCTCAAGTGAGGAGTGTGACCACTTTGTAAATGCTTCTGATTCGAAGCTAGAGAGAGCTAAAACAATTGGCGGCAAGGACGGTATCTATCATAAAAACCGAACAGGAAGTAACTGTTGGTTACCTCACAGTCATTCTTCAACCACACTAGAAGTTGGCCAACGAATTGCAGACTTAGTAGGCTTTCCTTTAAAAAATGCTGAATCTTATCAGGTAGTTTATTACACAGGCGGAACTCAATATAACGATCATCATGATGCATTTAATGACGAAACAGAAGAAGGCAGGAAACACTTAAAAAGAGGTGGCCAAAGAATATATACAGCCATTGCTTATCTAAATGATGTTGAAGAAGGAGGAGCAACTGAATTTAAGGACTTAAATATTTCTGTTGCACCAAAAAAAGGATCAATATTAGTGTGGAAAAATGTATTGCCAGGAACAACGAAAGTCCATCCATTGTCATTGCATGCAGGAAGACCTGTAACTGGAGGGCAAAAATATGCCTTCAATCTTTGGTTCAGGGAAAATAAGTTTGTCTAATCAATGGATGTATCCTATATCCTTGACGATCTTAATGATGCTCAGCGCCAAGCAGTAACTTCAGAATCACAAAAACTTTTAGTTCTTGCAGGCGCAGGCTCAGGTAAAACTAAAGTGCTTGTTCACAGAATTGCATGGCTTATTAAAGCTTTGTCTAATTCTACACACAGTATTCTCTCTGTTACTTTTACTAACAAAGCTGCAAACGAAATGACAGGAAGAATTGAACAAATCTTAGATCAGCCAGTACCTGAAATGTGGTGTGGGACATTCCATTCAATATCAAATAGATTGCTTAGAAGACATTACAAAGAAGCTGGACTGGAAAAAGACTTTAGTATTCTTGATAGTGACGATCAGTTACGAGTAATTAAGAGAAATTTAAAAGAATTAGATATTGATGAAGATCAATGGCCTGCTGAAAAAGTTAGATGGCAAATTAATAACTGGAAAGATGAAGCCCTGAGATCAAAAGACGTTGATGATAAAGGTGATTTTAATCTTGAAACTCTGAAAAAAATATACTCTCATTATGAAAGGTACATGCAAAGGGAAAATTTAATAGATTTTGCTGAGTTAATCTTGAGATCATATGAGTTAATTAGAGATAACCCAAAGGTTAAAGAACTGTACGGTAATAAATTTAAAAATATTTTGATTGATGAGTTTCAGGATACAAATGAAATTCAATTTAAATGGATTAGTAACTTAACTGGAGCCAATACAACTGTTACCGCAGTAGGTGATGATGATCAATCTATTTATGGATGGAGGGGAGCAAAGATTGAAAACATTAATAAGTTTTCAAAGGAAAAAGAAACTTCAATTGTAAGGCTTGAACAAAATTACCGCTCCACACAAAAGATTTTGAATGCAGCAAATGCTGTTATTGGAAAGAATTCTAATAGATTGGGTAAAAAGCTGTGGACTGAAGGAAATGAAGGAGAATGCATCGAAGTTTATGAAGCCTATAATGAGCAAGAAGAAGCAAACTATGTTGCAGAAAATGTACATAAAATATTTTCAGGCGGAGACTACTATAAAGATATAGCTGTCTTATACAGATCAAATGCACAGTCTCGAACTATTGAAGAATATTTACTAAGACAAAACCTGCCTTATGTTATATATGGCGGCGTTCGATTTTATGAAAGGCTTGAGATTAAGAATGTTCTGGCTTATCTAAGGTTAATAGTTAACAGAAATGATAATGCTGCTTTTGAACGCTCAATAGGCGCACCGACACGAGGGATAGGTGAAAAAACCCTTGAATTGATTCGAACATATGCCCAGGAAAATAATCTATCTTTATTTCAGTCATGCAAAGGTGTGGTTAAAGATGATGTATTGAGGGGTAAAGCGGCAAAAGCATTAGAATCATTTTGTGATTTCATAGAAACATGTGCTGAAACAATACATGAATTACCATCGGATGAGTTTGTAGAGAAAGTAATTAATCAAAGTGGATTAATAGAACACCACATGAAAGAAAAAGGAGAAAAAGGCCGAATAAGAATTGAAAATATTAACGAATTAATTTCGGCAGTTAAGTCCTTCGAAATAATCAATAAAAATGAGGATCTATCAGAGTACGATTCTTTCATTGCAGCTTTTCTAAGTTCAGTCTCACTTGATATGGGAGATACCCAAGCATCAAAAACAGATGATGCGGTTCAGCTAATGACAATGCATTCGGCAAAAGGATTGGAGTATAAATACGTTTTTTTAGTGGGTATGGAGGAGTCGCTTTTTCCTCATTCTCGATCAATGGACAACATTAATGAGCTAGAGGAGGAACGGCGCTTGTGTTATGTGGGAATAACAAGAGCAAGAAGTAAATTATTTTTAACATATACAGAATTTAGGCGACTCTATGGGCAAGATTCATATAATCCTCCCTCAAGATTTATTAATGAAATTCCTCAAGAATGTTTAGAATTTGTCAGACCTAAACAAACTTATAAAAATTCATTTTATGGGTCAAGTGTTTCAGAAAAATTAGAACAAGATGGAAGCGAATATGCTCTTGGTGATAGAGTATTTCATAACAGTTTTGGAGAGGGTGTCATACTAAGCATTGAGGGTCAAGGAGACTCAGCCCGAATACAGATCCACTTTGATACTGTTGGGACTAAATGGCTTGTTATGTCATACGCCAACCTTAAAAAACTATGACAAAAATTCAATTTAAAGAACTTGGAGTAGTAGATTATTCAAAAACATATGATGCCATGATGCAGTTGATTGAATCCCAACCTGATTTTCATTCAATTTGGTTGCTTGAACATTTTCCTGTCTTCACTATTGGTATTAGTGAAAAGGAAATAACTGAAGATACATTAAAAACTCCACCATATATAAAGACAGATAGAGGGGGCAAGACAACCTTTCATGCTCCAGGCCAGTTAGTAATCTACTTCATATTAAATATGAAGAAACTACCGTTTCCTCCAACAGAGCTTACAAAAAAAATCTTAGAAACTGCGTCTTTGGTTTTAGCATCATATGATCTAAAACATAATATTAGTGCTCGTGATCCTGGAATATTTATTAACAATCAAAAAGTTGCTTCAATTGGGATGAGAATAAAAAAGAATTATTCGTATCATGGTTTAAGTATCAACCTAAAAACTGATTTAGATATGTTTAATTCAATAAAACCTTGCGGATTAGATGTTGAGACTTGTAATCTTATAGATTACATAAATATTAATGTTGATACCTTTAAAAAAGAACTTTTAAATAATTTTCGACAAATGCTAACTAGATGAAAGATTTAATACCAACAGTAAAGATCACGAATTTTGCAGGTGTACGATCGATTAAAGATGGTATGAAAAGCAACACTTACTCAACAGTTGAAAGAGAAAAAAAACCAAGCTGGATAAGGATGACTGCTAACCAGGTTAACCAAAATTACAGTTTGATAAAAAGTAAAGTTAAGAATTTAAATCTCAGTACAGTTTGTGAAGAGGCCAAGTGTCCAAATTTATCGGAATGTTGGTCAAGAGGTACGGCTACTTTTATGCTTATGGGTGATACATGCACAAGGGCGTGCCAATTCTGTTCAGTTAACACAGGTAATCCAAAAGGATGGCTTGATAAAAATGAACCCAGAAAAATTGCAGAAACTATAAATTTAATGAATCTTAAATACATAGTTTTAACCTGTGTAAATAGAGATGATATTTCTGACGGAGGTGCTCAACACTTTGCTAATACTGTTGAGGCTATAAAAGAACTAAGTCCTGAAACGGAAGTAGAAGTTCTAACTTCTGATTTTAATGGCATATATGATTCGATAAAAAAAGTTGTGAATTCGCCAATCAAAGTATTTGCACAAAATATTGAAACTGTAGAAAGACTTACGCATCCTATTAGGGATCCAAGAGCTGGATATCAAAAAACCCTAAAAGTTTTAAAAACGGCTAAGGAAATTAATCCTGAAATGATTACTAAATCCAGTATTATTTTGGGTATGGGTGAAAAAGAAAAAGAAATATATCAGACTTTTGAAGACTTAAGAAAACATGATGTTGATATTGTTACTTTGGGACAGTACTTGAGACCTACATTAAACCATCATCCTATCGATAGGTGGGTTACACCTGAAGAGTTTGATCTTTATAGAAAAGTAGGTCTAAAATATGGTTTTCTAGAAGTAATCTCAAGCCCTATGGCAAGATCAAGCTATAGAGCAGAGCGAGCTTTAGATTTTAACAACGCAGGCATAAAAATATGATAGTTATTTCACCAGCAAAAAGATTGACAGAAAATGTTAGAGATAGTGCTTTAAAACCAACTACTCCCTTCTTTAAAAAAGAAGCTGATTCATTAGCTAACGAATTAGCGCTTATGAGTTCTGAAGAGATTGGCTCATTGATGAAAGTAAGCGATGGGATAGCAGAATTAAATTTAGATAGATTCAAAAATTGGAATAAAAATATGGGTTCTGAAAAAAGAGCAATTTTTCAGTTTGAAGGTGATGTTTTCAAACACCTTAATGCTGGTAAATTTAATGATGTACAAACTAATTACATGAACAAAAATTTAAAAATCTTGTCCGGTATTTATGGTTTATTAAGACCATCTGATGAAATGAGTCCATACAGATTAGAGATGGGCACAAAACATAATTTTGATGGTTCTAAAAATTTATATGAATTCTGGGGCGATAAGATAGCAAAAAAAATTAATAATGAGCTTGAAGACTCTCTCTTATTTAATTTAGCCTCGCAGGAGTATTTTTCTGCCATATCTAAATATGTAAATAGCGAAAAAACTGTCAATTTCAGATTTTTGTCATTAACTGGTGGAAAGGAAAGGGTCGTTGGAGTGGTAGCGAAACGTGCAAGAGGAGAAATGGCAAGATTTCTTATAGAAAATCAGATTGAGTCCACAGACGGGATTGAAGAATTCTCGAGTATTGGTTTTAGGTTTAAAGAATTAAGTAATAACTGTTTCACTTTTGTTAGCTCTTAGATTCCTGTTCAATTAGACCATCAACAATTTCAAGCAACTCATCTACCATATGAAATGTTTCGTGGAAAGAAAGAACAACCTCTCTTTCTCTGCTCAGCAGAACTAGTCCGTCACGAATTTTTTTGAGCTTTTCAGATTTGTTCATAACAAGCTGTTTATTTTAATTAACTTTCACATCAAAGCAATGTCAAAAATTGTTGAAATAATCACAAATTTAGTGCTAATATAGCCATCCGTTTGTTTAAAGATAAACAATGGTTATAATATGTTATATTAAATTATTATGAGTTACGCAATAGCATTAGCAAATCCTGGCTCAGATATTGATAAATATCTCTCTCAGGTCTACTCAATTCCTGTTCTCAGTAGAGAGGAGGAGCTCGAACTCACCCGAGAGTTCTATGAAACAGAAGATGTTAAGTTGGCCCACAAATTAGTCATTTCACATTTAAGATTTGTAGTTCACATAGCAAAATCATACGCGGGCTATGGTCTGCCATTGGCAGATATTATTCAAGAAGGTAACCTTGGATTACTTAAAGCAGTTAAGAAATTTGATCCTGACAAAGGTGTTCGACTTGTTTCGTTTGGAGTACATTGGATCAAAGCAGAGATTCATGAATTTATACTTAAAAATTGGAGAATTGTAAAAATTGCAACTACAAAAGCCCAAAGAAAACTCTTTTTTAATCTTAGAAGTAAAAAGAAAAGTACTGGCTGGTTATCTGACAAAGAAGCCAAACAAATAGCAGCAGATCTAGACGTTTCATACAAAGAAGTAATGCATATGGAAAATAGATTAAATTCTGCTGATTCAGCTTTTGACATGCCTTGTGATGATGAAGATGATGAAAAAGCATTTTCACCAAGCCAATATCTTGAAGATCATTCATTCAGTCCAGAACAAATAGTTGAAAAACAAAACTATGAGAGCGTCAACCATGGCGCGTTAATGAAAAATATTTCTGGGTTGGACAGAAGAGCTCAAGATATTATCAGAGCAAGATGGCTTGATGATAACAAACTAACACTTAATGAATTAGCCAATAAGTATTCTGTTTCAGCTGAGAGGATCAGACAAATAGAAGCTTCAGCTTTCAAAAAACTAAAGACATCTTTAGTAAACGTTTAAGTTTATTTGGAATTAATATATCTAAATTAAAATGCAATAATTGCCTTAGTGATTAAAACATTTAGTTCCAGGGCTGGGAGGATTTCTTCCACCAATAAAAAATTTTTAAATCTTAAATCCGCTTGTTTGATCAACCCTGAAGTTCGACCAAAGACAACCTGTCCAATAGTAATTGATATTGGGTTTGGAGACGCGCAATCTTTCACACAAGATATTCTTATTAATAAAGAATATTGCTTCATTGGTATAGAACCATATAAAAAAGGGTTTGCTAGAGCTGTAGAATTTTATGAGCAAGAAAGACCAGAAAATTTATTTTTATATAATGGAGATGCAAGGGAATTTTTTGAGCTAATAGGCTATAAAGCTTCATTTATTAGAATTCATTTCCCTGATCCTTGGCCCAAAAAAAAGCATATAAAAAGAAGGCTAATTTCTCCAAATTTTTTGCAGATCTTAGAGCAAAAAATTACCAATACAGGAAAAATTGAGATAATTACAGATTCAAAAATTTACCAAGAACACATTAAAACAGTTTTGAATGAACAAAAGTTATTTAAAAAAATTGATAGTTTTGAAATTTCGTATGAAGTTTCAACTTTTCACAAAAAAGCTTTAGAAAAGGGCCATGAAATAAAAAGGTATGTTTTAACTAAGGTCTAAACCATGTATTCAAACATCAAGATGTCAAGCACTCTTTCTGCTAACTGAAACACAAAAAAAGCAATTAGTGGTGATAGATCGAACCCAGATGTGGGCGGTATAATATTTCTAAAAATTGATACAGTCGTTTCATAGACTTCTTGAATTAACGTTGTAGCTGAATTATAAAAGTTTGCTCCAAAAGCATAAAACCAACTCAATATAACACCTAGAATAACTACGAACTTTAAGAGACCGATTAACATTTTAGCCGTTTGAAAAATTGAGAAGTTAAGCACAGTAGCAAAGTCATATCCTGGCAGCAAGACGTAGAAGGATATGAAATTGATTAGTAATGCAGCAAACAAAAGACCAATATTTATTTTTTTGTAGTGCACATTGAATATTAACAATAATGGAAAAAGAAGGATCTTCATAATTCTTGCTATCTTGTTGAAGGAATCAGCTTTTGCAAGATCAATTAGAAACAAAACTAATATCAAATAAACAACAATTTCCTTTATTGTTAATAACATGCCAAACATTACTGTAGAGTCGACCATTTAACTTCTTGCTCCAAAAATTGATGTACCAATTCTAATCATATTACTGCCAGAGGATAAAGCTAATTCATAATCATTAGACATCCCCATTGAAAGATATTCAACATCTTTATTCATTGTTTTTATTTTCATAAAAATATTTTTAGCATGTAAAAATTGTTCTATTAATTTTTCGCTCTCAATACTACCTTCAGCAATAACCATTAACCCCTTCACTGTTATATTTTCAAACTTATTATTCGTCATAATTTCATATATTTCATCTTCACTAAAACCTGATTTAGTTTCTTCTTTCCCTAGTTTAAGCTGTAATAAGATTTCGATATTCTTGCTAGATTGAAGATTTAAAATTTTATTTAAAATCTTGATTCTGCCAATTGAGTGAATTAAATCTGAGCACTCTACTATCTCTTTTACCTTATTACTTTGAATGTTTCCTAAAAAATGCCAGTTAATATCCTCAGGTAAAGCATTTTTTTTCCCTTTGAGCTCTTGTAAGAAATTTTCACCAAAGTCTCTTTGACCTGTTTCATAAAGGAGTCTAATTTTTTCTTCACTTTGCCCCTTTGAGACAGCAATCAGCTTTTGGTGCGATTCTAAGTTTTTTGAAATTTTGTGAAATTTATGTAGATTCATTGGTGAATTTAATACAGCTTTTAATCTCTAGAGAATCCATGTTAAGTCTTCTAAGATTTTCTCTAGCATTATTTGTTTGCGATCTGTTAGAAAATGGCCCTATGACCACCTTGTAGTTAAATCCATTTTGACTGGCCACATTTTCGATTACAGTACTGTACCCAATTTTTTTGAGTTCCTCTAATTGGCTAGATGCTGCGGCAAACGTTCTAAAACTTCCAGATTGGGCAAAATATTCACATTCTTCCTGTTCGACTTCATCAATTATTATCAGTTCATCAAAGGAACTGTTTTCCAAGAGGGTTTGAAACTCATACTCGATATCTTCAACGTCATAATTTTTCAAATCTAAAAATTGTTTACTATCTTGCAAAAAAATAATTGAAAAAAACGACATTAAAAATGAAACAGCAACTGTAAGAAGAAAAGTTGGAACTAATTTAATTGGAAACTTCTTGTTTTTAAAAGAAAAGTTCGACATATTACATTTTTTCTAATGGCTTAACATTTAAGATTCTAAAACTATTTTTGAGTATTAGTTTAGTGATACTTGTAATTAAAAGTCTTGAATTAGAAGTAATTTTATTCTCAGTTAAAACCGGATTCTGTTCATAGAATGAGTGAAAGGTTGCTGAAAAGTCTTTTATGAAATGGACTAATGAATGAGGGGATCTCTCTAGAGCGTATTCTTTTAAGATCAGTGGGTAATTAATAGCTTTTGAAATAATCTCGTAACAATTTTCTATTTCCTTAAGATCTATATCAGTCTCAGGATTAAAGGATGATTTTGCTAGAATAGAACAACACCTTACATAAGCATATTGTGCATAAAAATATGGATTATTCTTGCTTTCGTCTTTTGCTAAATCCATATCAAAATCTATTGGATGATCTGACTTCTTTTCTAAAAAGAAAAACTTTATGACATCTGGACCAAGATCCTTTCTCAAGTCATTTAAAGAGAAGTATTCTCCCCTTCTGGTTGACATAGTTTTCTTAAACCCGTCTTCATATAAATTAACCAATTGGTATAGTAAGAATTCTAAATTTTGATGTTCTTTTTTCATGACATCAAAAGCAGCTGTTAGCCTAGGAATATATCCGTGGTGATCGGCACCAAATATATTTATGTAGGAATCGAAATTTCTATCAATTTTGTTTTTGTGATAGCCAACATCTGTTAAATAATAAGTAGGTTCTTTATTTTCACGCAATAATACTCTATCTTTATCGTCACCAAATTCTGTGGTTTTAAACCATTCAGCCCCATCTTTTGAGTATGTATACCCCCCATCTTTTATTGCTATAAGAGATTTCGATAAATCAGATTTATTATCTTCAACTGTACCCAGAGAACTTTCATTAAACCAATGTTCATGAACTATATTAAATTTATGAAGATCTTCTTTAATAAGACTTAATATTTGACTAACAGAAAATTTTTTAGCTTCCTGCCATGCTACACTAAACTTACTTTTAAAATACACAGAAATAGTATCCAACCTAATGTCTTTGTCCTCATCCAGAGGTCCAAAATCAATTTTTTCATCAAGTTCTCCAAACATTGACTTAAATCTTTCTCCAAGTTCTTTAATATATTCGCCCTCATAGGTGCCATCAGGTTCAAAATTTTTCACATATGCATTTAAAAGTACACTACTAGTAAGAATTGAAATTTGTCTTCCAGCATCATTCACATAGTATTCCTTTGTTACTTCATAACCGATATTTTCCAAAAGGTTGGCAATGGCCATGCCTAGTACTGCTCCTCTTCCATGCCCAACATGTAATGGCCCTGTTGGGTTAGAAGAAACAAATTCTAATAATATTTTTCCTGAAAAATCCTTGGTTAAGCCCCAACTATCTCCTTGAATAATTATGTCTTTAAGCAATGCACTCTTTGCTTCAGCTGAAATAAACACATTAATAAAACCCGGCCCCTCTATTTTTATATCTGCAATTTTTTTTTCGTTAAAATTACTAACAATGACTTCAGCAATCTCAAAAGGTTTCTTATTAAATTGTTTTGCCAGCTTGAGGCAACAGCTTGTTGCATAGTCGCCTCTAGCACTTTCAGAACTAATTTCAAATTCAACCTGTGCTAGAAGTTTTTTATCGAGCTTTACATTATTTTCGGCAGCAACTTTATTTACTATTTCTTTTAGCAGCTGATTTAACTCAATTAATATCATTCTTTACTTCTTCCTACATATGTAAAATCTCTAGTATCAATTTTAATTCGTTCACCTTGATTTATAAAAATTGGTACTTGCACCTCTATACCTGATGAGAGTTTTGCTGGCTTTAGAGTGTTCGAGACTGTGTCTCCTTTTAGGCCTGGCTCTGTCTCTAAAATAGCTTTAGTTACAAATGTAGGCAGTTCAACATTTAAAACATCTCCGTCCCAAAAAAGAATCTTGCACTCCTCTTCTCCATCCAACCAAAGCTTAATTGTTTCTATCTTACTTGCTGATATTTCAATTTGTTCGTAGGTATCTTTATCCATGAAAACATAGTTTTGTCCTTCTTTATATAAAAACTGAAAGTCTTTTTCTACAACATCTGCACTTTCAACGGATTCTCCTGATTTAAAAGTTCTCTCCCATACTTTTTGTGTTCTTAAATTATAAAGTTTAGTTCGCATTACAGCTTGACCCTTTCCGGGTTTATGAAATTCATAAGAAAGAATTGAACAGGGTTCATTTTCAATGAGAACTTTGAGACCAGCTTTAAATTGATTAGTTGAATATTTCATTTTATGTCACACCGTGCTTTTTCTTGTATGATACTTATATTAAAAGCAAATTATGGCTAAGACTATTTTACAACCTTTAGTATTTCTTGCTATCTCAGCGGTCACTTTTTTAATTTGTTATTTGCTGGCTATAACAGTTTCTGTCGGGACTATAGAAGCAGATGGTCTGTCACTCATTATGATAGCTATGGCTATTTCTTTTGCAATTCATTGGATTCTTTTTGTTCCCTCTTACATTTTTCAAACTGAAAAATTTTATGATTTAACTGGTAGTCTCACATATATTACGGTTTTATCATTTGTAGTTTTTATAAAAAAAACCTCTGTTCATGAAATTTTAGACCTGAGATCTTTGCTAATTTACGGCTGTATTATGATTTGGACGATTAGGCTTGGTAGCTTTTTGTTTTGGCGAGTTCTTAAGGATGGGCACGATAAGAGATTTAAAAAAATCTTACCTAGCTTCACTCAGCTTCTAATGACATGGACTCTTTCAGCAGCTTGGGTATTTATACAATCACTATCTGCTTTGGTTGCACTTACAGTAATTACTACTGTTGAGATGGGTTTAGTTGGTTGGCTTGGTTTAGCCCTTTGGATTTTTGGATTTGGATTTGAGGTATTGGCTGATCATCAAAAAACTAAATTCAAAGCTGACCCAACAAACGAAGGAAAGTTTATTACTGGTGGGTTATGGAATGCATCAAGACACCCTAATTATTTTGGCGAGATTGTATTGTGGTTAGGCATTTCTGTAATGGCAGTACCAGTTATGTCAGGCTTACAATATGTTTCTTTAATTTCTCCAGTATTCGGATTTCTCCTAATTTACTATGTAAGTGGAGTCAGAATGCTTGAAGATAGATCAAACAAAAAATGGGGCGATAACGCCGAATATCAAGAATACAAAAGAAATACGCCTGTATTCTTCCCAAAACTGTTTTAAAATGCGGTTTTTCCTTAAAAAATAGTTGTAAAATAGCAGTAATTTGATAATTTTAACGATCAAGTTTTTATATAAGGGTAAAAGATCATGAAAAGATACGTATTTTTACTATACATATTAGCAATATTTGCTTCAGCAGATGGAACTGATATAGATCAGATTTTGGAGGAGAATCAATCAAATATTTCTCTATCTGAAACTTCTCAAGAAAAAGTTGACAACTTATCGACAGAAAAAGATTCACTATTAGCTGAGTGGAAAGTTGTGGTCAAGCAGGTTGAAGGCTTAAAAATTTATAATGAACAAAAAAGACAGCAAATCAAAGCACAAGAAGAAAGGCTTGTTACCCTAGCGGAACAAACAAAGCAGGTTGTCGTAATTCAAAGACAGATTCCACCTTTGATGGAGAGGATGGCAAATAGCTTGGAGCAATTTGTTTCACTTGACGCTCCGTTTTCTTTGGATGAACGATACAAACGTATCAATCAGGTAAGAAATACCCTTTCAGATCCAAAAGTTACTGCTTCAGAACAGGTAAGACAGGTGCTCGAAGCTTACAATATAGAGAGAGAGTATGGTAGAACAATTGAAACTTACGAAGATGCAATCGTTTTAGATGGTGAAGAGAAGGTAGTTAACATTTTAAGAATTGGAAGACTTGCTTTGATGTATCAGCTAAAAGATCAAAGTGAAGCGGGCATCTGGAATGGGAGTGATTGGGAAGAAGTAAGTGGTTACAGAATCCCTGTTAGAGACGGAATAAGAATGGCAAATAAAACTGCGCCGTTAGATCTTCTGCCATTACCCGTAAAATTTGAGGAGGAAGAATAATGAAATTATTAAAAATATTATTATTTAGTTTATTAATTTTTTCTTCGTACATTTTCGCGCAAGAAGCTGATGTTGAAGCACCAACTAATCTTGATAAATTATTAGAGCTTGTGAAAGAGGGTAAATCAAAAGAGCAAAGTGAAAATACTAAACGAGAGGAAGAATTCAAAGCCGCAAGGGATCAACAGGACCAAATACTTAAAGCTGAACAAAGAGAATTGGCAAGACAGGAAAGAATTGCTGATCAGCTAGAAGAGGAATTTAGAAAAAATCAGGAAAAGCTAAGGATCGCAGAAGAAGCATATTTAAAACAACTTGGTTCTCTTAATGAATTATTTGGACATATGCAAAGTATCACTACTGATTCAAGAGTAACATTTGAATCTTCATTGACAGCAGCAGAATTCGGAAAAGAAAGAGAAAAATTCTTGGGTGATCTTACACAAAAAATGGGTGAATCTACTGAATTGCCAACAATTGAAGAAATTGAAAGGGTTTGGTATGAAATAATGCGTGAAATGAAAGCTACTGGTGAAGTGAGTCGTTTTACAGCAACAGTTATTAATGTTGATGGTACTCAAACTGAGTGTGACGTTGTCAGAATAGGTGTTTATAACGCTGTATGTGGTAATAATTACTTAGAGTATGTGCCTACTAAAGGACAGTATCAATTTTTGGCAAGGCAGCCTGCAGGAAGATATACAAGTTCTGCTGGAAGAGTGTCAAATGCTGATGCATCAAATGGTTATGTAAGCTTTTCAGTTGATCCAAGTGGACCTTCAGGAGGGGCGCTACTAGCTAATCTTGTTCAAAACCCATCCCTAGGAGAACGAATCAATCAAGGGGGAATAATTGGTTATATTATTCTTGCAATTGGTGGCATTACCCTTCTATTTGCAATATATAAATATGTGATGCTATGGATGATGGGAAGAGAAGTTGCAGAGCAACAGAAAAACCTAGGTTCGCCGAAGGAAAATAATCCTCTTGGTAGGGTGCTTAAAGTAGGCGAGTCTTATATGAAAGAAAATATTGACCGGCTTGAACTGAAGTTAGCAGAAGAAATTATGAAAGAAAGACCTCCGATAGAAAGAGGTATAAGTTTTGTAAAAATTGTTTCGGTTGTTGCGCCACTAGCTGGATTGCTCGGAACAGTTACAGGTATGATTGTTACCTTCCAACAAATAACATTATTTGGTACAGGTGATCCTAAAATTATGGCTGGTGGAATTTCACAGGCATTAGTTACTACTGTGTTGGGCCTTGTTGTGGCGATACCTACAACATTAGCGCATTCATTTTTGCAATCTTCTGCAAGATCAGTTGTTGACGTCTTAGAGGAACAAGCTACAGGTATAGTAGCTGAAAAAGCTAAATAATTATGATCTGGCTTACTGAGCTTTATATATCTCTACGTGACTTTATGGAGTCGGGTGGGCCAGTGTTATGGTACATTGCATTACTTGTTACTTTTATGTGGGCTTTAATATTTGAAAGAATTTACTACTTTCTTTTTGTTCATAAAGAATTTGCCTCATCTGTAAATGAAAGATATTTAGCAATGAGTTTTAAAACGCCTTGGCATAAATACATGGCCAAAGGTCGATTAGTTTCAGAAGGAAAAATTGCAATTAATAGAAACGTACAATTAATACAAGTATGTATCGCTTTATGTCCATTATTTGGGTTAATGGGAACAGTTACAGGCATGATAGAAGTTTTCCAGGTTATGGCTTTTAATGGTGGTGGCGATGCAAGATCTATGGCTGGCGGTGTTTCAAAAGCTACATTACCAACAATGGCAGGAATGGTTTCAGCATTATCAGGAGTGCTTGCAATGATCTGGGTTAAAAATCAAGTTGAATCAAATGAGTTGTTAATGGGAAAATATGTCTCAGGACACAGTAAACAAGGAGCTAAGAAATGAGAAGAAGCGCAATATCATCTGCAGCAAGAGAAGAAGAAAGTGAAATTAATTTAACACCTATGCTTGATGTAGTATTCATCATGCTTATATTTTTTATTGTAACTGCTAATTTCATTAAAGAACCTGGTTTAGAGGTAAACAGACCAGACTCAGATACATCTGAAATCCAGGAGAATGCTGCAATATTAATTGCAGTTGGTGGAAACGACGAAATTTATATGGATGGTAGAAGAATTGATGTCAGACAAGTAAAAGCTAATGTTCTTAAATTGTTAGCTGATAATCCGCAGGGTACTGTGGTAATACAAGCTGATGAAACTGCTAGTGCCGACGCTATCATTCAAGTAATGGATGGTGCTAGAGATGCAGGAGTTTTTGATATTTCATTAGCAGCTGAACCAAACTAAACCATGGCAGATACAAAAAAATATACATTTTTAGCAATGGCACCATTAGTGGTCTTCTCACTATTTGTATTTATGGTTCTTTTAGTTAGCTCTGGTGATACTGGTGATGTAGTTAAAGCAAGAAAAGTCGGCGATGTAATCATGCCAGATAGAGATATTGAAACGATAACCTCTGAAGAAGTTGAGCCACCAGAAGAGCCTGAGATAGCTCCACCTGATATAGCGCCACCTCAACTAGATGTAACTCCAATTGCCGTCAGCGCTGCCCAATCAAAACCAGATATAAACTTCTCACAAGGTACAGGTGCCTTATTTAGAGATGGTGATTACATTCCTTTATTTAAGGTCCAACCGATTTACCCACGAAGAGCCCAAGAAAGAAACATGGAAGGTTACGTTATTGTGGCTTTCACAATTACCGAATCTGGAACAATCGAAGAACCCTATGTAATTGAAGGTATGTGCCGCTCAGGTGCAAATCGAGAAGGTACTTTTAGAGAATGTACAATGTTCAATTCTGCAACGATAAGAGCTGCATCTAAATTAAAATATAAACCAACTATAAGAGACGGAAGAGCTGTTGCAGTAAGCGATGTTCCACACAAATTTTCTTTTGAATTGGAGCAAGGCTAATGCGATATTTATTTTTTCTGTTATTAATATTTTCTTATAACGTCGACTCTAAGGTTCCAGAACCAAGTTATGGGTTGCCTGAACTAGCCTCTGAGGCATGGGTAAAAGAACTTAATTCCAAAAAAAGAGCAAAAGTAATGACGCCTTCCGTTGCAAGAAAAATGCAAAAAGTTTTAGAGTCTCTTGATGAAGCTGGGATATTAGAGCAAGAAAAAGCACTTCTTAAAAAAGACAAGAAAGAGAAAGAGGCAAATGCAAAAGACATTGAAATTAAAAGAGCTATAGCAAATGGTCAAAAAGAATTAGATGACCTAAAACCAAGGCTAGCTTCGTTAAAAAGTTACGACCGGTCAATGTACTACTATTACCAGTCTTATTACAATCTGGCTTATCAGGATAAAATTTCTGATGCCATTAAGAATTACATAAATGTTGTCAATGAGGAAGATACAACCGAAAAATTAAGGGTTGAGGCTTATTATGTTCTTGCCCAGCTTTACCTTTCTGAGTCTAATTACAGAGCTGGTGTAGATTATCTGCTGAAATGGTTCAAATATACTGGCGAAGTCAAAGCTGATGGGTACGTACTTCTAGGTCAAGCTTATTATTTACTTGCAGATAAAGAATCATCAAAATCTAAGATATTGGCAAGTAAACAAAAAGCATTTAATAATGTTTTGAAAGCTAAAAGCCTAGCAGATGAGAAACAAATAAGATTTAGAGAAAATTGGTATTCCTTGTTGCTTGCCTCTATGAGTGAGCTCGAATTAAAAGAAGAGCAAGTACCGCTTTACGAAGAAATATTAGAGCTTTATCCAAAAAAGAAATATTTTGTAAATCTTGCTGGCTTGTATAACGATCTGGATAGACAGCGTGACTATACTGCATTGTTAAAAACAGCTTATACAAAACAATTATTAGACAAGAAGGGTGAGTTTCAGTCACTCGCACAAATGTTAATGGCCTCTGGCAATCCATACTGGGCTGCTGAAGTAGTATTAACTGGGATGACATCTGTTCCAGGCCTAAGGGTAGTTGATCAAGAATGTATGATGAGTAAAGTTTTAGACGATGATGGGAACTTAAAAACAGATAATAAAGGTATAGCTATAGAGGAACTTGTTTGTACAGATATTTATGGTCCAGCTTTTGTTAAAGCAGGCTCACCGGAAGCACTTGATGCTAAAGCTACTCCAGTATTGATCGAAGACAAACAAAACTTAACTATATTAGCTGGGGCTCTTCGTGCAGCACAAGAAAGAAAAGCAGCAATCGATGTTTTCAAAAAATTAGCTAAAGTTACAAGCGATGGTGAAGCTTTGATTGCTATTGGAAATTTATATTATCAAGAGGATGAGATTGAAAAAGCAATTGAAGCAATCAATCAAGGTTTGAAGAAAGGCAAACTTAAGAATCCAGGGTTTGCTCAGCTGACTCTCGGACAAGCTTTATTCGAATTAGAAAGATTTAATGAAGCCAGAGATGTTTTTACGAAAGCTTCAGCCAGTAAGAAAGATTCAGTGAAAAAATCTGCAAGAGCTTGGTTAAAATATACAGATAACGAGCAGGAAAGAGTAAAAAATCTAAATTTAAGAAAAGAATCTATTTCCTAACATATTCCTTAATTGTGAAAGAGTATTCATTGTGATCAGATTGATCATAGTTTTCTGAAGATACTTCTAACCATTCATTGATATTAAATTCAGGAAAATAAACGTCTCCCTTAAGTTGATTAGCACTTACCCATGATATTACTAGTTTGTTAACTATTGGCATGCCCTCTGCAAAGATTTTGGAACCACCAATTAGTATTATTTCGTCATTGGTAAATTTTTCCCCAAGCATGATTGCTTCATCTAAAGTCTTGCAGATATAGCAGTTTTCCATATTCTCTAATTTGCTTGAGACTATAATATTTGTTCTATTAGGTAATGGTCTTCCGATTGATTCAAACGTATTTCTCCCCATTATTATTGGTTTATGCATGGAATAATTTTTAAAATGCTCAAGGTCATCTCTTAACTTCCACGGTAAATCATTATTTACACCAATCAACCTTTCAGAATTCATTGCAACTAAAGAAGATAAGATCATATTGCCACTGGTGCAGGTATATGGGGATGATGTTGATAATCAATTAATACAAAATCTTCATATTCGTAATCATCAATTGAGCTTTTTTTTGCAACTTCTATTTGAGGTGGTTTAAGTGGAGATCTTAAAAGTTGTTCATCAGCCTGCGCTAAATGGTTATTATATAGATGAGCGTCACCTAAAGTATGAACAAAATCACCGACTTCTAAGTTACAAACATTTGCAATCATATGAGTAAGCAATGCATAAGATGCAATATTAAAAGGAACGCCTAAAAAGACATCAGCACTTCTTTGGTATAACTGGCATGAAAGCTTGTTATCTTGCACATAAAATTGAAATAAAATGTGGCACGGAGCGAGAGCCATGCTTGGTATCTCAGCAACATTCCACGCGCTTACAATATGTCTCCTACTATTAGGATTATTTTTTATTTGATCAATAACACTTGTTATTTGATCATGGAAACCATTTGACCCCTTCCAGTTACGCCATTGTTTGCCATAAACTGGGCCTAATTCTCCATTATCGTCTGCCCATTCATCCCAAATTGATACACCATTATCTTTCAAGTATTTTATATTGGTTCCTCCTCTTAGAAACCAAAGCAATTCGTATGCAACCGACTTAAAATGAATTTTCTTTGTTGTTAAAAGAGGGAAAGACTCTTGTAGATCAAATCTCATTTGGTAACCAAAAACTGATAGAGTACCTGTGCCTGTTCTATCGCCTTTTGGTTGACCAGAATTTTTAACTTTTTTTAGTAAATCTAGGTATTCTTGCATTTATTTTTCGAAAGTATGACTATCCCTAATATTATCATAGGTATGGATAATAATTGACCTTGAGTTAGAAAACCGAGCAATAAAAAGTCATTTCCCCAAACCATATCAGGAGATTTATAAAATTCGACTATTGATCTTGCAATTCCGTAGCCGATCAGGAAATACGCTGAATGTCTGCCAACCTTATTATTTTTGGAAATAACAAAATTTAAAAATAAAAATAGCAATACACCTTCAAGAAATGCCTCATATAGCTGTGATGGGTGCCTTACAAGACCAAGAGGATCAGTAGGGAACACCATGCCCCATGAAACATCAGTAGTCCTTCCATATAATTCAGCATTGATAAAGTTTGCGATTCGTCCAAGAAAGAGCGCTATTGGGATCTGCGGAGCAATCCAATCAGTTACTTGGAAAAAAGAAAAACTTTTCTTATTGGCGTAAAACCATATAGCGCTCATAACACCAACCAAGCCGCCATGAAACGACATACCACCTTGCCAAACCTTTAAGAAATATAAAGGATCTTGTAATTGAATATGAAGATCATAAAACAATACGTGCCCTAATCTTCCGCCAATTATGGCTCCAAAAAATAATCCATAAGTAAATACAACATCACTTACCTCTTCTTTAGAGACATTGATACCAAACTTTTCTCTTGTTGCGCTCATTCTTAAATAAATCAGATAAGCGCCTAAGACATAAGCCAAACCATACCAGTGTATATTTATGGCTGTGCCTAAAAATGAATGTAAAAATTCAGGTAGAGGTATTGATAATGCTACTGGGTCAATTTCTGGATATTTAATCATCTTAGAAACCAATAAATTGCAACAGGTACAAGATGAGCAGCAAAGATAAATTGTAAGAAATTATCATTTAACTTGTGCGCTAATTTTGTTCCTAATTTTGCAAAAAAGAAACTAAAAATCACTATTCCTACTAAACCTGGAACATAAATAAATCCAATTGAATATTCTGGAAGACCAGTAGTATTTAAACCAAGCAGCAAGTAGGAAGTTGAAGATAAAAGAGCAATTGGAAAAGCACAAGCAGCACCAGTTCCAACTGCTTTTTTCATTTCCATTCCACTTATCTTTAACAATGGAACACTGAAAATCCCACCACCAATGCCAAAAATTGAAGAAAGGTAGCCAATCACCCCACCCGATAAATTAAAGAAAAGGAAATTAGGTTCTTTTTTTGCTTTAGGCATATTGATATTTATAAACAATCTTAGGGCCATGACCGATACAAATACTGCTAGCATTGTTTTAAGTATTTCAGAATCTACGTTTATTACGAAGCTTGAACCAAAACCAGCTCCAACTAATATTCCGACAGTAAGCTGAGAAAATCTTTTAAGAGAAAGGGAACCTTTTTGATAATGCGAGTACGCTGCAGATGACGAGGTAAATATGATGCAAGCTAGTGCAGTACCAATCGATAGAGGTATTGCTAATGATTCTTCAAGGCCATTTGATGTCAATATAAAGTGCATAACGGGAACAATTATTAATCCACCACCTACACCGAAAAGGCCAGCCATTGTTCCAGTAATAATGCCTACTATCGCAAAAATTAAGAATTCAGCTATCATCAGTTAATTTTTTTGATTCTTTTGCACCAAGGCTTACCAACCCTTCTATTCTTGATGACATAGAACCTTTGCCATCAATTAATTTATTTCGTGCATCGTCGTATTTTTTTTGAGATTGTGCAATGGAAGTGCCTAAACTATTCATCACATCAGTAAAACCATGTAATTTGTCTACTAATTTTTGAGCTTCCTCATAAACTTTTACTACACTTTCTCTTTGGCCATCAAGGCGCCATAAGTTTTCCACCATTTTGATTGAAATATGTAAAATAGAAGGGCTAACTAATGCAATTCTTTTTTTGTCGGCAAAAGAGACCAATTCAGGATCGTGTTTAAGTGCCACACTTAACGAGTCATCTATACCTAGGAACATAAAAATAATATCTGGAGTATTTAATTCCTCTATCTGGTTGTATTTTGTTGAACTCAAATCGTTAATTCTGTCTCTTATATTTTTAGTTAAATTTTTACCATGTTTATCTTTCTCCTCTTTTACATCCGTATTGCAGTATTCGTTATATGCGGTAAATGAAAATTTTGAATCAATAATAATATTCCTATTTTGAGGCAAGTAAATTACAGCATCAGGGATTTCTCTTGAGACATCTCCTTCTGCCTTTACCGTAAAACTTTTTTGAAGCTTGTAATGTATGTTTTCTTCTAAACCTGAGTTTTCCAACAACATTTTAAGCTTAAATTCACCATAATCACCCTGAGTTTTACTTTCACCTGATAATGCCTTTGTTAATTTATTGGCATCAGTTGTGATCCGATTGGTTTGTTCAATTAAGCTGTCAATCGTCACGTTAGTTTTGGTATGAAATTCATGTTGTTGGGTAGTATTTTTTCGAACTTCCTCTTCAAATTCTTTAATTCTTTTCTTAAATGGATCAATTACATTCTCAATATTTTCTTTTGAAGTTTTTTTAAAATCTTCTTCTCTTTTCTCATATATTGATTCAATAGAACTTGAAATCCTCTTTTCTAATTCATCACCAAGCTTAGTCGTTTCATCTCTCGCTTTACGATCATTAATCAAAAAGGCGATTACACCTAAAGAAATTACTGAAAAAATTGATAGAATTACAACTATTGAATCCATAGATGAATATTTTAGAACATATTAAGCAAGAACTCCCTTGGTTAGATAGTAATACTGTGTACGATTTAACTCGGGGCAAGCCTGCACCTGAGCAATTAGATATAACACAAAAATACTATTCACAATTGAGCACACCCTATGAGATGGATGACATAGATTTAAGAAACTATGGTAGTCCTGAGGGCTTACCATCAGCCAGGAAGTTAGGTTCAGAAATTTTAAAAACAAATTTTGATGAAACTCATGCCTTGGACAACTCCTCCTTAACCTTAATGCATCAAATAATTAGCTGTGCATTTTTTTTGGGCTTTAAAAATTCAAAGCTCCATTCAGAAAGTAAAATAATTTGCCCAGTGCCAGGCTATGATCGACACTTCAAGCTACTAGAAAACTTTGGTATTAAAATGCTCACTGTGCCTTTTCAAAAAGATGGGCCGGACCTAAATGCCGTTAAGGATCTTCTTGATAAGGAAAGCAATATTCATGGAATAGTATGCGTGCCAAGACACTCAAATCCAACTGGACATACTTTTTCAGATAATAATGTTCAACACTTGTTCGAGTTATTGGTGCCGTTCAAAGAAAATTTCTCTATATATTGGGATAATGCTTATGCTTGTCATGATATCGATAATACTATTCAGCAAACACCAGCAGATCAAGTTGCTACAAGGTTTGGTCTAGAGAATAACTTATTTCAGGTTGGCTCTACGTCAAAGATTACTTTGGCTGGGAGCGGAATCTCATTTATTTCAAGTTCAAAAGAAAACTTATCAAAATTTATTGACTTTAGAAATGCGATTACACCTGGCCCTAACAAAATGAATCAGGGTATGCATGTCAGATATTTCGAATTAATTAGTATTGAACAGCAAATGAACGAATTAAAGAAAATAATAAAACCTAAGTTTGAGCTTGTTAATGAAATCTTAAAACCACTTAAAGATCAAGGTTATTGTGATTACGAGAAACCAAGTGGTGGGTATTTTTATTCGATAGATTCGGCAAAAAGTAATGCTGATCAAATCGTGCAAAACTGCCTAGAGCTTGGTTTAAAACTACTTCCTATGGGGTCTTGTTTCCCGTATGGGATCGATCCTGATAAAAAAAATATCAGGCTTGCTCCGACATTTCCGGACTTAGCTTCCTTAGAGCGGTGCGTAACTATTTTTCATAATGTTCTTAAATATTTGAACTAATTACGTAGTTAAGTATCAAAAAAATTAGGAAGAAATGAAATATTTATTACTTTTAACAGCATTACTCTCGTTCAATGAGATAAGTGCTTCTGGTTCTGGTTTAGAAAGAGCAGCTTGGGTAGCTGAAATGAAACTTGATTTAGCAAAACTGAAAGGCCCTCTTTTAGTCGCCGATCTTGAAGCTAAAAGAGAGAATAGAATTTCAGATTTAGATCTTTTAATTAATTCTGGTAAATATGAAGGAAAACAATTAGAACGTCTTTTCTCTATGCGAGAAAAAGTTTTGAATACTGAGCTTCCATCACAAGATCAAATTAACCTCAGACACGAAAAAAAAATAAAAAAGCTGGATCGCATATTGAAAGATCCAATGATGCGCGATCGAAAGCGCTTGGAACAAAGAAAACGAAAGAATAGAAGAACTAAAAGAAATTAGTCATATTAGTCGTAATCTGCCCATAACAGATTTGCGGCTACTGATCTGAAGGGACGCCAATCTCTTGCTAAAGAAGTCATATCCTCAACATTAGGGCGCTCCTTCAGATTTTTTAACCTACGCACTCCTTCTTGAAGACCTATGTCACCAACCGGCCAGATATCTTGTCGACCTAAACAAGCCATTAGATAACAATCAGCTGTCCAGGACCCAATTCCCTTCATTTTTTCTAAGGATTTTCTTGCTTCATCATCTGACATTTTTTGCAGATCATCAAAATTAAATTGACCAGCACATTCTTTTTCAGCAACTCCAGTCAGATAATTAATTTTTGGTCTACTCAAGCCTGCCTCTCTAAGCAGGTTTATATCTAATTTTAGAAACTCTTTTGAATTTACGTCGCTCATTAAATTAAAGACTCTATTTTTAATTGACTGAGCTGCTTTAACTGAGATTTGTTGTTCAATGACGAGTGCACAAACGCCTTTAAAGCCACTCGGTCTTAAAAAAAATTCAATCTGATGGCTTGGTACAAAAAGCTTAAAGTTCGGTTCAACACAGATGAGATGCTTTATGCCTTCATTTAGAATCTGTTGGTTCATGCTTTCAATAAATTGTCTTTTATCAAAGCTTGTTTAAATTCGTCAAATTTGTCTTGTCCAAAATAATATTCATTTTTATAGACTAAGCCTGGTACACCATGATGTCCTGCTTTTTTCTGATCAAGTTGATTTTGTTCTATTTGGTCTATGAGTTCTTGCTCTTTTATCTTTAATTTTTTTGTAAGCTCTGCATAATCTAATCCTACATTTTTGCACGCTTTGTCAAGGTTAGCTTCCTCGTTCCAACCCTTTTTTGTGCCAAATATCATGCTAGAAAGTTCATAAGCAAGCTCAATCCCTACGCCTTCGTTATGACCTTGTTGACCTAGATGACATAAATCGAAAATATAAGGCTGATGCTCATTAACCCTTCCTGTAAAAATATTTTGTTTTATAGGATCAGGCTTAGGTATAAAAAAAGGCATTCCCTGTTGCCTTGCCACTGATCTCATATCAAGAATCTTATGAGAGAAATAGGTAATAAAATTTTTACCTTTAAAGAAACTAGGTTGCCGAATTGCTAGGGGGTAAACAAGTTTAAAATTGATTTGAACACCATGTTTTTTTTTCAATTCAATAACACGAGGCAAGATAAAATACGAATATGGGCTACGGTACGAAAAGTAAAAATCAATCATGATTAATTATTATATTGTAAGATAAATTTTTAAGAATTTTTTTATGTACAGAAAAGCATATGTGGTAGCTAAGCTAGGGACCTTGGCATCAGGAATATAATAGTAAGCTATGGAAATAACTGAACACTTTTTTAAAACAACAAGACATGAAACGTTCTATTTGGCAGCTGGTAACCAAGACGATCCTTTGATTTATCTCATACATGGATGGCCAGACTTATCTTTAGGTTGGATCAAACAAATTAGCTATCTAGCTGAACTTGGGTATCGCGTAATAGCACCTGATATGCGCGGTTATGGTAGATCAACCATCCACTTGAACCATAGTGATTACTGCCAAAAAGAAATTGTTGCAGATATGCTTGAATTGCATACAAGCTTTTCTAAAGAAAAAGCAATTTGGATTGGCCATGACTGGGGTTCACTAGTGGTTTGGAATATAGGGCTACATCATCAAGAGAGGGTTGAGGCTATAGCTAGTTTATGCGTGCCATTTGGCTGGGGTGGTCATCCTGACAGCTATTTAGATCATATAGATAGAAAACTTTACCCAAAAGAGGAATATCCATATGGTCAGTGGGATTACATGTATTTCTATTATGAAAATTTTGACTTGGCTTGTAGGCAGATGGCTGAAGATCCATACAAATTGATTAAATTAAATTTCACCAAGCCCTCAGAAGAATATAAGAGTTGCTTTAATGCAGGTATTGGGGCTAAATCAATGACTGCATCTATCAGAAAGCACGGTGGTTGGTTTAAGCATTATGGTTTTAAAGGCTTGCATTCAATTCCTGATGTGCCTGTAGATCAGGCTTTGATTAGTGAAGATGAAGCATTTACTTATGGCCACTTTTTAGAGAAAAATGGATTCTTTGGACCAAATTCTTGGTATGTAAATGGTAAATTAAATGATGAGTATGCTCACGAGTTGAGGCAATTTACAACAATTGATTGCCCTGTCTTATTCATACAAGCAACTTATGACAGCGTCCTTACTAAAAACTTTAATACTCACAATAAAATGGTATGCACAAAGCTTACTGAAAAAGAAGTTGCCTCAGGGCATTGGATGGCCAGAGAAAAGCCTGAAAAGACAAATAAAATTATTAAAGAATGGCTGGGGACAATAAATTAGACAGGAAACAGTATTATCTATTTCCTGTCTATAAATATTAATAAGTTAGTCTGAAATTTAAACCAACATTTCTTCCTGGAAGTGGCACTGCATCTTTAACAAAAGAAGTTGAGTTTCGTGCTACTTGGTCAAGAACATTATTCGCAAAGGCAGAAACTTTTAAGCTTGCACCGAGAATTTCATATTCTTTTGCAACTTTAAAGTTCAACATCTTATAGCCTTCAGTCATAGTTTCATTTTCATCAGCAATATCTTCATGGTCTGCAACTTCTTTTAAGACTGCAGAATACGTATAGCCATTGCTGTTGTATGCGGCTGAATAAAAATTTCTTGCAGGAGCCATTCTTGGAATGTAGCCTCCAGCATCAAGTTTACCCTTAACTACATCTCTTCCAAAAGAAAGATCAAGCGTTCCATTTGGAAGTTCATAAGAAGAGCCAACCTCAAATTCGTAACCTTCTAAAGAAGCGTCTTCCTGAACAAAATCAGCATGCATTAAACCTTCATGCTCTTCTTCACCTTCGCTATCATGATGGTCTTCATCATGCTCTTCATCTTTTAGGTAGATATAGTTAGAGACATTATTTTGATAGTAAGCGAATGTTGCGTACATATTATCTTTTTGATAATCAAATGTGACATCAACATTGTTAGATGTTTCAGTATCAAGGTTAGGGTTTCCTACCTCAAATCTGCCAGTTGCTAAGTGGGGAACATTCATGAACAGTTCGACTACATCTGGCGCTCTTTCAAAACTGGATAATCCAAGGTTTACACTTAAGTTTTCTGAAAAATCTTGATCAAAATTAAAAGCTACACTCAAAGTGCTGACATCTTGATCATAGTTTTCAATTTCTCCTTCTTCATCAGCATGATCATCATCATGATGTGCAACAGATCCAGATCTTGAAATCTCATCAGCTCTCACACCTAAATCGTATCTATAGTTGCCAAAATCCCTACTAACAAAATAACCGAAAGTTGTTTCTTCAGTTGAAACAGGCCTCACAAAAGCTTCTTCACCTATAATAGATGAGTCCTGCTCAGCTGTATTAAAAACAATTTTTCTAGTTAAATCACCAGCACTTACATCAAAGATTAAACCAAACTCAGTAGCATTTGTTTTAAATAGAGTCGGTTCCTCGTGACCGTCTTCTTCACTTTCAGAATGGTCATCATCATGATGCCCTTCTTCCTCAGCGTGTCCTTCTAGATGTTCATAAGCACTATCCCTAAACGAGACATCAACTTTATTAATAAGAGGGTAAGCATTTGTTACGAAGGAACCTTTAAGATCAAATTTATATGAATCAATTTGAGAAAAGATTCTTTCATCTTCGTGTTCATCATGTTCTTCCTCACTATCAACATGATCATCATCATGATCACCATGAGCTTCGACGTGAAATGGAACACCCATTACGCCTTCGTTATCAGAATAAGAAAAGCCTAAATAACCCCAATCACCAGCTTTTGAGACACCGAATTTTGTGTAGGTATTTTCAACATCTGAATTAGCCAGCATGTCTAAACTTGACTCATCGTGATCTTCTTCGCTGTCAGCATGAACGTCATCATGATGTTCTTCGGGATATAAAGCTCCAGCTGGTAGTTCATAATTTTCAAACATGGAATCTGAAGCAGCAAAGGTTACATTGAAGCCTGAAATAGTATTTTCATAGCTAAAATCTACTGCTTCACCATTATTAACTGATTGAGTTCCAACACCTAAGCTCATTACACGTTCTGAAATGTTTGTGGTAGCAATGCTGTTATCTACAACATTTATCACTCCACCAGTACCACCATTTGCATAAAGTAAAGATGATGGTCCTTTAACAACTTCGATTTGTTGTGTGTTCAACAGATTAACATCATTTATATGATCAGGGCCTAATGCTGCCACGTCTCTTACAACCACACCATTTTCAAGAACTCTTACTCTTGAACCAGACATGCCTCGAATTACGGGTTGACCAACTGCAGCACCGAAATCTGCTGTATTTACACCTAAAAGTTCATCTAAAGTTTCACCTAAGGATTGAACCCCTCCGGTTGCAACATCTTCACCGCTTACAACATGAAGCGGATCTGCAAGATCACTTACTGTTTGTTTTGTTAGAGAGGATGTAACAACAACCTCCTCCACTTCTTCAGCGTATATATTTATCGCTAGTAAGGCACTTAATATTAGTGCTAAATAATAATTTTTCATTTATACCTCCATTTAAAATTAAAATTGTAGTTTGGCTAGTTAAGACTTTAGGCTTGGTGGAGCCCTGCTATTAAAGTACTTTTCAAGTGGAGTCGTATGAATATTTAGATTTAAAAAGTAAATAACTTCTACAGAAAAAGTTGGAATTGTATGTTCATTAAGTGTGAGTTTTGGTTTTTTTAAGTTCTCAGCATATTCACACTCAAATAGATGAACATCTCCATCATGATGATCAGATGCATGATTAAGGTGCTCTGTACTAGAGAGTAAAGCAAAGCTGAGCCCAAGCAAAAGTGCTAAAACTCCCTTTTTAATAAACATTTCTATTAATATTAATGACTTATTTTCTAATGTAAACCTAACTTTTGTACAAAATAATGATCTAGCACAACTTAAACTCATCCAAAGCCTAAATTTCTATGATTTGTTTGCCAAAATTTCTGCCACTGAGCACGTCTCTCAATGCTTGCGGGGCATTTTCAAAACCTTTAGTGATGGTTTCTTTGTACATTAAATCACCAGATTTTATATGTTTGTGTAAGATTGCAGTAGTCCTTTCAAATTGATTCAACCACTCAGTTACTACAAAAAATCTATGTTGGGGTTTTGGGGTTAAAGCACCCAATACATGAAATGGAGTTTCTTCCGAAGCGATATTTGGTGAATTATACTTAGAAATGAAACCACAGATTGGCACGCGCGCGCCTTTATTTAAAAATTTAGAAACATCTTTTGTTATTTCGCCACCAACATTTTCAAAATATATATCAACACCGTCTGGACAATATTCATTGAGTTTTGTGGCAACATTCTCATTTTTATAATCAATGCAATGATCAAATTTTAATTCATCAGTTACATATTGTGCTTTTTCTTGGCCTCCGGCTATGCCAATTACCTTGCATCCAATGAGCTTACCAAGCTGACCAACTACACTTCCAACTGCTCCTGAGGCAGCAGATACCACTAAAGTTTCACCTGCCTTTGGTTTACCCACATAATTAAGGCCATAGAATGCTGTTCTACCCGGCATACCGATTGCCCCTAAGAAAACACTGCTTTGTAGATTGCTTTCTGGGACTTTAATAATTGATGGGTCTGAATCTTTTGCACGAATAAATGTTTGCCAACCTTGATGCACAGTGACCAAGTCCCCGATTTGATAGAACTTAGATTTTGACTCAACAACTCGCCCTACGCTTTCACCGACCATAATTTCACCTATTTTGAGTGGTGGGGTATAGGACAAACCGTCATTCATCTTGCCTCGCATGTAAGGATCGATGGAAAGGTATTCGGCTTGGATGAGAATCTCATTATTTTTTAGATCTGAGATCACTTCAGAATCTAAGGCCCAACATTCATCCTCTGGCATACCTTGAGGCCTTTTATTAAGTAAAAATTTAGTGTTTGTATAGTTCACATTCTGTTATTTTTTTGCTTTATGCTTCATATAAGCATTCATAAAAAATACCATAATCTTAGAAGCATAAGTAGCAAGATAAATTTTCAATTTCTTCATAGTTCTATAGTCATTATATTTCAAATGGTAATCTAATATGTTACTTTGATATGTCTTAAATTAAATCATAAAAGGAGATATGAAATGAATGAAAAAATTTTTGAGTATATTAACAAAGGAGCTTTCAGCTTCTTTTTGGTATGCGCAGCAATTGCTTTGTTGTCTTTTGCTATACCAACGTCGGTAAAAAAAGATTATGCGTACATTGAATTTGACGGAGGCTATACTGCTCTAGGCTATGTCTCTGGCATACAGTATGAAATGGATGCATCACTCAAAGATGATGAAGGCACAGTATACGCAAGTGGTGCAGCGAGTGTTAGATCAACTCTAGAATCATTTGATGCTGGATCAACTGTAAAAGATGGAATTTACTTAGAATTTGATAATGCTTATGTTTATTCAGGGTCAGTGACAACTTTTACATTGACTATTAATTCAAGCAAAACATACAGTGATGGAAATGTCGCTCCTGGAACCTGGCTTGCATTAATGGATGCAACCGAAGCAGAAGAAAAATTAAATTATCGTAGAAAAGCGGAAAGCAATCTTGATTATCAAGCTGAACCTGGTGGCGAAAACCCATTAGCTTTTGTCAGAAATCTTTTTAATTAATAGATAAATTAGTTAACTAAAATAACTTTGGTTAGTACATTATTCATTTTGGATAATTGCTGCCAAAGTTTTTAATTTAAATAAAGGCTTTGCAAGTGGGTAATACTTAGTATGCGAAATAATTAAAATGAAAAGCTAACTCTCTGAGTATCACCCAAAAAGGATATTTCAATGAAATTCTCATGTCTAACTAACTTACCAATTATAGGTTCTTGCAAAATTCCATTAAATGTATCTGATCTAATTTTTGTATCTTTAATCCACTCTTGACATACTGCATAATCTTGAAAAGCATTGTCTTTATAAATTGAACAGTAATATTTTTTGTCAAGTTCTGGAGCACGTGTAAACCCAATCGATCCCCCAATAGCGCAACCGGTTGAACCCCCAATGCTAGTGCCCGCACCTAGAGTGCCTCCTAACGCTAGGATGTCAACCCCAAATCCAATTAAACCACCAACAGCTCCACCAACTAAGCAACCAAATGCGGAGCCTGCAGCTTTTGATGATATGAAAGCTTCACTTACTGGACCCAATTTTTCTGCTAGTGGAGTACCAAAGAGAGTCTTATCTGGATTGAGCTCAAATATATGATTTTCTATTAATAAATCTCCCTTATAAACATTATCCATAAAACCTGAGAAAGATAAATTTCCCTCTGAGGTCAGGGGATTCATATATTTTTTGTCATACTCAAAAACAATTTCATTGTTTTCAATTGAGTTAAATATTCGATCAAAAGTTTCAGCATTATTGAATTTAAAACCCCAAATATCGGAACCTAATAGGCCATATTTTTTAATATTTTTTTCAGTTAAATTTGAAATAGGAAAGTAATAATCATAAGCAAGATTCGTTTCACATTTAAAAAAATTCATTGGAAAACTATCTTTTCCGTTACTATGCTTTTTTAAATATATGCATTCGGTCCTTTCATTTGTTGAATTTTCTAAATAACTAAATCCATTCTTATTAACAGCAGAGATACTATATTGAGAATTAATTTCTGTTGTAATTTGATTTAGTAGATCTTGATCTGCTGAATCTAGTTCTTCATAAGATGCATAATACATCTCAGGAATTAGTTCATCACTGAAGTTTTCATCGGTAAAAAATGAGTAACCCACGAAAAAAGAGATAGAGATAACTATGATTGAAAAAATCTTTAACTTTGGACCCATATTCATATCTTACACATAAAATTTAGCACTTGCTTCTATGAGCTCAAGCAAAAGTAAAAATAATCAAAAGTATGCGATAAGTATGCGAAATGATTTAGAGGGTAAGAATGCTGTAAGAATGGTGCCCAGAGGTAGAATCGAACTACCGACACAAGGATTTTCAGTCCTTTGCTCTACCAACTGAGCTATCTGGGCACAAGATGAAATATATTAACT
>NHFN02000015.1 GCA_002170245.2 Gammaproteobacteria bacterium TMED112
GTATATAATTCCTATTCGTTCCCCGATAGCTCAGTTGGTAGAGCAACTGACTGTTAATCAGTGGGTCACTGGTTCGAGCCCAGTTCGGGGAGCCACTTTCGTGTTAATTTTAACATTAACTTTTAAAATACTATTTATATTTAAGTGCACCTTTAAAATACAGTTCACAAATTTCCATAAAAGTATGGAATAACCCAAAACACAAGCGCAACCATTAGCGCAATATATGCGGAACAAAATAAACATACTTTCATAATACGGTGTGAAGATATGCCAAATAATCGTAGTAATATATAACCCGTAACTAATCCAAAGATTACTTCAAACCAATCAAAAAAAAGAATTATTAGTTCATTTAAGATATCTAGCATTGATTTGACTTTACTGAAGTTATTTCAGAATGTTATGAGGTTTCACTATTTTTAACATTAACTTATTATAACTTTCTCTTAAATTATCGAATAGATCACTATAAAATGCAGAATTGCAGCTACTGATACCAATGAATGGAAAACTTCATGGTACCCAAAAATTTTTGGCGATAGTTTTGGATATTTAAGGCCATAGCCAACAGCACCAATAACATAAAGAAAAGCACTTACTATTATAAGAACGCTGTTAGCAACAGAAAATACCTCAAACATTCTTGAAAAGTATGGTAGAGAAATTAGGCCCATGCTTACATAAATGCCTGCTCTTAACATTCTATTTATATTGGGAAAAAATATAACTTGAGCAGCACCAAATAAAGCAACACACCAAATTAAAATCAGCAAAAATAATCCATCAGGCCAGGGAATAACTAAAAGTGCTATGGGTGTAAATGAGCCTGCAATCATCAGAAATATTCCAACGTGATCTAATTTTCTCATTCTTTTTTTTATCAATGTGTTCCAGTCAAACCTGTGATAAAGCGCACTAAAACCAAACATCATCATGACAGCAACAGAATAAATTGATGTTGCAACATATTCAGATGCATTGCTGCTTTTAATAATTAGTGGTGTGCATGCTCCAATAGCAATAAAAAACATTGCTTGGTGCAAAATACCCCGAAGTATTGGTTTCACTTTTGTCATAGAGTTTAGGGTTTATTCTTCTTCGACGTTAAATAACTTATTGTAAATACTCCATTCATCATCAATTTTAATTAAAGACAAAGTATCGAGAAAAGTAATTCCTAAATATTTATCTCTAATTTTGACGCAAGCGGTTGACCCTTCAACCACCGTTGAGAGTATTTCATATTCAACATCTGCAGGCTCTTGCGCTGCAACAAAACCAGCAAAATCTTCAGTACTCATTTCTAAAAAATCGCCATGCAAATGTCCAACAACTTTTGCATTTGGGTGAAATGCTTCTCTGACTTTATCTGCACTAGATTCTTTCATTGATTCAACGTATATTTCTACGACTTTATTTACACTTTCTGAACAACTCATAATTCTCCTTAAATTTTAATTATAAAATTTTCTTAGTAGCTTCAGCTATCCTTTCTGCACTTTTTGGATAGTTTCTTATCCAAAGTTCAGGTTCAATTATCTCTAACTCTGATAAGTAGAAGTTCCTTTTATTATCCCAGACTATATCGACCCTTCCGTAAACTGGTATTGTTTTGCAAGAAGCAAATACTTTTTCGGCAAAATTTATTTCATGTTTTGTTGGCGTGTAATCATGAACGGTACCACCAAAATCATCTTGTACACGAAAATCTCCTGGCTGAGCTTTTTTTAAAATGGCATGAGAGAATTTTCCATCAAATACCATTAAAGAGGCTTCTCCTAGTGTGCTAATTGTCTCAAAAAAAGGCTGTAGCAACATATCCCTTTCTTGTACAAGGCTCATAAATAACTCTTCATTATTATCAATATCGGTTTCAAGGATTTTATATGTCTTAAAAGCTGAAGCTGAGATGGCAGGCTTGATTACTATATCTTTCCATCCTTTATTTTTAGATATATCCCGAAGCTTAATATTGTTACCTTTATCAACAAAATAAGTAGGTACTACTGCAATACCTCGACTGTGGAGATCTCTCAAATAATGCTTATCAATATTCCATTCAATCAGATTAAATGAATTTATTAGTTTGGTTTTTGTATTTATTTCTTGCAACCACGTCCAAAACTCATCAAATCTTTCGAAATAATCCCAAATAGTTCTGAAAAGCACAGCTTTAGTTTTTGACCAATCATATGTTGGATTATCCCAATGTGTAATTGCAACACTTAAACCTTGTTGCTCTAATGCAGATTTTAATAATTGCTCTTCTTTAAGAATATTTGCTATGTAAGGTGTAATTTTTTTTGGCTTGAAATATGCTTTACAAGTTAACAGGGTGATATCTTTCATTTTTAATCTTTGCATTTTAAATGCATTTAATGGTTTTCCATAATCAGTAAAAAAGTTTTATTATCAGTTTATGTCGATCGCTTTTATATCTGACTTACATCTTGAGCCTGTAGATAATGACAGACTAAATTCCTTCCTTAACTTCATGGCTAAAGCTCCTAAAAAATATGACTCTCTCTACATAATTGGAGATTTGTTTGAATATTGGGTTGGTGATGACGATCCACATCCTATTAATAAGCTAATCCAAAACAAAATTAAGGATGCTCACGGTCAAGGTCTCAACATATATCTTATTCATGGCAATAGAGATTTTCTGCTCGGCTCACAGTTTGAGAATAATACAGGTTTAAGAATCATTGATGATATGACGATTGTTAAAGATTCTGATATTTCCTTAATGATTGCACATGGCGATAGTTTTTGCATTGATGATGTCGAGTATCAAGCTTTAAAAAAATCGCTAAGGTCTGAAGAATGGAAGAAAGACTTTTTACAAAAGCCTGTTGCTGAAAGAGTTGCTTTTGCTAATGACCTTAGAACTAAAAGTGCTGAATCAAGCAGTAACAAAGCTGAAAATATTATGGATGTAAATAAATCTTATGTCGCTGAAGTAATAGAAGAATATAAAATAGATTTTCTTATTCATGGACATACGCATCGACCAGCAATTCATAAGTTAGATAATGGTGCGTCTAGAGTTGTTCTTGGTAGTTGGGAAGATAAAGGTTGGGTAGTTGAGTATAGCGAAGGAAACATTGAACTAAAGTCTTTCACCATCTAAAAATTTATTATAAAATACTGTATAAATATACAGTACTTTTATGTTTTCTAATAAAGATTATAAAGATCCCTTTTCTCATAAAAAGCTCAAACATTCTGGGTTTCCAAGCCCAGCTAATGACTACATAGAAAATCCAATTAATATGAATGATCTTTTAATAAAAAGAGCTAGTTCTACTTTTTTAATGCGCTTTAGAGGTAGTGAGATGATTTTTTCTGGAATAAGAAATAATGCTATCTTAATTATCGATAGAAGTCTCAAACCATCTAGTGGAAATATAGTGGTAGCTTCTATCAACGGTGAGTTTCTCTGCAGGAAGATCCTTTTGGGCTCAAAAAAAGTTCTTGTTACTGATTGTTCTAATAATAAGTTGCTAGATATAGATAAAATTATAAATTTTGAACTTCTCGGAGTAGTTACTTCTTCAATTAACACCTATTAATGTTTGCTTTAATCGACTGCAACAGTTTTTACGCTTCTTGCGAGAAAATATTTAGGCCAGATTTAAAACATCGACCCGTAGTAGTTCTAAGCAATAACGATGGCTGTGTTATTGCTCGTTCGCCAGAAGCAAAGAAGATGGGTGTCAGCATGACACAACCTTGGTATCAGGTTAAAAATCAGTACTTGTCTAAAGGCGGCGTAGTTTTTTCATCTAATTATGAGCTCTATGCTGACATGTCTAATAGAGTTATGAATGTTCTATCTGATCTTTGCCCAGAAATTGATATTTACAGCATAGATGAAGCATTTCTTGATCTAAGAACTTTTAAAAAGAATATTGATTTAGTAAATTTTGCTTATGACTGCAAAAAGAGGATTAAAGATTGGATAGGAGTGCCAGTAAGTATAGGCATCGCTCCAACAAAAACACTCGCAAAGTTAGCAAATAAAGTTGCTAAAGATGATCCAAGATTCGATGGTGTTGTCATTCTATCTGAACCTAAAGTAATAGCACATTTCTTGAAATCTATGCCTATTGAAAAGATTTGGGGTATAGGCAAAAAACTAACCACAAGATTAGAAAATATTGACATAAGAACTGCCTACGATCTGAGTCAGATAGATCCAAGATTAGTTGGAGATAATTTTAATGTTGTTTTGGAGAGAACTGTAAGGGAACTTAAGGGCCAATCATGTATAACTTTACATGATTTTATGGAACCTAAAAAACAAATAATGGTAAGTAGAAGTTTTGGAAGAAGTATAGGGTCAAAAAGTGTTCTTAACGAGGCAATTAGCTTTCACGCCAGCAGAGCTGCAGAAAAGTTGAGACACGAAAAACAAAAATGCAGACTAATAACAGCTTTTATCAGGTCAAATAGATTTAATTCTCGAGTTAGACAAATTTATGCTGCTAAATCTTTTGAACTAGTTTACCCAACTGATGATACAAGAATAATAATTAAGAATGCAAATCGAATATTAGATCAAATATTTGCAGATGGTTATCAGTATGCCAAAGCAGGCGTACTGTTGAGTGATTTTACCGATAAATTTGGCTATCAAATGTCTCTTTTTGATAAAAAAAGAGACGAAGAAGTGACTTCAAGGTTAATGCAAACCGTGGATTATATTAATTTGATGGAAATAGCAAAAATAGGTTTTGGCAATCAGGGTTATCGCAATACTTGGAAAATGAAAAGAGAGATTAAATCAAAAAGATATACAACAAAAATTGAAGAAATCCCGATCACTAAGTAAAGAAGCTTGGCTGAATATATCTTTGATAATGTGCAAGCGATAATTCATAAAACTCTTTATTTACATCTTCTTTAAGTTGAGGCAAAGCAGTTGCTACGAAATCTTTTTGAACCTCTAAGCCAAAATCTTTAAGATTAAGGTCCTCAGTGTTTAAAGACCTAAAGAGATCGAAAATCCAGCATATAGGTTTTAGGTCTTGATTAAATCTTATTTTTGAATGATTAAGTCCTTCTTTAAACTTCTCTAGGTCGGAAACAAGAAATTTTTCCTCTAAAACAATAACCTTGAATTTTTCTAGTCTTCTATTAATTATATTTTTTTCTGTATCTGAGTAATTAATCCAAGATGTAATCTCATGCCTAAATCTTCTACAACCCCTACAAATGTCGTCTCCATAAGTGGTGGAGCATACTCCGATGCATGGGGTTCTTTTTACTAACTTATCTTCCATTAAAAATTCTCTTTCTTTATATTTAGAGTACTTAGATGTAAAATCTAGATCAAATTTTTAGTTATGTTAGAAGGGTATTACAAAGAGAAGGAAAAAAGAAGCGAACAAGGCCTGCCTTCCCTGCCTGTGAATGCAGAACAAGTTCAAGCCATAGCAGATTTATTCGAAAGTGGAAAAGGTTCTGATGAGCTTTTAATACTTCTTGAAAATGAAGTACCTCCTGGCGTAGATGAAGCAGCGTATGTCAAAGCAGCGTTTCTGAAAGATATAGCACTAGAAAATATTTCAACTGTTTTAATACCTCCGCAAAAAGCGATAGAAATGTTAGGAACCATGCTTGGTGGCTATTCTGTTGAAGCTTTGGTTACCATCCTGAAGGAAAATAAGTATGGAGCAGAGGCTGCTTCAGCCTTAAAGCATACAATTCTTGTTTATGATTCTTTCAATGATATTTTTGATCTTCAAGATGAAAACGAATATGCCAAAGAAATTATAAATTCATGGGCCAATGCAGATTGGTTCTTAACCAAACCTGAAGTAGAGACAGAGATTGCATTGACTGTCTATAAAGTTAGTGGAGAGACTAATACAGATGATTTTTCACCGGCAAAAGAAGCTTGGTCAAGACCTGATATACCGCTGCATGCACAAGCTTTTCTTAAGTGGTCCGAAAATATTTCTGATCCTCTTGATAAGTTAAGAGAGCTTAAAACAAATGGCTCAAAATTAGCTTTCGTCGGTGATGTTGTAGGAACTGGATCATCAAGAAAATCTGCTGTAAATTCAATGCTGTGGCATATGGGGGATGAAATTCCATTTGTCCCTGCCAAGAAAACCGGTGGCTTTTGTTTTGGAAATAAAATTGCTCCAATTTTTTATAACACATTGCAAGACTCAGGAGCATTTCCAGTTGAATTAGATGTCGATGCCCTCGAACATGGACGAAAGATTATTCTTAGACCTTATGATCGGCAAATATTAGATGCATCTACTAAAGAGATCATTACTACTTTTGATCTAAAGAGTGATGTGATCTTTGACGAAGTTCGGGCTGGTGGAAGAATAAACCTAATTATTGGACGTCAGTTAACAGATAAAACTAGAGAAAAACTTAACCTCAAACCATCGGACGTTTTTCAAAGGTATGGCGATAATGAAAAAAACTCTAAAGGTTATACTCTTGCTCAGAAAATGGTTGGCAGAGCTTGTGGGATGGATGGTGTTCAAGCAGGACAATACTGTGAGCCTCGAATGACTACTGTAGGATCTCAAGATACTACGGGCCCAATGACTAGAGATGAGTTGAAAGAATTGGCATGTTTAGGGTTTTCTTCTGATTTAGTTATGCAATCTTTCTGTCATACGGCAGCATACCCAAAACCAGTCGATGAGGTAACACATAGAACTCTGCCTGATTTTTTTATCAACAGGGGTGGAGTATCTCTTAGACCAGGTGACGGCATAATACATTCATGGCTAAATCGAATGTTGCTACCGGATACAGTTGGAACTGGTGGTGATAGTCATACTCGATTTCCTATTGGCATAAGCTTTCCGGCCGGTTCAGGAATGGTTGCCTTTGCTGCTACATTAGGAGTCATGCCTTTGGAAATGCCAGAAAGTGTTCTTGTAAGATTTTCGGGCAAGTTAAACCCAGGAATTACAATTAGAGATCTGGTTCACGCAATCCCTTACTTCGCACTGCAAAATGGGCTTCTTACTTTGGATAAAAAGAATAAAAAAAATATTTTCTCAGGCAGGTGCCTTGAAATAGAGGGTTTGCCAGATCTAAAAATTGAACAAGCATTTGAATTATCTGATGCTTCTGCTGAACGGTCTGCTTCAGGTTGTACTGTTAAATTAGACAAGGAGCCAATTATAGAATATTTAAAATCTAATATTACTTTGCTGCGCTGGATGATATCTGATGGCTACCATGATCCTAAGACACTAGAGAGAAGAGCAAGAGAAATGGAAGAATGGATAAAAAATCCTGAATTAATGGAGGCAGACAAAGATGCTGAATATGCTGCAGTAATTGATATTCCACTGGAAGAAATAACTGAACCACTTTTATGTTGTCCAAATGATCCAGACGATGTTAAAAAACTATCAGATGTAGCTGGAGACAATGTTGATGAAACTTTCATTGGTTCATGCATGACAAATATCGGCCATTTTCGTGCAGCAGGTAAGTTATTAGAGAAATACGGTGAATCAAAAACAAGATTGTGGGTCGTTCCTCCAACTCGGATGGATGAATATCAACTAAAACAAGAGGGTTACTATGAGATATTTAATGGATCAAAAGCTAGAGTTGAAATACCAGGGTGTTCATTGTGTATGGGTAACCAAGCACGAGCTGCTGACAACACAACAATGGTTTCTACTTCAACTAGAAACTTCCCAAATAGAATGGGTGACGGTTGCAATGTTTATCTAGCTTCTTCGGAAGTCACTGCAATTTCATCTCTTCTGGGAAAAATACCTACAGTTGCGGAGTATAAAGATTACATGGAAGATTTAAATACAATGTCCAAAGACGTCTTTCGATATATGAACTTCAATGAAATTGAAAAGTATCTAAAAAAAGTGAGAGAAATGGATATTTCTCATTTAGACATAGAAGAGATAAAGAGTTAACTCTACCCTCTAATTTTCTCAAGATTTTCTAAATATTCCGTGGAAATATTTGTTGGATATTTACCATCAAAAATAGATTTTTCAACGTCATCAAGATCGGGATTTAGCTGAATCACAGATTGAACCATATCTTCCAGTGATTGATATACCAGGTGATCGCATCCGAGGAATTCTTTTATTTCATCTTTAGTCATTGAGCTAGCAATTAAATCTTTTTTTGCTGCCATATCTATGCCATATACGTTTGGATATTTTACTTCTGAGGCTGCAGAAGCTACTGAAACTTTTTCAGCTCCTGCTTTGTAACACATTGCTACAATTTGCTTCATCGTAGTACCTCTTACAATGGAATCATCAACCAAAAGGACTTTCTTATTTTTAAATTCATCTGATATAGGATTTAATTTTCTTCGAACAGATTCTTTACGAAGAGTTTGCTCTGGCATGATAAATGTTCTACCGACGTATCTATTTTTTACAAAACCATAAGCTAAATCTTTATTTAATATTCGTGCTACTTTTGTACCACTTGTAATAGAACTTTCAGGTATGGGTATGACTACATCAATGTCTTCATCGGGTATCTCATGTTTTATTTTTTCAGCTAGTTTTTCCCCCATTAATTGTCGAGCTTGATACACACTAACACCATCGATAACTGAATCTGGCCTAGCGAAGTAAACATACTCAAATAAGCAAGGGTTTAAGGTTGCATCCTCTGCACATATTCTTGAATAGATTTCACCATCAAAAGAAATAAAAATCGCTTCACCTGGCTTTACATCCCTCTCAAACTCATAACTTGATGAGGCAAAAGCACAGCTTTCAGAAGAGATCATATAATCTTTTCCACTATTAGCATTAGTTCTCGAACCTATAGATAATGGTCTGATGCCTAATTTATCTCTAAAGGCGAGTAAACCGTAATCAGTAATTATTGAAACTACATTAATGCTGCCTTCACATCTTTTGAATGTACTCTCAACTGCATCAAAAAAAGTATCTGGACTAGGTTCATTCTCTCCTCTTTTTGATATTTCGTGAGCTAAGATATTTAGAAGAACTTCCGAATCCGAGTCGGTAGAAATATGGCGCAAATCACTATGAAATAATTCATCAGCAAGCTCTTTGGTATTCGAAAGGTTACCATTATGAGCTAAAGAGATACCGTAGGGTGAATTAACATACATAGGTTGGGCATATTCTTTGGAGTTTCCTCCTGCAGTTGGGTAACGAACATGTCCGATACCATAGTTCCCTTTTAGTCTTTCAAAGTGTTGTTGATTGAAAACTTCTTTCACCAAACCTTTCGCTTTACGTGAAGATAGTTTTCCATTTTCACAGATGGTCATGCCAGCAGCATCTTGACCACGATGTTGCAACATTATTAACGAATCATAGAGATCGGTAAAACAATTATCTTTTTGTACAATTCCAACAATGCCACACATTAGCTTAATAGGTATATAAAAATATTTTCAAAATAAGAAAGTATGATATTAACAACAAATGAATTTTTAACCAAAATTGTGTCTGTAAAACTTGGAAAAAGTTGCAAAATAAAGAAGACAAGTAATAAAAATCTTACAATTGCAATAATGCAACCTAAAATTATATTAATGAGTCCCGCAAGCTTAGGAATATATAGCCCTGTAAAAAAATTAACAAATGGCAAGCCTGCACAAGCAAAAAGACCAAGAAAAACGTTATAGATAGATTGAGCATAATCAAAACCTTCATCATCAAAATAATCATAAACAGTCTTTAAATTATTTAGCGTCAGATAGCAGTATGTAAAAAGAATAGAAATGAAAACAAGCTCTTTTAAAAAACCATTTTTCCTTACTCTAAAAAAAAGCAATATTAAGCCGGTAATAAGAAGCAGATCAAGAATACTAAAAGTTAAATTTGCCATTTTTCTATAACACCTAAATCTTTACCATATTTTTCATTTAAAAACTCTTGCGCCAAAAGCAGCTGTGATCTGTCAATGTAGGGGCCAATAAAGATAAAATCACTGTCCTCAAACGATATAAAACTATTTTTAAGAAACTCATTTTCAAGCTCTTCGTAAGAGGTCTGTAATATTGCCTTTTCAACCTTTAATACCCAGGTCATTGGTGTGCCATCAAAATTTAAATTAATATTATTTGATGAATTTTTGAGATTTTCTGAATTAAATAACTCCTCAAGAGCTTCTCGTTCTGCAGTCATTTGTTCCATATTTTCAGAATAATCTTTAATGGTAATTTTCGATTCGGCTGAATTTATAAAAACAAAAACGTTGTAACTAATAAAAATTGTGTAAACAATAGTTAAAATAATTATGATTCCAAGAAAGTATTTAATTAGCTCTCTCATTTATTGCAACATAGTGAGAATCTTATCTATGAATTCTTTAAAATTTTTTCTATCAATTATTTTATCTACAAAGCCACTCTCTAATTGAGTTTCCGCAGTTTGAAAATCTTTGGGTAAATCTTCTTTAACCGTATCTTGAATAACTCTTTTGCCAGAAAATCCAATTCTAGCTTTTGGTTCAGCTAATATCAGATCGCCTAGCATAGCTAAACTTGCCGTCACGCCCCCATAGCAGGGATCAACCAGGACTGAAATAAATGGTAATTTTTTATTTTTTAATTTTTTTACTGCTGCTGCTGTTTTACCCATTTGAAAAAGAGAAATCATTGATTCTTGCATTCTTGCACCACCACTCGTTGAAAAGACTAATAAAGGAAGGCTATTTTCAACTGCATAGTCAACTGCTGCAGCAAACCTTTTACCGACGACTGCACCCATAGAGCCGCCCAAAAAATCAAATTCAAAGATTGCACTAACAACTTTTTTACCTTTAATCATGCCGAATCCTATTGAAAGAGCTTCATCAGATTCAGTTTTATTTTGTGCTTCTTGGAACCTGTCTTTATATTTTTTGGTATCTTTAAATTTTAAGTAATCTTTGAATGCTTCAGTTTTGTTCAGATCCTTATAGGTACCTTGATCAAAAGTTATTTCAATTCTCTCTTTTACATTTATCTTAAAATGATGAGAGCATTTTGAGCAGACATACGAATTCTTTTTTAGCTCAGGAATATAAAGAATAGAGCCACAGGCATCACACGACCTCCATAAACCCTCTGGTATTTTGCTGTCTTTTTCTCCACCGAATGTCTGAGAAATATTTCTCTTCATTGTAGGTATGAAGTCTTTAATCCAGTTCATCTAATATTACCTCTTTTGTGTAATTTAGCTCATTATACTCTGGTCCAAGAAAATACAATCCTTTTGGGGAAATAGTTTTTCCTGCTTTTTTTCGGTTTTTTTGCTTAATAATTTCTTTAAAATCTGTGACGTTTATTTTATTTGTCCCAACATTCAATAAAGTTCCCATTATTATTCTGACCATATTAAGCATAAAAGCATTTCCTTTAATAGAGAAATATATGTAATGACCTTTTTTATCGATTTTTGCTTTTGTAATCTCTCTAATTGGAGATTTAGATTGGCATCCTGAACTCCTGAATGCTGAAAAATCTTTCTCGCCAAGAAGGTGTTTTGCTGCATTTTTCATTTTCTCAATATTCAAAGTTTTTTTAATCCATAGAAAATTATTAAATCCAATAGCATGAGGAGTATTTGCATTTTTGATTACATAAACATATTCCCTAGAAATTGCATCAAATCGAACGTGATAATCTTTGTCAACTTTGTAAAAATTTTTTACTGCTATATCATCCGGCAGATTGGCATTTACACCTTTGATCCAAGAATCGATTTTTCTTACAGAATTGGTATCAAAATGGACAAATTGATTCAAAGCATGAACCCCTGCGTCAGTTCTCCCGCTACATGTCGTTAAAATTTTATGGTTGGCTACTTTTGCTAAAGCTTTATCAAGACAATATTGAATTGTCTTTCTTGTTGTAGGCTGTTTTTGAAAGCCATGATATTTAGTGCCGTCATATTCTAATTGTACGAAGAACCTATTCATTTAATAATTTTTTTAATTTATTTATTTCTTTTTTTTCATTTTTAGACATCCTTTTCTTTTGGACTCTGTCGATAATAGTTTTTGCTCGGGTTTTTTTCCCCATACTTATATAAGCGTTTGCTAAGTCAATTTTCTGAATAATTTTGTTGGATGCAATTTCATTCGATTTATAGTCGTTATCTGGTAAATCACTATCAAGAACCTCATTTTTTGGTTTCAACGCTTCGAAGGAAACTCCAACTATGAAAAGCAGTATGACAAAAGTCAAAAAATATATCTCGTTGTTTGAAAGGTCTAGACTGAACTCTTGTTGTAAAAATTGAGATGGGTTATTAATAATTTTTTTTAATTGAGAAAAATCAATCTCTAAAATCTCTTTGAACATTAAAACACTGCCCTCTGTCTATAAGAATTTGATCCAGAATACACATCATTGCCATTGCTTCAAGTATTGGCGTTGCTCTAAGACCTACACATGGGTCATGCCTACCTTTTACTTGGAGCTCTACCTCATTGTTATTGATATCAAGTGTTTTAGTTTTTTGAGATATGCTTGATGTTGGTTTTAATGACGCAAATACATTTATATCATCGCCATTAGAAATGCCACCCAAAATTCCTCCTGAATTATTTGATGCGAAACCAGATTTATTAATTTTGTCCCTATTTTCAGAACCTTTCATAGTCACTACATCACAGCCTGTTCCTATTTCGACTGCTTTTACAGCATTTACACTCATCATTGCCTTAGCCAACTCAGCATCTAGTTTTGAAAAGACTGGAGAACCGATGCCAGTGGGCATGCCAGAAATTTTTATCAAAATTTTGGCACCAATTGAATCTTGTTCTTTATTTAATTGTGCAAAATACTTTTTTAATTCTTCTAATTTTCCGTTATCCAAGAAATTGAATTCATTTTTTGTTTTAAAATTAATGTCTTCTGCTTTTATTTCTCCTACTTGAACAACTCCACCTTCAACTTTTATGCCGAGTCCAGATAAGACTTTCTTTGCTATTGCACCTCCGGCTACTCTCATTGCAGTCTCACGTGCACTGGCTCTTCCTCCTCCACGATAATCTCTTGTACCATATTTCTCTTGATAAGTAATATCTGCATGCCCTGGTCTAAATTTGTCTTTGAGATTTTCATAATCTTTAGATTTTTGATCTTCATTCCTTATTATTAAACCGATAGGCGTTCCAGTTGTTATACCTTGAAATGTACCGGAAAGAATCTCTACTTTATCGCCTTCTTTTCTCTGGGTGACAAATTTAGATTGCCCTGGTTTTCTTTTATCGAGATCTTGCTGAATTACAGTTTCATCTAACTCAATATTTGGTGGACATCCATCAACAACAGCACCCAAAGCTATACCATGACTCTCGCCAAAAGTAGTGAGTTTAAAAATTGTTCCAAACGTATTGCCAGACATGTTATTTATAAATGTAATTTAATAGACGGTATATGTTAATAGAATCTAGATTTTTTTCATCATAAAAATGCATAAGATTGTTCACATTGATATCTGATTTCTCAAGGCTATGTTGAAACTTTTCTTTCAAGGGTGGTAATGATTCGTCTCTTCTTTTCTTATGTCCTAAAGGATAAATAACCTCTCTCTCAAACACTTCACCTGTTTTCATTGATACAACCACTTTGTTGGGGATTGCCCTTTCTTCTAGATTGTTATATCTATCGGTATAAGCATGATCTTCCGAAGTCTTTGTAAGTGCTCTGAGTTTATCGATGTTTGTATCACTGGCAGAATTATCTGAATAAGAGTTTGAATTTAAATTTCCATTCAATAAGCACCATGCAACTATATACTCAATGCAATGATCTCTGTCAGCATAATTATTTAAGGGGCCTTTCTTAGAAATAATTCTTACGCCTGGTTCTTGTGTAAATATTTTAATTTCTTTTATGTCATGTATTTTTCCTCTAATTTCAGATGACAAATATATTGCTGCTTCTGCGGCAGTTTGAGCATGAAATTCAGCTGGAAAGGACACTTTATATAAAATGTTATCCATAACGTAAGAGCCAAGATCACGGTCAAGTTTCAGTGGATTTTTTCCCATTAAGACGTCATTAAAACCCCAGTTTTTAGCGGACAATACTGTTGGATAACTTTCATCGCTAACTTCGGAAATAAAAACTTGTTTAAGTGCTTTAGCCGACGCATCTCCAGCAGCCCAACTTTTCCTTGCTCCCGTATTTGGAAAATGGCGATATGTCCGCAAACTTTGCCCATCAACAAATGCATTACTAATAACTGCTTTAATTTGATGGTCATCATGACCTAACATTTTTGCTCCAATTGAAGCAGAGGCTACCTTTACAAAAGCAACATGGTCTAGACCCTCTTTGTTAAGACTATTTTCTATGGCTAAGGCTCCTTGAATTTCATGTGCCATAACCATGTAATTAAGCACCTCCTTGAAACTCAAAGAGAAATTTCTGTGATTTTTTAAGTAATCCACTAAAGCTAAAATTATTGATAAATTATCGGATGGATGTCCCCATTCTTTAGCTAGCCATGTATCATTAAAATCCAACCAACGTATTAATGCACCATTTAAAAATGTTGCATCCAAGACATTAGTTTTTAGATCAGTGCCAATGACTCTCACAGAACCTTGAGAGTTTTTAATATAGTCAATTTCAATAAATTTTTTTACTTGATCGTGCTCTAAAGCCATCAATGCGCATGCAATACTATCAAAAAAACATGTTTTTGCTTCTTTGAGCGATTCTTCGTTTGCTTGGTAGGTCTGGACGTAGTCAGATATTTTATTAATTATTGGATCAAATTCAGACATTATCTAGATTCAATATCAACCCAATCCCTATCCTCTGGGCCGATGTAATCTGCACTTGGTCTGATTATTCTGTTATTGTCTCTTTGTTCATAAGTATGTGCTGACCAACCTATTATCCTTGCTATAGCAAAAAGTGGGGTGAACAACTTAGTTGGTATCCCTAAATAGTGGTAGGCTGGTGCATGAAAGAAATCAGTATTTGGAAATAACCCCTTTTTCTCCTTTAAATAAGCTTCCATAATCACAGCAGCATCATGTAACAGTTTATCCTTGTGATCCTCACTTAGTTTAGCTGAATATTCTTTGATGATATCACTTCGAGGATCCTTAACAGAATATACAGCATGACCAAAACCCATGATCTTTTCTTTGTTATCAAGTTTATGATCAATAAATTCTTTTACATTCTCAAGAGAATTTATTTCTTCAAGCATTTTCATTGCTTCTTCGTTAGCTCCACCGTGCAAAGGCCCTCTTAAGCTTCCAACAGCTGCTGTTAAGCAAGAATGAAGATCAGACAATGTTGATGCACAAACTCTTCCAGTGAATGTCGATGCATTAAATTCATGTTCAGCATATAAAGTTAAAGAAACGTCTAATGTCTTTTTATGAAGATCGTTGATTTCTTGCTGTCTAAGTAACTTCAGAAAATGTGCAGCTACTGAAAGCTCATTTGAAGTTTGTTCTATTCTTACACCCTCATGTGTATATTTATACCAATATACTATTGCGGTTGTTGTCACTCCCAGTAATCTTTTCGTAACATCTAATTGTTCATCGAAAGATTTTTCTGACTCAATTACACCCATATAGGAAATAATTGTTCTGACCACCTCCATAGGGTGTGCTTCCGCAGGAATTGATTCAAGCACTGTTATTAATGAATTCGGCATTACTCGAAGACTAGCTAACTCTTTTTCGAATTCTTCTAATTCTTGTTTTTTCGGTAGTTGTCCAATTAGTAGCAGATATGCAACCTCTTCAAAACTTGCATTTTTGGCAAGATCTTCAATGCTATAGCCTAAATATCTAAGACTACCTTCTTGCTCAACAGTTGATAGTGACGTTTGACCTGCAGATTGCCCTCTTAAACCGGCACCTTGTAATTTCTTCATGACTTAATTTCGTAAAAGTTTATTCCCCTTTTTATGATTTCTCTTCCCTGAGATTTTCTCCATCTGTTTGTATCTCTTAAACTATAGACACATCCACAATATTCTTGTTTATAAAATTTCTCTTGTTTAGAAATTTCTAACATTCGTGCAGAACCGCCTTGTTTTCTCCAATTGAAATCCCAGAAAGTCAGATCATTATAGCGATTTGCAGCTTTTAAACCAGAGGTATTAATTTGTTCTAGGTCTTTCCACCTTGATATACCAAGTGTCGTTGCAAAAGTATCATAATGGTTTTCATAGGCAAACAGAGCAGATCTTTCAAACCTCATATCGAAACAGACAGTGCATCGTTTGCCTCTTTCTGGCTCATCTTCAAGCCCTTCAATCCTTTCAAACCAGTTATCTTTATCGTAGTCTGCATCAATAAATTTAAATCCTAACTTTTCAGCGAATCTGATATTTTCGTCTTTTCTTATTTCATATTCTTCTAATGGGTGAATATTTGGGTTGTAGAAATATATGGTTGTTACAATTCCTGATGCAGCAATAGCCTCCATAATTTCACCTGCACATGGAGCACAACAACTATGAAGCAAAAGACTTTTGCCATTATTAGGAAGCTTAAGATCAGGTCTTATGTAATTTCTAATTGATAGGTTATTCATGTATTAAGTAATTTTTTAAATTGTTATAACTTTCGAAGGAAATTATATCAGGGCGAGAAGCTTTTACCTCTTCAGGAGCAAAAATAAATGCTCCATCAGATTCATCTATCATCTGAATATCATTGTAAGAATCCCCTATACAAAAACACTCATAGTTCATTGATTTAAAGGCTTTAACTACATTTTTTTTTGGTTCAGTTTGTCTTTTTTCATACCCAACAATATAGTCATTCTTAATTTTGAGCTTATGACAGAGCAAGGGATAATTTCCTAATTTTTTTACTAATGGAAGGCCTAATTCATAAAAAGTATCAGATACAATAACGGTTTGATAATCTTCGGCTAAAGATTCCAAAAAGTTTTTTGCTTGATCGTAAGGCTCGATAGTATCTAAAAAAGATTTTAACTCCTCAAAACTGATATTATTTTTAGAGAGCACATCCATTCTTTTGTGCATCAGTTCCTCAAAATTTGGAATTTCTCTAGTTGTTAGTTGTAAATCTTGAATCTGGTATTCATTACCAATTTCTTGCCATATTTCAGGAGCAAGAGTACCTTCTAGATCTGTACAAAGAATTTTCATTTAGGATTGTTAATCCCGTATGGTACATGACCAGTGGATACATGACTAGTAGCCTCTAAACAATTTTCAGTTAAGTCATCAAAAAATATATCAGCAGAAAAACCTTTTAAAAATTTTCCTTTTGCTAGCCCCCCAAGAAAAAAAGTCTCATCAATTCTGATGTTCTCTTTTCTCAAAGTATTTATTACTCTTTTATGAGCTGGTGCTGCTCTTGCAGTAACAAGTGCAATTCTAATAGGACATTTATCTGCAGAATACTCAGACTGAATTAAATTTAGTTTCTTCAAGAATCCATTAAATGGCCCAGGATTCATAGGTTTCTTTGAGGCACCTTCTTCTTTCAAGTATGTTTTGAGTCCTTTCTTTTTATAAGTAACTTCTGATTCATCAGAAAAAATGACCGCATCAGCATCAAAACCAATTCGTAGTTGCTTTGAATCAGAGGGTTTATATTTGTCAGTAAAAATATGTGCGGCTGCAATATTATTTTCTATTGCCATCCTTACATCTTTGACATCTGCAGATAAAAAGAGATCGATATCCAAGGCACCAACATAAGGAAATGGACTCTCTCCTCCTGAAAATACTGCTCGCGATATATCTAAGTTATTTTTCTCAATGGAATTGAAAATTCTTAAACCAGTATCTGAGCTATTTCTTGATAACAAAATTACCTCAACAAGCTTTTCTTTTTTGTCATTCATCTTTAGTAGCTTTTCTACTAAATTGAAGGCGACCCCTTTTTTTAAAGGCTTATTTTCATTCTTTTTTTGATAATTTGAATATTCTTCGATACCCTCTTTTTTAAAAATTTCGTGGCTTTCACCTAAATCAAATAAGGCTCGTGAACTAATTCCAATTTTAAGTATTGACATAATATTTGTGTTTCTCGTATTTTACTGTATATAATTACAGTATATGTTAAACCTTACTGCACAACAGATCAAAGTATTTGATGTTATCAAAGAATCACTTCAGAGCAATGGTTATCCACCAACAAGAGCTGAAATAGCAAAAATTTTAGATTTTAAATCAGTAAATGCTGCAGAATCACACATTAAAGCTCTTGTAAAAAAAGGTGTCATAAGAAAAGTTCCTGGCTCCTCAAGAGGAATTAAGTTAGTGGAAGAAATTTCTGGAATACCGTTAATAGGAAGTGTTGCTGCTGGTAGCCCGATTATGGCTTTCGAAAATGTTGAAAAAAACATTCACTCAAATCCTCTTAACAAATCCGTTGATTTCTTTTTACGAGTTCAAGGGGAAAGCATGATTGATGCGGGCATATTAAATAATGATTTAGTTGGAGTAAGGAAAACGAAAAATGCGGAGAATGGAGAAATAGTTGTTGCTAGACTAGACGATGAAGTTACTCTAAAAAGATTTAAAAAAGATTCATCGGGCATCAGGCTTTTAGCAGAGAATGAAAGTTTCTCTGATATTAAAATTGATGAAACATCAAATTTTTCGATTGAAGGAAAGGCTGTAGGTATTATAAGAGAAGCTCTTTAAATTAGTGGACTACTCTATCTTCTGAGTCTTTTTTCAGAAATGAATCAAATAGATCATCATCTAGTGCGTCTATATCAATATCACTATTAAGAGTTTCTATACCAGATTTTATCATTTCTTTTGCAACGTCAAATTCCATTCCATTCAACAATGTTTTTACTTCAGGTGAAAATTCAATTTTTACTAGCGGTGCGTCTTTTTGATCTGACCTTCTTAAAACAACAACACCTTCAGAAACCTCGACTAATTCTAAATATTTAGACATAATTTTATATTAGGTGCTTTTCAAAATTATTAAAGTCTTTTTATTAATCTCTTTGCATTTCTTTCCAATTGCTGCCATCAAAAATAAAGAACAACTTCTTTTTCTTACCTTGTGACTCTGAGGAAAGTGTTTGACTGCCATCTTTTCTGTTAAACCTAATAACTAGATCATCTCCATCAGGATCTTTGTCAGGAGCATTGGAAAATATTTGGTGTTTTTCAGGCAGTTTACTTAAAACAGATTTAACCTCCCCAACTAATGGTGCTCTTGTCTCTCTGTTTTTTGGAAATTGTGATGCTGCTAGAAACAGCCCTTTAAGACTATCTCTCAATAAATAGATATCATCACATTTCTGACATTTTAAGTCTGACATTTCAATTGGATCCATAAACACAGGTTTTAACTTACCATCTTTCATCAGCTGTCTTGTTGCTGTGCAAGATTGACAAGCAAAGTATTTTCCAAATCTTCCTAGCTTTAGCTCCATCTTTGCATCACATTTATGACAATCTATTAATTCCTCTTCACCATTTTTAGGTTTTATGAAATTTCCTTCCTCTAACTTTGTGCCTGAACAGATAGGGGAACTTGAACATATGTGTAACTTTCTTTTCTCATCAATAATATAACCATCCATGCTTGAACCACATAGATGACATTTTGTTTTACCAAAGATACTCTCAGCTTCTTTATCATCATTGTCCGTGAATAATTCATCGGGTAAAACGGAATTAGTATTTTTGCACTGCTTATCTCCTTCCTCGAGATAGCCCTCGCAACCAAGGAATTGACCATTTTGATTGGTTCGTAGATGCATTTTTCTATCTTTATTACATACTTCACATTTTACTTCTGTAAGGATTGGCTTATTTCTTTCCATACCCTCAGCAGCTAATTCTTTTGCTTCATTAAAGTCAGCATAAAAGTCCTCCAAAAGCTTTTTCCAACTTTCCTTACCTTCCGCTACGCTATCTAAATTTTTTTCCATTTCTGCAGTGAAACCATAATCCATAATGTTCTTAAAAGACTTCAATAATCTATCGGATATTAAATTTGCAATTTTAGTTGCATAAAGTCTTTTGTTTTCTTTATTTACATAACCCCTATCCTGAATGTTCGTAATTATTTCTTGGTATGTTGACGGTCTGCCTATACCTCTTTTTTCAAGTTCTTTTACTAGGCTTGCTTCAGAGTACCTTGAAGGTGGTTTTGTGAAATGTTGAGACTTTTCAACATTGCTAATTTTTTTCATCAAGCCGACAGACAGGTTTTCCAAATCGTAATCTACGTAACCACTATTTTTCCCAGGAGGCATAACTTTATAAAAACCATCAAAACTAATACTACTTACAGAAGATTCAAATACTTTCTCAGCTTTTTTTGCTTTGATGCTGTTCACAATAATCTCAGGCTGAGGCATCTGAGATGCTACAAATCTTGACCAAATAAGGTTGTATAGTTTTCTGTGGTCTTGGCTAAGAGATAATTCTGCGGCCTTAAATGTAACATCAGTAGGTCTTATAGCTTCATGAGCCTCCTGAGAGTTTGAGCCTTTTGATGCAAAGTTTTTTGGTGTGCTATAGGCCTCACCATAAGTATCAAGCAAATACTGCTTACAATTATTCTGTGCGAGCAAACTTATATTAGGTGAGTCAGTTCTCATATATGAAATATATCCACCGGTATATAGGTCTTGAGCTAATTTCATAGTTTTTGATAGGCTGAAGCCCAGCATTGAACTTGAGGTCTGTTGCAAAGTTGAAGTAATAAATGGCGGCTTGACTGGTATTTTTCTTTTTGTTTTCTCGTTGTCAGTAATTTCAATTTCTGAGTCTTGCAATTCATTCGCAAGCTCTTCTGCTTCACTCTTTGATTTAATTTCAAGATTAGATTTTTTTGTATTTAATTTAAATACTATATCTCTCTCATCATGTCTTAAATTTACTTCAATCTCCCAATACTCTTGCGGTGAAAAAGCCTTTATTTCTTTTTCTCTCTCTACAACCAGACGCACAGCTACAGATTGAACTCTGCCGGCTGATAATTTTCCATAACTTCCAATCTTCTGCCATAAAAGGCTTGATAAATCATAACCAACTATGCGGTCTAAGATTCTTCTAGTTTTCTGTGCATCGATTAAACCCTCATCAAGATCTCCAGGTTTCTCAAAGGCTTTTTGAATTGCCCCCTTTGTAATTTCATTGAATCTTACTCTACTGTAGTTGAATTTTTTTCCTAGAATTTCTTTCAAGTGCCAAGCTATTGCCTCTCCTTCTCTATCTAAATCAGTTGCTAGAAAAATATTTTCAACTCCTTTTGCTGAAGTCTTTAGATCTTTAACAACTTTTTCTTTCTTTGGATCAATCTCATAAGATATGGACCAGTCATCTAGGTTAATGGCCTTACTTCCTTTGGGTAATCTTCTTACATGACCAACACTAGACTTGACTACAAAGTCCTTGCCTAAATATTTACTAATCGTTTTTGCCTTTGATGGAGACTCAACTATTACTAGAGATTTGCTTTTCATTTTTTATAATTCTTTTAACTAAATTTGGTCCTTCATAAATAAGACCTGTATACATTTGTACAAGGTCAGCACCTAGTTCAAGTTTTTCGTTATAAGAATCTACATCAAAAATACCGCCAACTGCAACAATAATTTTTTCATCATTTAATATTGGTTTAATTTCCTTGAGAATTTTATTGGATGAATTTTTTAATGATTTTCCTGATATTCCACCAGGCAAATGCCCAACATTTAAGCTTTTTTTCAGGTTTTTATTATTTGATGTATTGGAAATTATCACACCATCAATTGCACTGTTATTTATGGTATCAATAAGATTTTTATAAGTACCAGATTCTTCGTCTGGTGAAATTTTGATAAATATTTTTGGTTGTTTTTTGTGTTTTTTTCTTTCATTTAAAATTGTTTCAATCACAGATTTAAAGCTTTCAATATTGTGAAGGCTTCTAAGATTAGGGGTGTTTGGTGAAGAGATATTGATTGCAATATAGTCAGCGTATTCAAAAACTTCTTTATAGCAAGCCAAATAATCATTCTTAATTTCTTCTGAGGTAGTATCTTTATTCGGACCGATATTAATACCTAAACATATGTCATCAGAGACTTTTTTTAGCCTAGATTTAATTGATACAACTCCATCATTTGGGAAGCCAAGACTGTTAAGTAAAGAATCATACGATACTAACCTTTTAATTCTTGGCTTTGGATTTCCATATTGAGGTTTAGGAGTAATTGTACCAACTTCAAGGAATCCAAATCCAATATTATTAAATTCATTAATTAGTCGTGCATTTTTATCTAGCCCAGCCGCTAAGCCCAATCTATTTTTAATTCTCAAGCCTTTTACATAAAAGTGTGATTGTTTACTTTTATATAAGCCTGAAAATAACTTTAAGAAAAAATGGGAAATATTCTGAGACTGTTCGGGGGGCAATAAAAAAAGTAATTTTCTAGCTAATTTATAAATCTTTAATTTCTCCTATATATTTCTTTAATCTTGCTGACAATTCTTCATTAGCTAAACCAAGAGCAATATTTGCTTTTAAATAGCCAACTTTACTTCCACAATCAAATCTTTCACCTTCAAATGTATATCCAATAAAGTCGTTAATACTTTTTGATATAGCATCCGTTATTTGAATTTCGCCATTTTTTCCAATATTTTCACTATCAATATGATTAAAAATACTTTTATTAAATAAGTATCTACCCACTACTGCTAAATTAGATGGTGCATCTTGAATTGATGGCTTTTCAACTATACCTTTAAGATAAGAAATGCTTCCCTCACTTGATTCTGGGTCAACAACACCAAATTTTGAAATTTCTTCCTCGGGTATTTTTTCCAAAGCTAAAACCTGTTTTCCATATTTTTCAGCTTGTTTTTTCATTTGTTCTAAAACGTTACTTTCTTTGTTATAAATTAGATCGTCAGCAAGAATAACAACAAAAAATTCATCATCTGAAATATAATTTTCAGCGCATCCAATTGCATGACCAAGACCCTTCGGCTCCCCTTGATCGACAGAGACAAATTTTGCATTTGGTCCTCCAATATCTTTGATTGAATCTGCTAAATCATTTTTACCTTGATAAATTAACATTTCATGCAGTTCTTTATTTTCTTGGAAATGTTTATCAATAGATCCTTTAGCGTGGTGGGTAATAAAAATAAATTCTTCTACACCAATTTTGCATGCTTCTTCAACTGCATACTGAATAAGTGGTTTGTCAACAACTGGCAACATCTCCTTAGGTGTTGATTTGGTTGCTGGCAAAAACCTTGTACCGAAGCCTGCTACTGGAAAAACCGCTTTCTTTATTTTCATCAGGGAGAATTATACAGAAGTTGCCTAATTTGAGCTATTTTCATCTTTGGATAGACTCCAATGAAGCTTATCTCTGCAAGTTTTGAAAAAATCGTGTTCAACAGGATGTAATAATTTAAAGTTTTGATCACTTTTAGTCACCTTAAAGTCTTTTGTTTCCTCAAGTTTTATCTCTTGGTTTCCATCAATGATAATAAAACTATTTAAATCAGATGGTGTCCTAATCAAGCTAACTTCAATCTTGGAATCACTTGGGACAATTAAAGGTCTCGCTGATAACGATAGAGGGTTTAGAGAAGTAATTACTAATCCTTTGACTTCTGGAGATAATATGGGTCCTCCTGCTGAAAGAGAATAGGCTGTTGAACCATTTGATGTTGATATTATTAAACCGTCAGCTCTTTTTCTATAAATTAAGTTATCTTCTATTTTTAATTCGAAATGCATTAATTTGTAGCTTTTCTGAGTATGCAAAACAATTTCATTGAAAGCTGTGTACTCTCTTCCATTGTATTCACATGACAGTGTTTCTTTTTCTTCAATTAAATTGTTTCCGCTTAAGACTTCAGGCAATTCTTTAGTTAAATTTTCTGAATCTAGATCAGCCATAAAACCAACCTTTCCTAAATTGACGCCTAAAAATGGACAATTCATGTGCGAGAAATGCCTGGCTGCTGACAGCATCGAGCCATCTCCACCAATAACTAAAACTAAATCGAATCCTTCATACCCAGAAGCATCCCTGTCTTCTTGAAATACATCGTGTTCACATGCATTATCAGCTAAAATTTGTTGTACTTCTTTAAGTGCCATATTTGATTTATTTTTATCAAATGCCACAACAAGAATTTTTTTATAATTAAACATTGGATACATATTTTAAAGCTTTAAAACAAATCCTTGAAGGAAAAGATGAAATTACATTTCTTTCTGGTGCTGGTCTGAGCACTTCTGCTGGTCTTCCAGACTTTAGAAGTGACGAAAATGGTTTTTGGAAACAGAATTCCCCAGTTCATTTTAAAGATTTTTTAGCGAAGAAAGAATTTAGAAAGAAATCTTGGCAAAATAATATTGCCATTCATAAAAAACTAAACAATGCTGAACCGACAAAAATGCATAATTTAGTTAATGAAGTTTTATATAGAGGAATAAAAAACTTTCACATTACTCAAAATATTGACGGACTTCATAGAGATAAAATCAAAAAAAATAATATTATTGAATTGCATGGCAGTATTTTTAAGGCCAAATGTCTTCAGTGCGGTGCAGAATATGACACTCTGGAATATTTTGATAATTTAAAAGCAGGCGCAGACTGTTTGTGTTCTAAATGTTTAGAGGGTTTTGTAAAAGTTTCTACTATATCATTTGGACAATCTTTACTATCTGATACATTGGAAAAAGCTAAACTTGCTAGCATTAATTCCAAATTTTTTATCGTATTAGGCAGTTCTTTAAAAGTTGCGCCGGCGAATAACTTTGTAAGGGTTGCACAGAATAATGGTGCAAAAATAGTCATATTAAACAAAGACCCTACACCTATGGATGACTATGCTGATATAGTGATAAATGATTGTTTAGAGAATATATATGAACAGATTAAATAAAGAGTTAGAAGTTCTTATATCAACTTTTAAAAGCTTACGGAATCCAGACAGTGGATGTGCATGGGACAGAGAACAAACCTTTAAATCCATAGCAAGCTGTGCAATTGAAGAAGCATATGAAGTTGCTGATGCCATCGATAGAGAGGATTTTAAAGCATTAAAGTCTGAACTTGGAGATCTGCTATTTCAAGTTGTTTTTCATGCAGAAATGGCAAATGAAAAGGGTATTTTTGATTTAAGAGATGTTATTACCGAGTTAAATAGCAAGCTTGTGAGAAGGCATCCCCATGTTTTCTCAAATGAACAAGCTATCTCAGCAGAAGAGAGCTTGTCGATTTGGGAGGACATAAAAGCTAAGGAGAGAAAAGCTCAAAAACTTAATTCACTAATGGATGACGTTCCCAAAAATTTACCCAGTTTGATAAGAGCTAAAAAATTACAAAAAAGAGCAGCAAGAATTGGTTTTGATTGGAATGATACCAATAAAGTCATAAATAAGATTGAGGAAGAACTTGAGGAATTAAAAACAGAACACTCAAATAATAATAAAGAGAAAATCGCAGAGGAAGTTGGTGATGTTTTATTTACAATCGTAAATTTAACAAGACACTATGATTTAGATCCAGAAGATATAATGAGGAGGTCAAATTTGAAATTTGAACAAAGATTTAAAGCGATGGAAAAGTTTGCACAGAAAAATAATATGGAATTATCCGGAATGAGTGTTGAGCAACTTGAAGAGGTATGGCAGAAAATAAAATGATTAGGTTTTTTAGAGGAATAGTCACTTTTATACTTGTTCTTTTGAATGCCTTATTTGTGATTTTAACCACAATACCAATTGGACTTCTTAGATTTTTACCAATACCGCCTTTACAAGTCGGCATTTTAAGAATTAATGAAGAGATAGGAGCCCTTTATTTATACTTTAATAGCAGAATTCAGGACCTCATGCATAATGTAAATTATGTAGCAGATGGTGAAGAAAAATTAAAAAAAGACATTTGGCAGTTTACAACTATAAACCACCTGAGCTGGGCTGATATATTTGTTTTTTTATATTTCACAAACTACAAACAAAGTGTTCCAAGAATTTTTATGAAATCCCAGCTTTGGTGGTTACCGCTTACTTGGGCAGCTCATATTGCTTTAGCGATGCCATTTGTTGTTAGAAGAACTAAAGAGGAAATTATGGCTAATCCAAAACTCATTGAAACAGATAAGAATGCTACTAGAAGATCATGCAAGATGTATGAGTTAATGCCAACTAATGTTGCAGGTTTTATCGAAGGAACGCGTATTGACAAGGCTAAGTACGAAGCCTCAAATAGCAGATTTAAAAATCTAATGCCTCCGAAAATTGGTGGCATGGGTTATACACTTGAGGTCATGCCTTATATTGACCACTTGACCGATGTAACTATTGTCTATAAATCAGAAAAGAGAGAATTTTGGAACTTTCTATGTGGTGACATGTGGGAAGCAAGTGTAACAATCAATACTTACAAAATACCTGAAGAACTTAGAGGAGTTGATTACACTAATAACCAAGAAATGAGAGATAAATTAAAAACGTTCTTAGAAGAAATTTGGGAAGAAAAGGATCAAATAATTGAAAAAGAGAAAGAAAAATATGGCATTAAAACGGTTTTCTAACTTATTGATAGTGTGCCTTCTATGCAGTTGTTCTTTTGAGCAAGAAGATACTATTAATTACGAAGCTGAATTTTATTCGATAGTTACAGAGTTTGAAGAATCATCCATTTTAAATTTTGAAAGAAAAAATATCGATGAAGATAGATTCATAGAACAATTTATTCTGAAATTAGATAAACAAAAAAATACATTTATGCAGGAAGATTTAAAAAAGTTTAAGGATAGTTCTGGCAATGAATCTAAATTAGATTATCAACTGCTTAAAGATGTGGTAGATCTATACTATTCGAGATACGAAGAATCACTTAAAACAAGAAGGTATTATTTAAATAATTACGACTTTAATTTCAATAAAACTGAGGAGATCAATCTTAAACCAAGGGATAAATTTTTCGAAAGTATTGCTGAAAAGGAAGATTACCAAAGAAAAATAATTAAAAATGAGTTAATTACTTTACTTCTTGAAGATAAAGATAATCTTGAAGCAATAAATGAACTAAAAAAGGTATATAGAAATCGCTTTTCTTCAATTTCAAAAATTAGAGAATCAGACAAGTTTGGGATACTAGCTAATAATTTTTTATCTATGCTAGATCCTCATGCGTCTTATTTTTCCGCTAGAGACCTTGAGAACTGGAATTTGAGAATGAACCTCTCATTTGAAGGAATTGGAGCAATTCTGGGCTATGAAGAGGAGAAAGCAAAAATACAAGAGCTTATGCCTGGTGGCCCCGCAATACAATCTCAAAAAATTAAAGTTGGGGATAAGATTACTAAAATAGGAGAAGGTGAAAGAGGACGGCTAAGAAACGTAGTTGGGTGGCGTCTTGACGATATTGTTGAGCTAATTAGAGGAGATGAAGGAACAACTGTCAGATTAGAAATTGAAAATGAACGTGGAAAAGAATTAGTAAATCTTATAAGAGGCACAGTTACGCTTGAAAATAGTGATGCATCATCTGAAGTTCTAAAATTTAATGATAGAAAATTAGGTTATATAAAGCTGCCTTCGTTTTACAGTGATTATGAATGCTTAAGAAGTAATTTATATGTATGCAAGACCGCAACATCAGATGTTCAAAAATTTTTAAGAGAATTTAATTATGCAAATATTGAAGGAATAGTTCTTGATTTAAGAAATAATGGTGGTGGATATTTACATGAAGCTGATTCTCTAACAAGGCTCTTCATTAATTATGGCCCAACAGTACAAGTAAAAAACCCTTCAAAAGATGTTGAAATTTTACATTCATGGCGATCAACAAAAATTTGGAACAAGCCACTTATAGTCCTAGTTAACAAATACTCCGCATCAGCATCTGAAATATTTGCAGGCGCTATGCAAGATTACAACCGTGGAATTATTGTTGGCCAAACAACCTTTGGAAAAGGGAGTGTACAGAGATTCAAAACAACCGATAACGGTCAAATAAAATTTACTGATTCACTGTATTACAGAATAACGGGATTGCCAACACAACTTTTTGGTGTTGAACCTAATTTAGAGATTCCTACTCTAGTTAATGAAGAAACACTTGGCGAAAGTGAATACGATAATGCAATAAAGCCAAATAATATTGATGATGCTTTTTTTGTATCTTTTGAAGATTTTGATTCAAATTTACTTCAAGAGTCATTTAAAAAAAGAATTAGTGATTCTGAATACTTTAATAAAATTGATGAAATTAAAAGACAAAGAGATTCAAACTTATTTTTAAGCCTCAATATTGAGGAGAGAAGGTTGATTAAAGAATCTGAAAAGGATAATACTCTTGAATTAGTAAACTTAGGTAGAACGCTTTCTGGAAAAGAAGAATTTGCAAATTTTAATGAGTATGAGGAATATATTACAGAAGATGAATTCATTATAGATGCTGAAGTTGACCAATCTATGAAGGTATTAATTGAATTAATTGAAATTGAATCATGATCAGAATAATAAGCTTTAACATTAATGGCTTACGAGCAAGACCTCATCAATTAGAGGCAATTAAAAAGAAATATGATCCTGATATAATAGCTTTGCAGGAAATTAAAGTCAGTGATGAGGATTTTCCGCCTAATATTCCTGAAGATTTGGGATTCAATTACTACAATTATGGCCAGAAGGGATTTCATGGTGTTGCTATTTTTTCAAAACAGACTCCCACTAATACTATTAAGGGTTTAGATGGTGGTGAAGATGAAAGTCAGAAAAGATATATTCAGTGTGATTTTTTGACAAACCAAGGTCTAATTTCAGTATGTAATTCCTATTTTCCCCAAGGAGAAAATAGAAAGCATCCTGATAAGTTTCCTTACAAAGATAGATATTATCAAAGAATTACTAATCATGTGAAGAATTTAAGCACTTCCATAGTCTTGACTGGCGACTTCAATATAGCACCCAGTAGAAATGATATTGGAATGAAAGAAGATGGTATTAAGAGATGGTTAAAAGAAGGTCATACTGCCTTTCTCCCTGAAGAACTTGAATGGTACGATAAATTAATTGATTTAGGTCTGAAAGATATTTGGAGAGAAAGAAACCCTGAGTCAACGAAGTGTTCATGGTTTGATTACAGATCAAGAGGATTTGATCAAGAGCCAAAAAGGGGTTTGAGAATTGATCATTTTCTTCTTTCAGAGGACTTGCAAGATAAATATTTGTCGTCTGAAATAGATCATGAATTAAGAGCAATGGAGAAGCCATCCGATCATTGTCCTGTAATTATTGATCTTGATCTGGAATTTTCTTAAAAAATTTTGTGCTTTCCTCTAAGGATTTCCCAAAACATAATGTAATCACTTAAAAGACTAAAAAATGGATAAGTAAATGTTGCTGGTTTATTTTTTTCGATAAAAAAATGGCTTACCCATGCAAAACCATAGCCTGAAAGTAAGGCAAAAACTAAATTTATTGGATTAAGAGTTATAAACAGTCTGACAAGGAAAAAAATTGATAGAGCCGTACCTATAAAATGAAATAATTTGGTTTGTTTGCCTGAATGTTCAGTCAAGTAGTACGGATAAAACTCTTTGAGATTCTTGTAATTTTTCATAGTATTAGTATATAAAATTAGTTAACCAATGTATTTTAATTTTTAGGGTATCTTATGTACAGAATAAAACTTTTCACTCTTTTAAGCCTTGTAATATTTGCAGTTTCAGCAGATGTTGAAGATAAATCACCAATACTGCAGCCTGGAGCGCCGGGACAAGTCACAAAACCTATTTCAGCTGAGATGGCTACAGATATTGCCAATAGCTCTTATACAGTTGCAGACGTTTATTTCATGCAGGGCATGATTGTCCATCACGAGCAAGCCCTGACAATGTCTAAGCTTGCAAAACAGAGAACAAATTCCAAACCAATCTTAGATTTGGCAGGTCGTATTGAAGGTTCACAAGAAGATGAGATTGAATTCATGACCTCATGGCTGAAAGAACGTGAAGAAAATACAAAATATGAAATGAAAAGTATGGGTATGCATAAGATGTCTGGGATGGCATCCCCACTTCAATTAAAAAATCTTACGGACTCAAAATCAATTGATTTTGATAGATTGTTTTTACAACTAATGATTGCCCATCATGATGGTGCTATTGAAATGGTAGATATGCTGAAAAAACAACCTGGTTCAAGATATGACCAATTGTTGAGCGAATTTGTATCTGATTTAGTCAACGATCAAGCTATTGAAATTGAAAGAATGAATGGTTTATTGATTAACTTATCTGATGATCCTCGTGCTGGTTTAATGGCTGGTTTATTTACAGCAGAAGAAGCAATTAGCAATATGGAGTTAATTACCTCACTAAGAAAACCAGTTGGTTTTTTTGATCCTAAAAACCCAGCAATGAAAAAGGCAAAAGATCCAGGCTCTGAAGAAGAGATAAAATCAATTGAGGAAGCATCTACAGAGGGCAGATCACCTATGCTAAGTTTTTCAAACACAGATATGGCATTTAAAGATAATATAATGGTTGCTGGAAGCTATCATGGTTTCAATGTTTATGAACTCGCAGATGACGGCATTCCATCCTTAGTATCTTCAGTCATCTGTCCAGGGGGGCAAGGTGATGTTTCAATTGTTGAAAATCTTTTAATAATGTCGGTTCAAGATACTAGAGGTAGGCTCGACTGTGGTTTACAGGGTGCAGGTTCTGAACCAACACCAGAAAGGTTTCGAGGAATTAGAATTTTTGACATATCTGATGTTACTATGCCAATGCAAGTTGGAGCAGTGCAGACATGCAGAGGCTCGCATACACATTCAGTAGTCTCAGGACCTGATGCAGATGGCAAAATAATTGTTTACAACTCAGGTACTTCAAGTATTCGCGATGAGGAAGAATTAGCAGGTTGTTATGATGGTCCTGGAGATAATAGAACAGCTCTTTTCAGAATTGATGTAATCGAAATACCAATCAATAATCCATCAGAAGCAAAAATTGTGAAAAGTCCGGCGGTATTTGCTGATGAAGATACTGGTGTTCTAGCAGGTTTATGGCGGGGTGGAGATCATGGAGACCAAACACAAAGAACTTCTAGTACAGATGAGTGTCATGATATAACAGTTTATCCTGCAGCTAATATTGCAGCTGGAGCTTGCTCAGGAAATGGAATTTTATTTGATATATCTGATCCATATAATCCAAAAAGAATAGATGTAGTGACTGATGAAGGATTTGCTTACTGGCATTCTGCAACATTCAATAATGATGGAACAAAAGTTGTTTTTACTGATGAATGGGGTGGTGGTGGAAGACCAAGATGTAGAGCATGGGATCCTCTCAACTGGGGAGCAAATGCAATATATGATATCGAAGACAACAAGTTAGTTTTCAAAAGTCACTACAAGATGCCAGCACCTCAGACAGAAACAGAAAACTGTGTNGCACATAATGGTTCAATCATTCCCGTTAAAGACAGAGATATCTTTGTGCAGGCTTGGTATCAAGGCGGCATATCTATCATGGATTTTACTGATTCAGATAATCCTACTGAAATTGGATACTTTGATCGAGGACCAATTTCTGAAAATAGTCTTGGAACTGGAGGTTTTTGGTCTGTTTATTTCTATGAAGGAACAATTTATGGAACAGAAATAGTAAGAGGTCTAGATGTTTTCAAATTAACTGAAAGTGAATTCTTAACAAAGGCTGAAATAGANAGTGCAAATAATGCATATCCTGCAGTAGGTCCAAAAAGACTATTTAATCCGCAACAGCAGATGCCTATGACGTGGCCAAAGGTATCAGCCCCAAGTGATTAATGACAGAAAATATATCTAACAAGTATCTGTATCCACTAGGCAGATTCTTGTTAGGTTTATATTTTTTACTTCCGGGTCTTGCTAAGGTNTTTTTGTTTCAAGAAAATCTTGAAGTNGTTACTGAAAGAGAAGTACCCTTCCCTATATTTTCATTAAGTTTAATGGCTGTTGTTCAAATTTTCTTTGGGTTGATGCTAATGTTTGGAAAANTTGTGCATTCAGGATCAATTGTTTTAGTGCTAGNTACTTTATTGATAAATTTTTATATTCACGATTTCTGGAATATGAGCGACGATCCAGATCAGGCACATGAGACACAAAATTTTGTCAAAAATTTAGGCATAATGGCCGGCTTACTAATATTGTCTAAAAAATCAGAATAGTCTGATTCTACTTTTTCGTGCCAGTTAAAACTAAGGTGCCAGCCCAACTATCTGAATCATTTGAGCGCCAACACTCCACTTCATTCAGTCCAGAATCTTCAAAAATACTCAACCAATCTTTTTCTTTTAACATTAACATCGGAGTACCAACTTTTTCCTGCCAAGAATGGGATGCTCTATTTTCATAGTAGTGATCTATCCCAACAATCAGCCTGCCTTCTGGCTTTAACCAACTTTCATTAATTTTATAAATCGTTTCAGCAGGATTCTCAAGATAATACAAAACTTCCATTGAATGGATTAAATTAAATGTTTCATGGGATTCATAAGAATTTAGATTTGCCAGCACGTAATGACCATCACCACCATTTAATTCTGCATTTGTAATCATCTGTTCAGCTCCATCAATGCCTACAGCTCTATTGCATAGAGTATTTTTTAAAACTTTTCTTACAACCCAGCCATTGCCACAACCTACATCAAGAAAACTAAATTTTTGACCTATATTTGTTCTTTCTTTTAATGCGAAATCAAGCATTTCATTTACAGATGACGCATGACCTTTTTCCATACCAACATCTTTGCCCTGCTCTGCCCATTTGCCAAAGATTTCAGTAGCACTCGTTAAGTTTTTTGTTTTATTTATTTTTTTCTCCATTACAACGAACACCAATTAACATTTCTTTAAAGATATTAAGTTGATTTTGGTCAGCACTTCTATTAGTCCACCATGCAGCGTGTTTAGTTGGCTCTAGTTCTAGATTAATCGACAAGCCCCACATTGGTTTAACTTGATTAGGAATATTTGAATAACGAATATCAACAATGAGATTATTNTCATCTCTGAAACCTAAATAATCCTGAGTGAACCATCTGAATCTTTCTATATCTATGGCTTGCTGAGTATTTTTCTTGAGGTTTGGTAGATGCTTTTCATAATTGAACTCTTCAATACTTTCTCCTGGGCAAATCGTTGTAGANTGAACNGTGCGTATAGCATCAACATAAAATTTGTTTTCATTTTGATAGATAGATTTCCATAANATTAAATTTCCGAAAGATGGTTTCAGTGTAAGGCGCTCAGGATTATGTCCTCTTGATTGCGCAAGTTCTAATGCAGCAGAATATGTTCTTTCGTATTGAATAAAACCCAAAGAGAAATAGAAAAAAATCCAACCAACAGCAATAAAGGTAAAGATTTTTTGTCTTTTAGACATAGCAATTACTACCAGAATTAAGATAGGTATTGTAAACAGTGGATCAATAATCGAAATATTGCTCCATGAGACCCGAACATCTGAAAAAGGCCAAAAAAGCATAGTTCCATAAGATGTGCCAGCGTCAATTAAGCCATGAGTTGCATACCCTAAAAAACTTGCCAAGTAGACAGTCCTAAAACTCATAGATTTTTTAATCAGATAAAAAATTGGCACTGCAACNAGCAAAGCACCAACAGGAATAAAGATTAATGAGTGACTAAACTGTCGATGATATTCAAGAAACAAAATTGGATCGGTAGTGGAGCGAATAAAAATATCTAAATCGGGTGCCAATCCTGCAAGAATACCAATAATACCAATGCCTAAGATATTTTTCTTATTAGCAGACGTTTGTGCTGCAGCAGCACCAACTACGCCCTGAGTTATTGGATCCATTTTTTTATTTTACTCCCACTCAGCAGTTGCATACTCTAAAAACTGCATTATTGCAGCACTTAAAAAGTGCTTTGTACTTACTTTGTATGTGTCGTAACAAGAACACGTTAAAAACAGGTGTTTACGACTATGTTTGTATAAGGATTTCACCATTAAAAGAGTTTAACTTAAAATAATTGGATGCCAAAAAAGAAATGGTTCAAAAACAACATTGCTGCAGAAGCAAAAAAATATACTAGAAGGCAAAAATTTAAAAAAGGTTCTCCTGGTGCATATAAAGCAGCAAGATTACAAAATATTCTTGATGAAGTTTGCTCGCATATGGGAAGTGATTTTTGGACTAAAGAAAAACTTCTAAAAGTTTCTCAAAAATATAAATCACTCAAAACATTCATGTCAGAACAAAAAGGTGCTTATTTGTATTCAATTAAAAATGGATATAAAGATGAAATAACAAAACANATGACTCGTGAAATAAAACCACGTGGATTTTGGACAAAAGCAAATTGTCAAAATGAGGCAAGGAAATTTTCTAACAGAACAGACTTCATGAGAAAATCTAGTGGTGCTTATAATTCTTCATTAGAAAATGGATGGATAGATGAGATTTGTTCGTACATGGGAAGTCCTGCTGACGGATATCATCATTGTGTTTATGCAATTATAAATAAGAAAANAAANAGTGCTTACATTGGAGTTACAANACAACTATTCAATAAAAGAATTAAGCAACATAAATCTAGTGATAATACATCTAACTCAAAATCAATTTCTCTTTTGAAAGATACCGAATTTCTAAAATTAACTAACTATGAGTTTAAAAAGAAAGATATAAAAAAATCAGAGACATATTGGGTTAATTTTTATGAGAGTAAAGGTTTTGTAATTCTTAACGATAAGAAACAATTAGGAAGAACAGGAACAAGTCAGAGAATTTATACAGACGAAATTATTTTAAGAGAAGCAAAAAAATATACTAAAAGAGTAGACTTTAGAAATAAAAGTCCAAAAATATATGATGCTGCTATTTCACAACGACTACTTGATAAAGCATGTTCTCATATGAGAGGTATAGCAAAGAAGAATACGTGGACAAAAGAAAATTGTATTGCTTATGCAAAGCAATGTTCAACAAAAAAAGAATTTAGAGAGAACAATGGTGCTTATTTTGCTTGTATGAGAAATAAGTGGTTAGATGAAGTATATTCTTATATTTGACTTAAAGTACTGATATAAGGTACTTTATTCCCACTCGATAGTAGCAGGAGGTTTAGAGGTTATGTCATAAACCACTCTGCTTATACCATCGATTTCATTTACAATTCTTGTCGATACATGTTCAACAAAATCATGTGGCAACGCTGTTGCTTTTGCAGTCATGAAATCAGTTGTATTCACCGACCTTAAACCAATTACATCAGCATAAATTCGATTATCCCCTACCACACCAACAGATTTTACCGGTAAATANAATGCGTAAGCTTGGCTTGCAGAGTAATAGAGGTTTTGTTTTTTTAGCTCAGACAAAAAGATATGATCTGCCTCTCTAAGCTTTTCCAATCTATCTTTATTTACTTCACCAATAATGCGAATACCAAGGCCAGGTCCTGGAAATGGATGCCTGCCAATTATCTCACTTGGTAAACCTATAGCTTTTCCAATTTTTCTAACCTCATCTTTAAAAAGCATACGAAATGGTTCCAGTAGTTTAAGCTGCATTCGCTCTGGTAATCCACCCACATTGTGGTGAGACTTTATAACTTTTGCCTTAGTTTTTGAATTACCAGCAGATTCAATAACATCGGGGTATATTGTGCCCTGCGCTAACCACTTTATATCATTTAATTTTTTGCTTTCGCTCTCGAAGACCTCAATAAAAGTATTTCCTATAACTTTCCTTTTTTCTTCAGGATCTGTAATGCTCTTAAGTTTGTTAAGAAATGTGTCTTGAGCGTTTACNAAATTGACTGAAAGACCAATTTTTTCTTTTAGATTATTTACTACATTTAAAGCTTCATCTTTTCTCAGCAAACCATGATCAACCATGACACATGTCAGTTTATTGCCTAGGATTTTGTGTAATACTGCGGCTAATACTGTTGAATCAACACCACCACTTAGAGCTAATAGTATTTCCCCGTCCTTTATTTCTGATGTAACAAGAGTATTTATTTGTTGGAGAATATCATCAGAACTCCAATTCTGTTTAATATCACAGCTCTGAAGAAAGTTTTCAATGATGGTTGTGCCGCTTTCAGTATGCGTAACTTCAGGATGAAATTGCAGACCAAAGTATTTTTTTTCAGTGTTTTCATAAGCTGCAATGGGTGAGTTGTTTGAAACAGCCGTTATGGTATAACCATCGGGTAATGATTCGACTTTATCGCCGTGCGACATCCAAACATCCGAAGACTTATCAAAATTTTTAAATAGAATTGANTCTTGTTTTATATCAATTTTGGCGTAACCAAATTCTCTTTTACCCTCATTAATAATTTTGCCTTTTTCTTGATGTGCTAAAACTTGCATACCATAACATATGCCTAAAATGGGTTTTTTAGTATCTAAAATGTGTTGATGAATAGAAGGATTACCTTCAATATTTGACGATTCTGGTCCACCAGACAAAATAAATCCTTGTACATAACTTAAATCTGGGATTTCATCCCAAGGACAAACTTCTGAATAAATAGAAAGCTCTCTTAATCTTCTTGCTATTAATTGAGTGTATTGCGATCCAAAATCTACTACTAAGATTTTTTTCATTAATCAGCTCTATAATTAGGTGCTTCTTTCGTGATACTTACATCATGGACATGACTTTCAACTACACCAGAACGGGTAATTTTTTGAAATTGTACTTTTGATTTTAATTCATCAATATTCTTTGATCCTGTGTAACCCATTCCTTGCCTCAAGCCACCCTCAAGCTGAAAAACAACATCTTTTAACCAACCTCTAAATGGAACTCTTCCTTCAATTCCCTCAGGCACTAATTTATCAGTATCAATATCTTCTCCCTGCATATATCTATTGGCATCTGTTCTTTTCGACATTGCACTTATCGAGCCCATCCCTCTATAGGTTTTAAAACTTCTACCCTGGAATAATTCCACTTCACCTGGAGCTTCTTCGGTTCCGGCAAAAACACTTCCAAGCATTACTGAATAAGCTCCTGCACCTATGGCTTTTACAATATCGCCTGAAAATCGTACTCCTCCATCTGAAATAACTGGTATATCTCCAGTTACCGAAACAACATCTAAAACCGCTGATAACTGAGGAACTCCTACCCCAGCTATTATTCTGGTAGTGCAAATAGAGCCTGGTCCAACTCCTACTTTAATAGCATCAGCTCCTGCCTTTATGAGTGATTTTGCTCCTGCAGCAGTGGCAACATTCCCAGCAACTATGTCAATATGTGAATATTCTTTTTTGATGAATTTTACTGCCTCAATAACTCCTTTAGAATCGCCATGTGCACTGTCTAAAACAAAAACATCGACTCCGGTAGCAGCTAATTTCTTAGCTCTACTTGCCAAGTCTTTGCCGACACCTAAGGCTGCACCTACGATAAGCCTACCTTCTGAATCTCGAGAAGCCAGAGGGTAATCAATCGATTTTCCAATGTCTTTCATGGTAATCAAACCAACGAGTTTTTCCTTCTTATCTAAAATTAAAACTTTTTCTATTCGATGTTTGTACATTAACGATTTTACAACTTCTTGACTCTCGCCCTCTTTAACAGTGATTAATTTATCTTTTGGCGTCATAATTTCAGCAACTGTCTGATTTTGATTACGTGCATATCTAAAGTCTCTACCTGTAACTATGCCTTTCAGGTCATCATCATCTACAACAGGCATTCCAGAAATATTAAGTTCAGAAGTTAATTGTCTTAGCTCTTCAATCGTATTGGTTGATTTTATACTTATAGGATCTCTAACGATTCCACTTTCGAATTTTTTTACTTGTTTAACTTGTAAAGCTTGCTCCTCTGGTGAATTATTTTTATGAATGATGCCTATGCCACCGAGTGATGCAACAGCTATAGCCATCTTAGATTCAGTTACTGTATCCATAGCAGCAGAACAGAAAGGCAAATTTATGCTTATATTTTTTGTGAATTTTGTTTGTAGTGAGACTTCTTTGGGTAAAACTTCCGAGTGCATAGGCAGAACTAACACATCATCAAAAGTTAACGCTTCTTTGAGAACCTTTTCCATAATATAGTATATAACAACTCAATATTTGATCTCAACATGCTTGAAACAAACCTAATTTTATATTTAATAGTGGGGTTTTTAGGTGCAGTACTAGGTAGCTTCTTACTTCACGAATACGACAAGTATGGAAAAGTTACAACTGGATTAAAATTAAGATCAACATGTGACCATTGTGGAGCGCAATTAAAGGTCAAAAATCTGATTCCTATCTTTTCATTTCTAATGCAAAGAGGAAGGTCGACTTGCTGTAACAAAAGCTTAAGTTATAAGTATTTATTTTCAGAAATTGGTTTGGCTAGCTTTTTTATGGTTTGTTTTTACTTTAATAACCTCACTACTATCGGCCTTTTATTCCCTGCTCTCTTATTGATAGCACTCATAGATGAGAAATTTAAAGAAATTCCTCTTGTTTTAAATATTTATCTTATTCTATGGATTTCTTTAAATTCAAATGTAAGTGAAAACTTAATTAGTGCTGTGTTAATAGGATTATTCTTGCTATCTCTGTATTGGGGCTATTTATTTTTGAAAAAAACTGAAGGCTTAGGTTTGGGCGACGTAATTTTGCTTGTCTCTATATCTCTATACTATGGTTTTCCAGAAATATTTTATTTAATAACTATTTCTTCGTGTTTACTTTTACTAAAAATAATTGTTTTACAAAAATATAAAGATCAACATGCTTTTGGCTCTTGGATTGTTTTAACTTTTGGTGTTTTTATCTTATTCCAAGAATCTTATGTGTCTGCAAACTAAGCCTCCAATTGGAATTTTGCATACAAAATTTAACAGATTTTGAAATATTTGTTTTATAGTCATCTGAATCCAAGGGTTGAATATAGTAGTTTGTAAAATTCATATTATTGAAATCGATCGGATTTAGATTTTTCTGTGGATAAATTACTTTTATTTCTGACCCTTCAGTCAATTTGATAGTTGTGTTTGCTTTAGGGCTCATGCATATCCAATCAATTCCTTTCGGAGCTTTTAAAGTTCCGTTTGTTTCTATAGCTATATAAATATTTGCTTTTTTAAGAGCCGTTACAAGCAAATCATCAACTTGCAATAAAGGCTCACCCCCCGTTAATACCACTCTAATTTCTTTATCTAAAGATACCCATAAAGATTCAATTTTGGCAATTAGTTCTTGTGGCTCATAAACTCCACCATTGATACCATCTGTACCATAGAAATCTGTATCACAAAAATTGCATATAGCTGAAGCACGGTGTTTTTCTTTACCACTCCACAGATTGCAACCAGAAAATCTCACAAAAACAAAATCTTTACCGGTGTTTTTCCCCTCACCTTGTTGAGTAAAATAAATCTCTTTAATTCTATATTTCATTGAGTGGGTCTTTTGTGTTGTTTTCAGCAAAAGCTGACATTCTTTCAAGGCAAGCACTGCACTTTAAACATGGTTTTTCACCACCAACATAACAGGTCCATGCATTTTTATAATCTAGATTCATTTTTAATCCTTCTGCAACAATTTGTTTTTTTGACAGATTCATAAATGGAGCTTCAAATTTAATTTTATGGTAGTCACATATAGATAGAACATCTCCTAATTTCTGAATGAATTCTGGTCGACAATCTGGATAAATTTCATGATCTCCAGCATGTGCTGCATACCATAAATATTCACATTTATTTTTTATCGCTAAAGACGCGGCAACTGAAATCATGATCATATTTCTATTTGGAACAACAGTTTGTTTCATTTTTTCTTTATCATAATTACCTTCAGGAATTTCTGAAGACCCAACCAATGCTGAACCAGACAAGATTTTTTCAAGATCTAAATTCACAACTTCGTGAGAAATTGAATTCTCCGAACAGACCTTAGAGGCAAAGGTTATTTCTTTACTATGTTTTTGTCCATAATCAAAGGTAATTGCTTCAACATGTTCAAATTCGTTTAAGGCTCTGCTTAACAAGGTATATGAGTCAAGACCACCGGAGTAGACTACAAGTACTGACTTCATGTTAAATTTGATCGGTCTTAGCTGCGCAGATAAAGTCGTTTTTGTGAAGACCTCTTATTTTGTGTGACCACCAAAATACCTCTACTAAGCCATACTCAAGAACAATTTTTGGATGGTGATCTTCACTTTCTGCAAGTTCAGCAACTTTCTCACAAAATTTTACAGAGTCTTCATAATTAGAAAATTTAAATTGTTTTACAAGTTGTTTAATGTCGTCATGGTGTTCAATTTTCCAATTATCTAATTCTTTTAAAAGTTCTATAGCTTCTTGATCACCAACTAGTGGTGCATCTATGGTACAGGCTTCACATTTACTTTCTTTGAGACTCATTAGAAATAGGGTTTAATTAGGTTTTTGGGGTCGAGAAGGCTTTCTAATTCTTTCCTTTCAATAGTTGTCATTTCTTCTGCAACATCAATAATTTCTCGTTGTTCCTGATAAGCTTTTTTAGCAATTTCAGCTGCTTTTTTATAACCAATAATAGGATTCAAGGCTGTAACTAGAATAGGATTTCTATTTAAATTCTCTTGGACACTTTTCCTATTCACTTTAAAGGATTTAATACATTTTTTTGCCAGAAGAGGCATACAATTTCCTAAAAGATTTATACTCTTCAACAAATTGTATGCAATTAAAGGCAACATCACATTTAGTTGAAAGTTTCCATTCTGCACAGCAACAGAGATTGTAAGATCATTGCCCAACACATCAGCACAAGCCATTGAGACAGCCTCAGGAATTACAGGATTAACTTTACCAGGCATGATGCTGCTACCAGGCTGTAACGCTTCTAGTTCAATGTCTGATAATCCGGTTAATGGCCCACTATTCATCCATCTTAAATCATTGCAAATCTTCATAAGAATAAGCGAAAGATTTTTTAAGGCGCTTGATAATTCTGCTGCATTATCTTGAGAACTAAGGCCTTGAAAGAAATTAGATGCGGGTTTTACTTTTAAACCAGAAACTTTTTCCACTGCTTCACAAAAGCTCTTGGAGAAATTTTTATGAGAATTCACACCTGTACCAATTGCTGTACCACCTTGTGGTAGTTCCAGCATTCTTTTATTAGCTGAAGTAATTGCACTCTTGCTGCTTTTTAGTTGTGCAGACCAACCAGAAATTTCTTGAGCAAAATCAATTGGCATTGCATCCATTAAATGTGTTCTTCCAGTTTTGATAGTTCCTTTAAGTTTTTTTGCTTTTGCGTCCATCTCTTTGATAAGGGTGCTTAGCCCAGGAAGTAGAAGTTCTTCCATATCCAATAAAGCACTTATGCAAATGGCAGTTGGAATAGTATCGTTACTACTTTGACTCATGTTAACGTCATCATTTGGACTGACATTTTCACCTAATTTTTTTGAAGCAAGGTTAGCTATTACTTCATTAGCATTCATATTGGTGCTCGTCCCAGAACCAGTTTGGAACACATCTAAAGGAAAATGGTCATCAACCTCGCCTGAAATAACCATTTTTGCACTTGCTTTCAATGCATTTGCTTTTTTTACTGTTAAATTACCTAAGTCTTGATTTGCGACTGCTGCTGAGTATTTAATTAATCCAAGAGCTTTTAAGAAAGAACGGCCAAAAGGAAATTTAAATTTTATACCACTTATAGGAAAATTTTCGACTGCTCTTTGAGTTTGAGCTCCCCATAGTGCTTTTTTTGGAACCTTTACTTCGCCTAGACTATCTTTTTCAGTTCTAAAGGATTGATTTTTTCTCATATTAAAAAATTATAAGTTATATTATAAATCTATTATGGGAATTGGAGAAAAAATTGATATTAATAAAGGAAAACTGCCTTATCGAGGTCGAGGTTTAGAAAACTCAGTCAATATAGCAACCTGCACAATTGAAGAGCAAAGAAGATTTGGTTTAGAAAGACTAGCTGCAGCCTTTAGAATTTTTTCACGTAGAGGTTTTGATCTCGGCGTAGCAGGCCACATATCATTTAGGGATCCAGAATTTAAAGATCATTTTTGGATAAACCCGTTAGGTTATCACTTTGCCCAAATGAAAGTTAGTGATCTGGTTTTAATGAGTTTTGCGGGGGAATTGGCATATGGCAATGTCAGAGCAGGTGATGCTGCATTTTGTATTCACTCAGAGATCTACAAGTCTCGTGAAAATATCAACTCGATTGCTCATGCCCATCCAATGTATGGCAAAACATTTTCTACACTGGGTAAAAGTTTAGATCCAATATCTCAGGACTCATGTGCATTTTATGAGCGAACGGCATTATTTTCAGATTATGATGGTGTGGCGAATGGGCCTGACGAAGGTATTAATATTGCGAAAGCTCTAGGTGATAAAGATTTTGTGATCTTACAAAATCACGGAATTTTAACTACTGGCACAATGGTTGATACAACGATTTGGTATTTTCTAAACATGGAGGATGCCTGTAAATCACAATTACTTGCAGAAGCAGTTGGGAAGCCAATTGTTATTCCTCATGACACAGCTTGTGCTACTAGAGATTATGTTGCTAATGATTTATCAGCATACGTGAGCTTTCAGCCTACTGTTGATGTGCTTTGGGAAGAGGAACCAGATTTTTTGGATTAATTAATTACTGCCTGCACTTCAAGATATTCATCAATTCCAAACGTTCCGTGCTCTCTACCATTTCCAGACATTTTGAAACCGCCAAAAGGTGCAGGAAATTCTCCTCTAGACTGTCTATTGACTATAACCTGACCAGTTCTAATTCTTTTTGCTATTTCGTGACCTTTAGCTTCATCTGCACAAGAAATCATACTTGATAATCCATATGGGGAATCATTAGCTATTTCTACTGCCTCATCTAAGTCTTGGTAGGGTATCAAACATATTACTGGACCAAATATTTCCTCACGTGCAATAGTCATTTTGTTGTTTACGTTTGTAAAAACTGTTGGCTTTACATAAAAACCTTTGTCCAAACCAGCTGGTCTGCCTGTACCGCCACACGCAAGCTTTGCACCTTCGTCGATACCTGTCTGAATTAAAGATTGTACTTTTTCATATTGAATTTTATTTGAAATTGGGCCGAGAAATATTTCCTCGTTTTGAGGATCTCCTGTATGCATACTTCCTGCAGCCGCCACAGCATATTTTGTTGCATCATCAAGCATGGCTTCCGGTATCAACATTCTGGTGGGCGATGAGCAAGACTGCCCAGTATTAAAAAAGCATTGTTTCATGCCCATATTTACTGCTTTTTCTAGATCAACGTCATCCAAAATTATATTCGGAGATTTTCCTCCTAATTCAAGAGATACTCTTTTGATAGTATCAGCAGCCGTCTTTTGAATATCTATACCTGCTCTTGTTGATCCAGTAAATGAGATCATCTCTATATCATTATGTTGGCTCATTGCTTTACCAACAGTTGCACCATAACCATGAACTAAATTAAACATACCTTTAGGCATAGAAGTTTTATGAACTACTTCTGCAAATAATTGAGCAGCTCCTGGTGTGATTTCACTTGGTTTTAATACAAATGAAGTGCCTGCTGCTATTGCAGATGCAATTTTTGTGCACATTTGGTTTAAGGGCCAATTCCAAGGAGTTATCATCCCAACTGGACCTACAGGCAATTTATTCAAAGTGATATTGTCATGAACTTCTGAGAAACTGAAACCATCGATGACTTTCAGAGTGTTTATAAAATGTACTTTTCCACTACTGAATTGTGCTCCTCTTGCAACTTTAATTGGCGCTCCCATTTCTTCTGAAATTACTTGAGCAAATTCTTCTCTTCTCTTGTCCATACCATCGATTATTTCTTGTAAGATTGTTTTTTTCTGTTCGAGTGATAAAGAGCTTGCATAAGTAAAAGCATGTTGTGCAGAATTCACTGCGTCATTAACATCTTTTTCAGAACCTGATACAACATGACCTACTTTTTCCTCTGTTGCAGGATTAATTAAGTCAATTATTTCTTTTCCATCGGGAGTGATAAATTTTCCTGCTATGTAAAACTGATTAATTTCCATGTTTTTATTTTAACTTTTGATGGCTGAGAAAACATCAATTGCATTCTTTCTTGATTCTTTTAGATCTACTATTGGATCAGGGTAACCATATTGGGTTGGGTTGTTTGGCATATGAACATCAGCTGCAGTACAGTCTTTAAGTTCAGGTACCCATTTTTTTATATATTCACCATCAGGATCAAACCTAATGGACTGAGTTTCAGGATTCATTATTCTGAAATAAGGAGCAGCGTCAGTCCCAGTCGAAGCACTCCATTGCCAGCCTCCATTATTAGATGCAATATCACCATCTATAAGTTTAGTCATAAAAAACTTTTCACCTTCTTGCCAATTTATTAATAAATTCTTGCTTAAGAACATTGCTACAATCATTCTTAATCTGTTGTGCATCCAACCTGTTGCTAACATTTCCCTGATACCTGCATCCACGATTGGAATTCCAGTTTTACCATCTTTCCACCTTTGGAGAGAAACGCTATCTTCATTCCACGGAATATTTTTTGTGTAGTCAATGAAGGGAAGGTTTTTTGATACTTTAGGGAAGTTGTAAATTATATGTCTGTAGAATTCTCGCCATAAAATTTCTGAAACCCAATGCACAATGCCTTTGTCGCCATCATCCAGAATGTCATTGTTACATTCTTTAGCTTTAACTAGACACCACTTTGATGAAACTATTCCGGCATTGATATAAGGAGACAATTTTGCAGTTGCTTCTATCGAAGGAAAATTTCTTTCTTGCTTGTACGAAACTCCTTTTACCTTCAAAAATTCAGATATGTAATTTTGAATGTACTCTTCACCAGCAGGCCATTGATTGGCGTAATTATGGCTAAATTCTTGCAAGTAATTTGAAAGATCTGTTTGTTCAATAGACATTTCTTTTTTCTTCAAGGGAACATCCAATATCTGTAGCTGCTCATCTCTTAATTCTTCAAACCACTTTCTTTTAAAGGGACTATACACTGAAAAATTATTCCCAGTTTTAGTTTTCAGAGTACCAGGCTCATGTATAACTTGATCATGATAATGAAATACTCCAATACCATTTTCTTTAAATGATTGAAAAATTTCTCGATCTCTCTTTAATTCATTAATGGGATACTCAACATTAAAATACAAGTTTTTAATATTTTGATCTTGGCAAAATTTAAGAAGTACATCTTTAGTGTCAGCGTAAGTATCAGCCTCAAGAATTACTAGAGGCACATTTAACTCATTTAATTTTTGTTGTAATGAATCTAAATTTCTAAACCAAAAATTAATTTTCACTTCAGCATCGTTATGCTCAAGCCATTGCTTTCTGTTAACAAAGAAGATAGCAATAACTTCCTCGCTGTTTTGACAACAATGGTAGAAGGCAGGATTATCTAGAACGCGCAAATCGTTCCTAAACCAACAAACAGATTTCATAATAATTTTTGTAATTTTAATTTAAGGGCATCTCTTTCAGTCACAACAAATTTTTTGACATTCCCATGGTATTTATTCTCGGATAAGTGCAGCTCATCAAGTCTCATTATTTTGAGTAGGCCTTTTTCTTGCAGGCTCTGCATAAAATCGTGATGCATTTCATATTGAATTGGACCCTTCATTTCAATCACATTGATAAAATAACCCCTACTGATAATTTCAGATATCCTTGTAGTGCTATCTGCTGTAACAAAGATATGACTATGTTCGTCTAGATTCTTAGTTAGTAATTGCAAATCAGTATTTTCAGTATCAAGATGCTTATGTTCTGGACCAGAGTTTTCTTTTAAATTTTGCCACGCAAACTTTGGTGTTCTTTTTGAATTGATAAAAGTACTACTTATATTTTTAAATTCAAAGGCTAACCTATACCAGTCTTTTTCGGAATAATCATATCCATTTCCATCCCCTCCAACTAGAACGAGACTTTGCCTCGTTGGTTGTCTTTCATTTTCATATGGTTTAAATCTAGTTGGCGGCAACTCAGAAGCAATTACTTTATACACTTTGCCAACATCAGAATTTTCAGAAACAACACCGTCAAATTTTTTGATTATTCTTAATTTTGGACTGCCAATGTAAATAATTTTTGCTTTAGAAGCTTTTGCCAAAAGATATGCAGGAACAGCTGTTCTTGTACCGGAACAAATAACAAAATCAAATTTGTAATCAACCACACTCGGGTTGAGCAACCTTAAAATAAAAAGTAAAAATTTTTCATTTATTAATCTTAATGATCTTTCAAGAAATCCAGGGAATGAAATGAGATCTTTATGTAGATAGAAAACATCTTTTTTAGGATCATAGTTTTGTAAGACATCTCTTAAACCTAAGCAATGGCTGAGATCACCAGCTTTCTTATCAGCTACTATAGCTATTTTCATAACTTGCCATTTGAAATTTTTACTGAGTATCTGTCGGAATCTATTAAAGAAAATTCCACTTTTCCTCCTGCTTCCTCTACTAAACAAATACCAGCAGCAAAGTCCCATAGATAGACGCCTTTTTCCGCATAAAAGTCACATTTACCAGAAGCAACATACGCACATGAGAGTGCTGCACTTCCAAACATTCTTATTTTTTTCCAACCTTTTAAATCCTCTAAGAATTCCATAGATGAAGTAACAGATTCTGAAGCTGGGAAGCCAGTAGTTAGGCTTGCTTTATCTTTTTCTTTTATTGTTGAAACTTCAATTCTCACATTGTTAAGTTTTGCTCCATGATTTTTGATAGCTTCATAACATTCATTAGAATTAAAATCATAAATCACACCAATAAGACATTCATCCTCATCCATTAAAGCTATAGATACACAACATTGATTTAAACCCCTAAAATAATTTGCAGTGCCATCAATTGGATCTACAACCCATCGTAACTTTTCATCTATTTGAGTAGCAATTTCTTCACCTTGAACTTTAATTTTTGTCGCAGCAAGCTCTTCTCTAATTAATTCTTCAGTTTTGCGATCTAATTCGAGTTTAATATCACGGCCTTTTTGACTTTCGATAATTTTTTTTTCAGATTTTTGTTTAAGCAAAAAAGTACCAGCTTTTTTTGCGGTCTTTTTTGCTATTGAACCTAACTTAACCAGATTCATTATCTTTTACCCCTAGCCAAGCATCCTTACACATTTCGCTCAAATCGTATTCTGCTTGCCAATTAAGTTCATTAAGTGCAAGTTTCGGATCTGCATAACATTTAGCGACATCACCAGGCCTTCGATTGCAAATCCTATATGGAATTTTAATCGAATTAGTAGATTCAAATGTTTTGATCAATTCATATACTGATGTGCTAACTCCAGTCCCTAAATTAAATATACTTTCACCATTATTTTTTAAAATGAATTCAATTGCTGAGAAATGGCCAGCAATTAAATCTAATATATGTATGTAATCTCTTTCACCACTACCATCTCTGGTTTCATAATCATCTCCTAAAATTTGAAGCTCTTCATCAATCCCTAAAGCAACTCTGATTATTCTGGGCATGAGATTATTGGGTAAGTCAAAAGGATTTTCATATATGATTTTTTCCTTGTGAGCTCCAACAGGATTAAAATATCTTAAAGACACGACATCAATGACCCCGACTCTTGCTGCTTCTGAAAACATTCTTTCAACAGCTATTTTAGTACTTCCATAGACCGACATTGACTTAATCTCAGCTGTTTCAGGTATGGGTTGCTGATCGCTATCACCATACACTGTTGCTGATGAGGAAAAAATAAGTTTCTTAACCTCATTGTGAGCCATAGCTTCAATTAAGTTTATGGAGCTTACGACATTGTTGTTCCAGTATTTTATTGGGTGTTTTTGTGATTCACCTACCGCCTTTAATCCTGCAAAATGAACAATTACATCAGGTTTAAATTCTTTAATGCAGTTTGATAATTGTTCACTTTGAATAGAAAGATCTATTTCGAAGAATTCAAAATTTTTTTCAAATATATTTTTCAGATTATCAATCTGTTCAGGCTTAGAATTGGAAAAATTATCTAGTGCAAGAACTTTATGATTATTTTTTAAAGCTTCATAGGCAAAGGTGCCTCCTATATAGCCAGCACCTCCGGTAACTAAAATTTTCATTTCTTTTTAAAAGCGTACTTTGGCAACATCATAAAGTAAATCATCGTGTATATCAGCATGTACCATAAACAAAGAAATATGAGCAGTACTGAATTTGATTTAAAAAGGTTTGCTGCATATAAAAAAGGGAAATTTAAAGAAAAGATAAATAGAGTGACTATAAAATGTCTTAACCTTATTTTTTTAAATCCTACTTTCTTAGATATTTTTTTAAACACGAGCATATGAAAGTGCAAGCCATCTGGTTGCAATGCTGACATTTTTCTAAAAAAAACTTTTCTAACAATTGAAGATAGAACTTCCGTCACAGGATAAATCAACATAGCTAATACAAACCAAGGCGAATAACCATTATCAAAAGTATACTCAATTAATGCAATTGGTATGAGAGCGCCAAGTAAATAAGCACCTGCATCGCCTAGAAAAAGCTTACCAAATGGAAAATTGAACAAAAAAACAGCAAATGTAGCTAAAAATAAAGCTACCATAAATGTCAGCCAATCTGCTCCACTATTAGTTTCATACGCAAGAATAAGCGTAAACAAAATACTTAAACAGTAAGTAAGCAACAAACCGTTAAATCCATCGATAATATTAAAGGCATTTATAATTCCTACTAGTGAAAATATTAGAAATAAAAGACCTATTATTTCAATTTCTAATAATGCATCAAAAAAAATTATTCCAACACTTTCTATTCTTATATCGAGCAAGAAGAAGAATAATATTGGAGTTGGCAGCAATAATAACAATCGGTATATTGGTTTCATGTTGAAGTTTATATCATCCATTAAACCTATTAGAAAAACTGGCACGCAACATAGAAGAGCTAATCTTAAAAAATCGTAATTACCAGTTTCATCTATGAAATAAGCAGTAATGAGCAAAGGAAAATAAATTGCTATTCCACCAAGCCGTGATGTACTTTTTTTGTGAAATGTTTGTGGAGAAGCTCTCAAATTTGTCACAAATTGATTCTTAAAATTTTTATTTACAAACCATAATAAGAAACAGAATAATAGTGAAAGCGGAAATACGTCAGTCATTGTGATAATTCTCCATTAAATATTTTACTTCTTGCATGAATTCCCCAGCATCAACTCCGTTTACCACTCTGTGATCATATGAAAGAGCTAAGGGTGTTATTAGTCTTTCAGTTGTTTCATTATTGAGAAGTTGTAATACTTTTTTCGAACGTGAGACACCAAGAATCCCTACTTCTGGAGGATTAATGATTGGTGTAAATCCCGTACCTCCAATTGCCCCAAGGCTTGATATTGTAAATGTAGCTCCCTTAAGGTCCTTCTCCATTAGAATCTTTCTTCTAGCCTTATCTGCAAGCTCGTTAATCTTTTCTGATATTTGGCCTAAATTGAGTTCCTCTACATTTCTTATAACGGGAACAATTAAGCCTTGATCAGTATTAACTGCAATGCCGATATTCACATATTTTTTTAACATTAATTTGCCATCACCCACCAATGTTGAATTTATTATAGGTCGCTTTAAAAGAACTATTGAACATGCTTTTACAATGTAAGCAAGCAAGGAAATCTTATTTTTAGAAACGTCATTTAATATTTTTCTATGTTTTTCTAAGTTTGTTACATCAACTTCCTCAAAGTGAGTTACATGAGGTATTGATGACCAAGAATTATAAAGATTTTTAGCGCCTGCTTTCCTAATTTTTGATTGATTTTCGAGAGTAAAGTCTCCAAAATTTTCAAGATCTGATAATTCAGCATATTCTTGAGGTTTTGTTTCAGATAGAGATTGAATAAAGTTTTTTACATCATCTTTTGTAATAAAACCATTTTTACCGGTCCCTTTAATTTTTGTTAAATCTATACCAAGTTCTCTGGAGATTTTTCTCACTGCAGGACCAGAGTTTATCCCCCCAAAAATTTGTAGATTCTCTGTAAATTTTTTATCTTTTTGCTGAGCTTCTTTTTTCACCTGCACTACTTGGTCTTCGACTTTTATTTTTTCAGGTTGACTTTCATCTTTATCAATTGGAGCGTCATTTACTTCTAACGTTGCAAAAATCTTTCCCTCAGAAACACTTTCGCCCTCTTTTACCAAAACGCTTATAATGACACCATCGTAATCGGCAGGCACTTCCATCGCAGCTTTTTCAGACTCCAGTACAATTAAAGGATCATTTTTTTTGATCTTTTCGCCTTTTGAGATGGCTACCTCAATTATTTCTGTATCTTCAGCTTCACCAAGGTTAGGGATTTTTAAATCTATCTTCATCTCTTTAAATAATGCTTAGAGTTAAACTTAATTTTGTTATCTTCAGCAAACTTTTTAGCCTCTTTATCCATTTTTAAAGCTTTTAGTGAATTAAAAACTATATGTTTAGCATCTATTTCAAAGAAAGACCGTAATTTTTCTCTGGTATCACTTCTTCCAAAACCATCAGTACCAAGACAAACATAGTTGCCTTTCACCCATTTTCTAATTTGTTCGGCATAGAGCTTTTGATACTCCGAAACTGCTACTGTCGCCATAGATACGCTGAAACAATCCTCAACGTACGATTTTTTTTCAGATTCGTAAGTTCTATCTCGATCAATTGCAGTCCCTTCTCTAGCCAATTCATTAAAACTAGTAATGCTCCAAACCTCTGCACTTACTTTCATTTTTGATAAGGTAGCTTGTGCCAACAAGGCAAATCTCAGAGTAAGTCCAGAAGCCAGAATTCTCAATTTTGGATTTTTTGAACTCTTAAATTTGTAAGCTCCTTTCATTATAGCTGTATTGGTTGCGGTGCTTGGTCTTTTGGGATGAACATAGTTTTCATTCATTAACGTTAAATAATAGTAATTATCGTTATTTTTTACATACATATCATCAATACCTTTTTTAATAATTGTGGCAAGCTCATAATCGAAACATGGATCGTAAGATCTGCAGTTCGGAATAGTTTGCGCTAGCAGATGACTATGGCCATCTTGATGTTGAAGACCTTCACCATTAAGTGTTGTTCTTCCTGAAGTAGCACCAAGCAAAAACCCTTTAGCCCTGGCATCACCTGCAGCCCAAGCTAAATCATGGATTCTTTGAAACCCAAACATCGAATAAAAAATATAAAACGGGATCATTGGTAATTGATTATTTGCATAAGATGTTGCTAAAGCTAGCCAAGCAGAAAATGCACCAGCTTCTGTAATCCCCTCTTCAAGCATTACCCCATCCTCTGATTCTCTGTACCACATAACTTTATCAGCATCCTCTGGTGTATATTTCTGGCCTTCTCTACTGTAAATTCCAAACTGTCGAAAAAGACCATCCATCCCAAATGTTCTTGCTTCGTCAGGCACTATTGGAACTATTTTTTCTCCAATTTTCTTATCACGAAGCATGTTTGTAAGAAGCCTGACAAAAACCATTGTTGTGGACATTTCTCTTTTTGATTTATCGTTAAAATCTTCAAAAGGTGACTCATTGTCAAAATACTGGGGTTCTAAATTAGTCTGTCTCACGGGCAATCTGCCCCCAAGTTTTGCTCTTGCCTCTAAAAGGTATTCTTTTTCCTTACTTCCAATAGGAAGTTCTAAAAATGGGGGGTTATCTAGCTGTTTAACAGAAATTGGTAGTTCAAAATTTGAAACAAACTCTTGTAATATGTCTTTACTAAGTTTCTTTACTTGATGAGCGGTATTATCTGCTTGTCTTGAACCAAAACCATATCCTTTGATTGTAAAAGCTAAAACAACTGTAGGCTTATCTTTAACTTCATACGCTTTCTTGTAAGCATTATAGATTTTGATTGGGTCATGCCCCCCTCTATTCAACTCTTCAATTTCAGCATCTGTCATGTCCTTTACAAGCTCAAGTGCATCTGGGTGCTTGCCAAAAAAATGTCTTCGCGTGTATGCGCCACCTTTAGCTTTAAAATTCTGGTATTCACCATCAACTGTATTATTTATGACCCACCTCAATGCGCCTTTAGTATCTTTTTCAAACAGCTTATCCCATTTCCTACCCCAAATAAGGTTAACCACATTCCAACCAGCTGCTTTAAAAATTGACGCAAGTTCGGTAACAATTCTTGAATTACCTCTGACAGGGCCATCTAACCTTTGTAAGTTGCAATTAATTACAAATATTAAATTATCAAGCTTTTCTCTTGCTGCGAGAGATATTGCTCCAAGAGATTCAGGTTCATCCATTTCCCCATCTCCACAAAACATCCAGATTTTTCTGTTTTCATGTGATTTTAATAATTTTCTTTGCTCTAAATATTTCATAACATGAGCTTGATAAATTGACATTATTGGGCCTAAGCCCATTGATACCGTTGGAAATTGCCAATAGTCAGGCATTAACCATGGATGTGGGTAGGATGAAAGACCGTTGCCGTCGATTTCTTGTCGAAAATTTTCTAATCTGTCCTCTGAGAAGAAGCCTTCGAGAAACGTTCTTGCATAAATTCCAGGAGACGAGTGTCCTTGATAGTAAATCATGTCTGCAAGCCCATTATTACCACCACGGAAGAAATGATTGAAACCAACTTCATATAAAGTTGCAGCAGAAGAATAGGTAGAAATGTGTCCTCCGAGATCTTTGTCCTTGTTGGCTTTGAGCACCATCAAAAGTGCATTCCACCTAATGAAGTGCCTAATTTTTTCTTCGATCTCCCAATTGCCAGGATAATCCTCTTCTTCATTTACAGATATAGAATTTTCAAATGGTATTTGTTTAAAAAAATCACTTATAAGGCCCTTGTTTTCAGCATATTTGAAAAAATTATTAACGATTTTTTTAGCATGTTCAGTTCCATCGAATAGGTTGAGATTCTCCAAAGCATCTATCCAGTCTTGTAAGTCTTGGTTTACAGATGATTCTTTGGGATCGAGATTAGACATTTTTACCTAAAATTTTACATTATTAAGTCAACGTGCAGGAAAATTTTTATTTTAAATAACTATATTTATGACATTAACGGAAATTTAAGCTCATCTTTAGTGTTTTTTTTAAACCTATGCAGAAAAAAAGCTTCCTAATTCTTAATTTTGCTATTAAAATCAATCTTTACGAAGGAACACTTATGAAAAATATTTTAAGAATACTATTAGCTACTATTATTATGCCAGCTTATCTAATTGCAGATGAGGCTGATGAACCTACATCTCCACCAAAGGCAGATGAAGTTGAAGTAAAGGAAAATGAGGATAATGATGAAGAAGTAGTTGAAAGTAATTCAGAAGAGAGTGAAGAAGAAAGTGAAGGTTTTAGTCTACCAGGTCTTAGCGCCAATGATATTGCTAATACGTTAGCATGGGTGCTCGGATATGGTGTTCTTTCAGAGAGTACAGGTAGTGATGCTGAGCCAGAACCAACACCCGCACCTACACCCGCACCTACACCCGCACCAACACCGGAGCCAACTCCTGAACCAACACCGGAGCCAACTCCTGAACCAACACCGGAGCCAACTCCTGAACCAACACC
>NHFN02000016.1 GCA_002170245.2 Gammaproteobacteria bacterium TMED112
TCACATTAGCAGAAGATCTTGAAGTACTAGGAGCTTCTTTGAAAAATGGTCTTTTGACTATAGATATGGAAAGAGTGGTTCCTGATCACAAAAAACCTCGGGTTATTGAGGTAAAATAAAGTTTGGGCGGCTCTGCCGCCCTTTTCTATCATGAAATATTTAAGTTTAGTTTTAATAATTTTTGTTTTTTCTGTAGAAGCAAGATCTTCAAATACCGATCACGCTGAAATTTCTATAATTGGCAACAATAATATTATCTCTGAACCTGGGGTGGTACAGCTCGGGTATAAATTTAATTTTACGCCTGGCTGGCATACATACTGGATAAATCCTGGTGACTCTGGTGGACCACCTATTTTTGAATTTACTTCACCCGCTGGCTGGGAAATCAAAGAGAATATTTGGCCTGGCCCGCAGAGGATAATTTATCCTCCTCTCATGACATTTGGTTATGTTGATGAAGTAATCTTTCCATTTGAATTAGATTTAAAAGACTTAAATGACCAAACCACTGAAATTACCACAAAATTTTTGGTCTGCGATGATATTTGTGTGCCTGAAGAGGCAACTCTGCTACTTAGTCTGAAAAATGGAATATTAAATATTGATGAGAAGCCAGAAGAATTAAAGAAATGGTTGAACAGAGTGCCAATCCGTGCACCACCTGAAATGATTCTAAGCTCTAATCAGAATACCTTCACTCTAGAATACGCAGAGCTTGATTCAAATTCTTATTTCTTTCCTTTTAATGATTCAGTTATGGATTATTCTAATGAACAAATTTTTTCGAATAATAAATTAACTTTTGAAGTTCTTGATGATCTTAGTAAAGGCCTGAATGGTGTAGTCAATATAGGACAAAACTTTTACGAAGTAGCAAAAATACCATCAACTATTTCTGCTGAAATGAATACAGGGATCTCATTATTAACTGCAATTTTTTTTGCTTTTATAGGTGGTTTAATCTTGAATCTTATGCCTTGCGTACTTCCAGTCATAGCATTGAAAGGCTTATCACTCGTTAAAAGCTCAGCTGAATCTAATTCATCGGTAACTATGAATGCAAGTTCTTATGTAATAGGTGTAATTGCAACTTTCATGACGATTGCAGCAATACTTGTTTCTCTAAAAAATGCAGGAGAAATGATTGGTTGGGGCTATCAACTACAAAGTCCATTCATCGTTACTATTTTATCTACCTTAATCTTTGGTATCGGGGTTTATCTGGTAACAGATTCAAGTATTGGAGGAAGTTTAGGAAGGTTAGAAAAACATACCGATGGTTCTGGGCCATTTAATTCATTTCTAACAGGGGCCTTAGCTGTAATTGTTGCATCACCTTGCACAGCACCTTTTATGGGAGCTGCTCTTGGTTTTGCTCTCATCCAACCTGATATTTTTTCTTACTTAGTATTTTTGTTTTTAGCTTTGGGATTTGCATTACCATATTTTTTAATCGCAGTTTTTCCATCCTTAGTAAATTTCTTACCAAAACCTGGCAAGTGGATGGAATCGTTAAAACAATTCTTTGGCTTTATGATGTTTGCCGCCGCGATATGGTTGCTTTGGGTCCTTGCCAATCAAGTTGATGCAAATTCAATCTTGTTCGTTCTTATTGGTTGGTTTTCATTAGCTTTTGCTTCTTGGCTTGTTATCACAAAAATTAAATTTGCTGCTTATATTTCTGGAATAATTGCACTGATTTGGGGTGCTCAATTAACCGAATGGGATTTTAAAAATGTTGAGGTAAAGGATGACAGTGAATCAATTGCTTGGTCCATTGAAAAAGAAAAAGAACTGCGCTTGAACGAACAATCTTACTTCATTAATTTTACAGCTGCATGGTGTATTACTTGCAAAGTAAACGAGGCAGTTGCTTTTAGTGATGATGTGTTTAATAAATTTGATGAAGAAAATATTACATATCTTAAAGCTGACTGGACCAACAGAAACTCTGAAATTGCAGGAGAAATTGAAAAATATAATCGATCAGGTATTCCTTTATACTTATATTGGGATAAAACACTTGACGAACCTATGGTTCTTAATGAAATATTAACTGAGAATTATTTAATGGAGGTAATTGATGAAAATTAAGATATTAAGTTTAATGTTGTTGAGTCTAATTGGCGCAGCTTCAGTGAAAAATGGTGATGAGGCACCATTATTTAATTTGTTAAATCAAGATGATCAAACAGTATCACTCGATGAATTCAAAGGTAAAAAGGTGGTCTTAGAATGGACTAATCATGATTGTCCATTTGTGAAAAGACATTATGACACTGGCAATATGCAAAATTTACAGAAAGAAATGAGTAATCAAGATATTGTTTGGCTATCCATTGTTTCTTCTGCTAAAGGCAAACAAGGTTATATAACTAATGATCAAGCTAAGGAACTCACAAAGAAAAGAAGTGCTTACCCTTCTCATGTTTTATTAGACGCTGAGGGATCTGTTGGAAGAATGTTTAGTGCTAAAACGACTCCTCATATGTTTGTAATTGATGAGTTAGGCAAAGTTAGATATCAGGGTGCTATTGATAATTTGGGTAATACTGGAGCACTTTTTTCTACTGATTTAAGTAAAGCAAAAAATTACGTTAGAAATGCAGTAAGTCAAATGCTTTCTGGTGAAGAAGTAAAAGAAAATAAAACCAGACCTTATGGTTGTTCCGTTAAATATTAAAAGATGTAATCGATCCAGGCTTCATCTGGAAAATCTTTTTTATTGAGTTTGTGCCCATTAAGCAAATGGGCAAAACTTGGCTTTTTTGGTTCATTTATAGGTTTTATAATCTTTGAACCCTTTGCGGTATTGCAGGTTTTGCAACTAGTGACAATATTTTCCCAATTCGTTTGACCTCCCTTACATCTTGGAATCATATGATCCAAAGTAAGTTGTTTTAAATCAAAAATATTCTCGCAATATTGGCACCTATACATATCTCTCAAGAAAACATTGGACCTAGAAAATTTTACGTAGTTTTGAAACTTGTGAAACCTTCTCAACATTATTATGCTCGGCACTTCAACTTCCATAGAAGGTGATCTAACAGACCATTTTTCATGATTTTTTATGACAATCACGTTTTTAGTGAATAACAATCTTATAGCTGTTTTCCAGTCAATTGTTGATAAGGGAAAGTAACTTACTGGTTTCCCATTTCCATTTAAAAGCAGACAATCGTTTGACATTTTTTTGTTTAAATTCATATTAAATTATATTTTGTATCTATCAACTCAAGCTGTATTATTAGGGTAAGGTTTTTTTGAGGGGGATTTATGTCAGAACCGTTTATTCTTTTTGGTGAGCAACATACTCAAGCTCTAACTTACAGTTTTTCGATAATTGCTGTGCTTTGTGTAATAGGGAATTTTCTTAGTAGCAAAGTACAAGATGTTTTTACCAAATTAATTGGTATATCGCTTTTAGTTTTTGAAGCAACAAAACCATTCATATACATTTATGGCTTTGATAAGCCTTGGGAAACCTATTTGCCATTACATATGTGTAACTTCAGTGCTGTTTTAATTGGTTTATTCCTTCTACAAAAAAAGAAAAATCAGATGTTTTTTGAATTACCATTCTACTGGGGTATAGGTGGAGCGACTATGGCACTACTAACTCCAGATTTAACAGAAGCTTGGCCTGACATAGAATTCTTCATGTTCTTTTATGGGCATGGCCAAATAATTTTGGGTATATTCTTTGCCCTAGCTGTTCTTAAATATAGACCGTACTTGCAAAACTTTTGGAAAATGGCAGTCATTACAATACTGTTATTATTGCCAATATTAATTGTTAATTTAGTTATTGGTGGTGAAGCGAATTATTGGTATTTAATGAATACTCCTGAAGGAGAATCTTTAATGGATTTAATGCCAGCTCCTCCTTATCACATGTTAGGTGTAGTACCTCTAGCTTTAGTTGTATTCTTTATAACTTACGTACCTTTCTTAATTTGGGATAAAACTAAGAAGGCATGAGTGAATTTGACTACATCATTGTAGGTGGTGGATCTGCAGGCTGTGTTCTTGCCAATCGATTAACTGAGAACCCAAATGTTTCTGTTTGTCTACTAGAAACAGGGCCTCCAGATAAAACTCCTCTTATTCATGTACCTGCCATGTTTGCATTCCTTCCTGAGACTGAATACTCATACAGATACGAAACAGTACCACAAAAAGGATTTAATGAAGTTACAGTTACTGAAGGAGCAGCAAATGCGGTTGATTCATTGGGTGGCTCTCATCCAATACCTCAAAGTTACCAAGAAAAAAGAAAAGGCTTTCAACCAAGAGGAAGAACGCTAGGAGGATCTAGTTCTGTAAATGGCATGGTTTATATCAGAGGTCACAAATGGGATTACGATCATTGGGCTGCTCTAGGAAATGATGGTTGGTCGTATGAAGATATTTTGCCCTACTTTGTTAAGTCAGAACATAATGAAGCATTGGATGATCAATACCATGGTCAAGATGGCCCACTAAATGTTGCTCAACTCAGGCATGACAATCCATTCACTAGGTATTTTGTTGAGGCAGGAAGCAAACACTATAAAGCCAATGATGACTTTAATGGAGCCGATCAAGAGGGTGTGGGCACATACCAAGTTACTCAAAAAAACGGAAAAAGACACAGTGCTGCGGTGGCCTATTTAAATCCGGCAAAAAAGAGAAAAAATTTAACGATTTTGACAGATACTGTGGTCAATAAAATAAACTTCAAAAATTTAACAGCTGTATCAGTAGAATGTACAACTAAAAATAAACCAAATGAATTACATGCAAAAAAAGAAATATTGTTATGCGGTGGTGCGTATGGCTCTCCAACCATATTGCAAAGATCAGGTATTGGCAATGAAAGTTTCCTGCAATCACATAATATTGAATGTCTGTTAGACCTGAAAGGAGTTGGTGAGAATTTGCAAGATCATATCGATTATATTACTTCTCATAGAGTTGATAGTTGGGAATTATTCGCTAAACCTTTCAAGTCTTTGAAATTTACTATGAGAGCGCCCTTTGAGTTGATCAAGTTTGTTTTAGCAAGCAAGGGAATGTGGACTTCTAACCTTGCTGAAGGGGGAGCATTTATCAAAAGCGATGAAAATTTAGAAGTGCCAGATTTACAGCTACATTTTACCGTTGGCATGGTTGAAGATCATGGCCGTACAGAAATGTGGGGCAATGGATTTAGTTGTCATGTTTGCCTGTTAAGACCTAAGTCTGTTGGGACAGTAAAAATTGCTTCAAAAAACCCTGATGATGATCCTCTTATAGACCCAAACTATCTTTCGAACGATGAAGATATGAAAGTTATGATTAAGGGATATCGTAAAATGATGGAAATTATGAACACTGAACCACTTGCACAGTTTGATAATGTGAGAAATCCAATAAATATTGATGACGATAAAGCTATCGAATCGGCAATCAGAGCTAGGTCAGATACTATTTACCACCCAGTGGGAACGTGCAAAATGGGAAATGATGGCATGGCTGTTGTCGATAGTAATCTTAAAGTTAGAGGAGTTAAAAATCTAAGAGTAGTTGATGCTTCAATAATGCCGACTCTAATAGGTGGCAATACAAATGCTCCTGCTATTATGATTGCAGAAAAGGCAGCAGATTTAATAAAACAAGATGCAACCTGAACCATTTAACCTTTTAGACCCATCGCATATTATTTTTGCAGCAATTTGTATAGCTCTGGTAATTTATCTTCCACGAATTTTTATTGGTAGCAGCGAAAAGACTATAAGAAATGTAAAATACTTCTTGGCCTTTCTCATGATTTCGCATGAAATTATCGATCCATTTTTTAAAGTTGCATATTTTGATGAATTGGTAAAAGATTCACTACCACTGCATATGTGTGCGTTTTCTACATGGTGCATATCAATATATTTGCTGGGAGGCCACAGGAATTTCTTTTTATTTGCATATTTCTGGGGAATAGCTGGGGCCGGTATGTCTGTTCTTACACCAGATACACTTACGGGTTTTCCAACATTCGACTATCTAAACCATATGTATGGCCACACTCTCATTTTATTGGGAGTATCTTCAGTACTAATATTGACTGAGGAGAGACCATATTTAAAAGACTATTTCACCGTTATGTTATTCAGTAGCTTCATATTCTTGCCAGTCATGTATGGTGTAAATTTCTTATTAGATACAAATTATTGGTACATTTTAGAGAAGCCTGATGGCGACAATATAATGAATTTTATGCCTGAGGCACCAATGCATATAGTTGCTCTAATACCTGTAGCTTGGCTACTAACATATTTGCTCTATGTTCCTTATCAGTTAAAAGATAGGAATGCCTGAAAAATTAAAATACTTACATTTTGAATCAGTTGATTCAACTAATGACATCTGCATGCATGAATGTAAAAAAAATAGATGCCCTACTGTTGTTACAGCTGATTCGCAAAAGAAAGGTCGTGGAAGAAATCAAAAAAAATGGTCTAGCCCTGATGGGAACCTCTCATATTCATTTGGGTTCATAAGCAAAAATATTGATCCAAGCATCAGTGTTAAAACTGGCCTTATTGTTGCTAGAGCTATAAAAAAAGTTTTAGATATTGAAATTTTACTTAAATGGCCAAACGATCTTATTTTCAATAATAAAAAAATTGGTGGAGTATTGGTAGAGTCTGAAAACATTCATTCAAGTTTTTGTACTGTTATAGGTGTAGGTATAAATTTTAATGTTGTGCCTGAAGAGTCTCATTGGGGAAATATAAACATTGGCGTAAACCAGCAACAGAAAAGAAAAAATTTAGTTCAAGAAATGAGTAATAATCTTAATGAATTATGTGAGATAAGAAACATTGGATGGCAAAAAGATTGGCTTGCTAGGTGCGTTCATTTGAATAAAGAGGTAACTTTGCTCGATGAAGAAAAATCATTTATTTTTTTGGGCATAGATGATGAAGGGAAAATGCTATTAAAAGATAGATCAAATTCAACCAAGCACTACAGCGATAGCTCTATATCAGTTAAGGGCTTGTACTAAAATTAATCTAATCGATAACCCATAATGGTACAATTTTAAAACTAATTCTTTTATGAAAATTTATAGCTGTGAAAACTCAAGGTCTTTACGTCCTCTATGGACAGCAGAAGAAATGGGTCTTGATTATAAGCTTGAGTTGTTGCCTTTTCCTCCCAGAGTTTTTCAAAAAGACTATCTGGATATCAACATACTAGGGACTGTTCCATACTTAACTGATGGAAAAGTGAAGTTAACTGAATCAGTAGCCATGTGTCAGTACATGGTAAAAAAATATGGTCCGACTGATTTAGAGGTTGCCCCAAATGAAGAAGATTATCCAAATTATTTAAATTGGTTATTTCATGCTGATGCCACTTTAACCTTCCCACAAACTGTTGTTTTAAGATATAAATTTCAGGAACCAGGGGTAGCAGATGGTGCAATTGAAGGATACAGCAGATGGTTTGTATCCAGATTGAAATTACTAGAAAGCTCTTTGGAGGGGAAAGAATATCTTTGCTCAAATAGATTCACGATTGCAGATATTTGCGTTAGTTATGCTATTCATCTAGCCAACAACTTGGAGATACATCAAGCATTAAAACCAAATATTAAAAGATGGTCTGATAAACTTTTTGAAAGAGAGGCTTTTAAAAAAGCATTAACTATAAAATAAGTTCATAATATCTAGGGGGTAGATTATTAACTTAAGTAATAAAAGTTTTTTGATATTTGTCACTTTACTGAATGTGATAAATTTTGTTGATCGACAATTTATATCGAGTTTTGCGCCATTTTTAAAATCTGATCTAGGTCTTTCAGATACTGAAATTGGCTTACTAACTGGAATAGTTTTCATATTTTTTTATACAGTAGCTGGACTTTTTGTTGGAACGCTTGCAGATAGGTACAACAGAACAAAGATCATTGGTGTTGGTGTTATTTTGTGGAGTGCTTTTACTGCAATTTCTGGATTTGCTAAAAACTTTTTTTCTTTGGCAGCACCAAGGCTTTTTATTGGTGTAGGCGAGTCAACCATCACACCAACTACTATGTCAATTTTATCCGATAGGTATGAACAGAAAAGGCTAGGTTTTGCAGCAGGTTTTTATTATTTAGGTGTACCAGTAGGTGTTGGAATAAGCCTGCTTATTGCAGGCTACGTCGAACCAATTATTGGATGGAGGGGATGTTTTTATTTATTAGGAGTAATTGGGCTTTTACTTGGCTTCCTGATGCTTTATGTAAAAGACTCACCTAGAAAAAATATTTCAAGCAAGCCTGAGTCAAAATCTTTCTTTAAAATAATCACAATACTTCACAGAACTCTTTCTAATTCTAAGTCACTTGTCTTAACCATAATGGCAGGCACTCTTTATCATGTTGTGCTTGGTGCAGCTCAATTTGAGGTAATTTGGGCAGTTGCAGATAAAGGTTTTAATCCAAATTATTTTGGACAAATAAATGGATGGATATTTGTAGTATTTGGAGTGCTAGGCAGTCTTTTTGGAGGCATTGCAAGCGATTGGGCACTAAAAAAATATAGCTTGCCAAGAACTTGGTTTCTTTTAATTTTAACATTGCTCCTCATGCCTTTAGCTTTTACAAGATACCTTGAGATAGATAGCATTCTATTTTGGATTGGTATATGTTCCTCAGCATTTAGTCTTGGTTGTTTTTATGGTCCTATATTTGCAGTTATTCAAGAACTTGTTCCCTCAACAATCAAAGGCACAATAGTGGCTTTCAATCTGCTTTGTTTAAATTTATTAGGGATTGCATTTGGATCAATTATGTTTGGCATAATGGCAGACTATGCAGTAAATCAAGGTTATGAAGATCCATATACAAGTTTACTCGTTGGTTTTAGTTCAATCTATTTAGTGTTGGGCCCACCACTCTACTATTTTGCTGGAAAATATTACCAATCTGATAAAAAAAAGCTCAACGAAATTTTTGATTAAAGTTCATTAAAAAGAAAATCTTTCAAAACAGGTGCATGAGCTTTTATATCGTCTGGTGTTCCAAACGTATGTCCAAGTTTTGACATTGTAAAAGCTTGATATGGTACATTTGCATCTTCTAAAGCCTCTTTCATAAGATCCAAGTGAATAATTGGTGAGATTTGATCTTGTAGACCATGCCACATCATTATTCTAGAGTTCATTTTTCCTGCATTAAATACCGGAGAAAAATCAGTTAATTGTGCCATATCATTTCCCCAATGCTTTTCAGCAATTTCTTCATAATTATCTTGATATGTATAGATACTTCCATCAGTACCGTCTCTAAGTATTTTCATGTCATAAACACCCATGCCGCCAGCTACACATTCATATAATTCATCATACTTATAAGCCATTGCCAATGCAGCATACCCACCATAGCTTGCTCCAAAAGCACATGTGTCGTCTCTTGAAAGTCCAAGCTCTTTTTGAGTGGCCTTGGTTGCAGCTGCTATATCGTCAAGAAGTGTGCCTCCCCATTGTCTATATGCGTCTTCCATGAAATTTTTTCCGTATCCACCTGAACCCCTATAATTCACTTTTAACACTGCAGCTCCTTGACTAGCAAGATATTGCTCTATTGGATCAAATGCATCAAAATCTCTAATCCCGTAAGGTCCACCATGAATGTAAACTATTAATCTTTTTAACTCGCCTTTAGGTTTTGTTAAATACCCATAAATCGTTTCATCATCGAATGTTGTGAAAGATCTCGTTTCATTTTTATGTAATTTTTCTTTTGGAACATTTGAAGCAGTACCTACAAACCTTAACTGCCCTTTTGATAAATCAAGCATAAAGACTTCAGAAATTGATGAAGAATCACTTATTTGCAATAGTGCCTTTTCGTTTGAATCAGTCCAATTTCCAAAACCTACAGTTTTGTCAGGAAAACTAGCCGCTAATTGCTGTAGAAGCTGTGCATCTCTATTTTTTTGATCAAAAACTATTATTTCTTTTTTTCCATTACATTCCATTCCGTAAGCATATGGAACAGGGTCATTTAAAGAGCTCATAGATGATAAAACAGAGTGACAATCTATTGGATTTAACTGAGAGATCTTTTTATTTTTGAGGTTTAATACACTTACACCATGCTGACCAACCCCGCTTGTATCAGCCAACCATAAGTTTCCATCTTTTACTCCTATGGGCGAATAGTTTTCGAGATCTATATCTATTTTAGTAGTTTTTTTATCTGCATAATGAGCGTAAACACCGTCTAAATCACTTGAAAATGTTAGTGCAGGTTTTTTATCTTTATCGAGAATATAAATATAAGGCGTATTGCAAAAGCTATTTATTTTATATCCAACTTTAAACTGACAGGGTTGTTCTGACACATATACATCTGTTCCGTTAGGTTTTACTCCTCTTTTATCAAATCTGATTTTTCTTAAATGTGCATACCTAAAGCCTCTTTTGTTTATTGGCACAGACATCAGTACATGTTCATCATCATACCTCGATATAAAAGTTGCAACTTTATATCTATCTGCAAAAGTTGAGCTTCCTTTAGTTGGTGCTTCTTCAAGCGGATATAAAAAGTTTCGAAATTCTTTTGTTTTAATATTAAATAACTTAAAAATACCGAAACTTTGAAAAATTTCCCCTTGTATGAAATCGTATCTCTTACCACAAACTTCAACTAGAATTAATGAATTAGATACCCAGTTAAAATCACAAAGATATAAGGCTTTTACACCTAGATCAGAATCTGGTTTATTCTCCATTGCTGCTTTTGCTACAGTTGCTTTTTCGATACCTGATGAAAAGTAGATTTCAGTATCTGCGACTAACAAGCCTTCAGTAAAATCATCACTCTTACTTTGAAAAGCCAAATGTTTACCATCAGGAGAAAGGGCTACGTTAGTAAAAAAAGCATTCTTAACGTAAAGCTCGAGTTCCGGTTCGCTGCCCTCTACATAATTGAATGCACTTTGATCAATGCCTACAATATCTTGAACCCAACCATACTCATCTGTACTTTCAGTTGCTTTATAAACAAGTTGGTCTTGCTGTTTATAATTATTTTCTAAAGCATGAGAAATAAATGGTAAAAATATTACAACGTAAAATGATAATGGTAGAAAGAATTTATACATTTAAAATATTATAAAGGAAAAAAAATAAAATTTTAATTTAACTTTGATTTCAATGAAAAAATTAGTTGACATAGCACTTTGGAAAGAATTTTTTTTCGTTAAAGATGATAATTAGTGTTCAAATATATAAATAATAATGTTCAAATATAATGAAGTGTTCAAATAATAAAAATAGTGTTCAAAATTAATTTTTATATTTTTTTATGTTCTTAAGGTTGTTAGAATATTCATATGAGTAACTTTTTAGTGCGGATATTGACATTAATATTCATGAGTTTTTCTATCTATGGTTCCAGCTTAGATAAATTTACTTTTCAAAACTGGAGTAAACCTAATTTAGACGTTTTTTATCATTTGCCTGATGTTATTGATGAGAATACTAAAATTTTATTCATAGTACATGGAAACTCACGAAATGCTGACGATTATTTAAAGGTATGGATAAAACTTAGTGAAGGAAAAAATGTTGCGCTATTTGCTCCGCATTTTAAGAGAAATTCATTTATTAGTTTTAATACACTACAAATGTCTACTTCAAACGGAGTAATAAGAGCCAATTCTGATTTATATCTTAATAATTCAATAGATACTTTGTTCGAATTTATAAAATCTAAATTTAATCTAAAATCCAAACGTTATGATATTTATGGGCATTCTGCAGGAGCCCAATTTGTTCATAGATACCTTCTTATGTCTAAAGATCCTCAAGTTAATATAGCTGTCGCAGCTAATGCAGGCTGGTATACCTTTTTAAATGGTGCAGATTTCCCTTATGGGGTTAAAAATACACCGATTTCTCTTAGCGATAATAATGTAAAAAAATTTTTAAGTATGGACCTGCATATACTTATAGGATCAAATGATATTGATGTTAATTCTTCTATTAACAAATCGAATGGGGCTCAGAATCAAGGTCTTAATAGGTTCCAAAGAGCTAAAAACTTTTTTGAATATACAGAGTCAATAGTCGAGCAAAATAACCTTGAATTTAATTGGCAGTATCAGGTTGTTTCTGGAGCACCGCATAGCAATAAGGTTATGTCTAGAGCTGCTGTATTAATATTACTTGGTTCTAGTTAACTTTTGCTAAGTAATTGGTTAATCTCTCAGCATTTACTGCAATCGTTATTTTACCTACATTGGCCATAATCTCATCTTTATTTACTGGTTCTCCTGCTTGTATAACACCAACCATCCCAAGGATTATATGAGGAGTGCATTGATAGACGTAGACACCCTCTTTATCAATCACAACACTGACGTTCTCATTTAAAATACCTTTCCAGCCTGTGGCTCCATTGGGAATTAAACCTTCAACTGATTCTGTATTGTGTGATACATCAATTGCAACAAAGTTTACTTTGTCACCTACATCAACTTTGAGAAATCCTGGCTCAAATACCATTCCACCGTCAGCACCAAAATTGAGCATTTTTACCTCGTGCTCTGCACAAAATGAAAGTGCTGAAAATGTCAAAAGTGTTATAAATAATAAGTTTTTCATAAATATAATGATTATTTATGGAGTAATATAATAGATATTTATATTATGTCAAATGGTAGACCCGATTGGACTTGAACCAACGACCTCTGCCATGTCAAGGCAGCGCTCTAGCCAACTGAGCTACGGGTCTAAGTAGTCACTCTTCTTCTAAAAGATTAAAAACCTTTCCATCAAGGAAGTTAGAAACCTTCCAGTTTAAATACTGATAATGTGCTTTTATTCCAGGGTCTCTAGATGTGCCTTTTGTGAATTTTTGTATATCTACTAGAGAAGTGAAAACAGAAGCTTTTGCAATATCATCGTATGTACTGTCTTCAGCAAATACACTGATTAAACCATCCACATAAACAGATTGAAGATTTCTTTTAAATGTATCAGGCATTTCACCTTTAACAAAAATTCCATCAAATAAATCTCCTAGAACCTCAGATGGCATATAGGCATTACCATATTGAGCTGAATCAACGAGTCTAGTCATAACATTTGGGTGTAATAACGATGCTAATACTCTACCTTGCATACCAAGCACCATATCATGTAATTGGGGATCTTCATTACCACTACTTGAATAGCCAGTAGCTCTTTTTTCTCTCTGTAAATTTTTGAGAATCTTCGGATCAAAAGTCCAAACGCCATTGGCTAAGAATTTTGTTGTAATTAAATTCATTGCTGCTTTCTGCTTTTCATAAGGCACAGGTTCATAAGCGTTTGTATTATCCTGCCCATTGACAAGTTTGGTCACATAAACGCCACCAACCTGGCCAGCAACAATATCCATAAACCTTCCTTTATCACTGACTAAACTATAAAAGGAATTGGTGAAATCGTTTTTGGTTTCGCCTTCATCTGCATAAATTTCAGGTAGTTCGGCTATTTTCTTATCAAGTGTGATAAACCTATCCGCTGTATATGTCACTACGTCATTAGACATGTCACCTCTTCTTGTTCTAGGATCTATGTTCCTCCCTGGCGTACCCATAGCATCACCATCTGTGCCATATGTATATGCAGGCAACACTGATAGAGCTAAAAGCTCTGCCCTCTCCTCATCTGTTAGGTTCGGTTTGTAAGCAAATTCAACAGCCCATCTGTCGTACTCGCCAGGTTCTGTTGGGAAGTAATTTCCTTGCTCCAATCCTGGTGGTGCAATATTAATTGGATCGTAATCCATAATTGATGAAATTGTGGTATTTCCAGTTATGTTTTTGTCATGAACTTCCCTAGGACCATATAAATAACTGGCACTGAAGTTGTGACGTAATCCAATGGTATGACCAACTTCGTGCATTGTAAGACTAATCATCCACTGTTCAAGAGGATCATTTTCAGGTGTCCAGCCCCAAAGCTTTCTGTAGTTATAACCTCTTTTTATGGCATTGAATTCTTGCACTATATCTGCGGCAATCAATTCCCCAGTTCTTGGATTACCAATACTTGGCCCGTAGCCTGAAAACCCTGGCTCAGGAGAAGATGACCATCGAACCACATTATATTGGATATCACCTGCATCCCATTCTGAATCGTCAGGCTGGATTTTAGCGACTACAGCATTCTTAAAACCTGCTCTTTCATAAGCTAGGTTCCAGGCCTCTATGCCCTTAACTATCATTGGTTTTATTTCTTCAGGTGTTGCTTTATCAACCCAGAAGACAATAGGTTCTACCGGTTCTGATAATTCAGCTGTTGGTTCCTTTTTAATTAATCTCCATTTGTTGATTAAATCTCTTTGTGGATAATTATCATAAGTAGACATATCTGTTACTCTTTGAGAAAAATATCCAACTCTTTGGTCAGCCACTCTTGGCTCAAATTGATCATCTGGCATTTCTACAAATAGGTGTCTAGCAGTAATTGAGGTATATCTTGCATCTGAGACTGCATAAACGGCTCTTCTTTGATTTGGATTGTTATTTTCAAAAGCAAAATTCACTTCCACAGCAGTATTTTTTGGATAATTCCTAACTTGCTCAACAAAAGTTTTATCAGAATCTAATCTGCCTAAATTTAATGCAACAAAATTTCTGTATTCTGGTGGAAGATTTGGAGATACATTATTTAAAGTTTCCTCCATAAATAAATCATCAGCTTCAATAATAATTCTTCCGTCTTGTTCAGCAACAATATCAAAATTCATTAAAAAAGCTTCTAGTATGTTAGTTAAATCTGATTTACCAATATTGTTTACTGTTTCGTTTGAGAAGTAAGTATTTTTCTTATATAAGCCGAGGCCTGTTTTGAACTTCCTAAATTCTAATACTGCTCCCTGTCCAATTGCTCCGCCTCTTACGCCTGCTGCTTGTGGTGCGTTAAGCACATATGCGAAGTAAATAAATTCAGAGTCAAGTTGTCCACTTTTTAGCTCAATGTAAAATTCAGCATCACTTCGCTCAATCTCACCTTCTCTTTGATGAATAGTTAGAAAACCTTCGTGAGTTTTAAAATTTCCGTCCGATAAGAAACTATCTATTGTCACAGAATCTTCATCTGTATCTCGAAGCTCATCAAGAAACTCGTCTAATACCTCAGCAGGCATTTCTTTTAACATTTCACCTGTCAGCTCATCTGGGATATCTGGATATGCATTTAAGAAAGAAGTTATAAAAAGTAGCTGTAATAATTTGTTCATGTTTTCACCTTGTTTAAACCTATACTAGTACCATATATGTTGCGTAAAGCACTAAAATCAATGGGCATTTAGACTAGCACAAAATGGTATATTTAGACAAAAAAATCTTATTACTCATAAATCTATTTCTTGGGTTTTTTGCCTGTGCGGATATCTCTAAATTAAAGATTGCTGAAGGCTTTGAAATTCAAGAATTTGTCAATGAAATAGATGATGCAAGACAAATGGTTGAAGGCGAAAAATATATATTTGTGGGTACAAAAAGGGCTGGTAATTTGTATGCTATAGATAAAAATAATTCAAATAAATTTTCAGTCATACTTTCAGGGTTAGATATGCCTACTGGCGTTGCCATTAAGGATGGCGATTTGTACATAGCAGAAACAGATACCATTCATATAGTAAAAGATGTTGAAAAAAAACTTGCCCACAACGAACAAATTACCACTGAAATTTTTTTTTCTGATCTACCAAGGAAAACTATGTGGAATACTGTCAAAAAATCTTGGCACGGGTGGAAATGGATAGATTTTGGACCCGATGGTGCACTTTACATCTCTGAGGGAGTTCCATGTAATGTGTGTGATGAAGATGATCCAAGATATGGAACAATATTGAAGCTATTGGATAATAACTTAAGCATATATGCTGATGGTGTTCGTAATAGCGTTGGGTTTGATTGGCATCCTGAGACAAAAGAAATGTACTTTACTGACAATGGGAGAGATTGGATGGGAGACGATATACCACCTTGTGAACTTAACAGGGTGGTAAATGCTGGAGATCATTTTGGTTTTCCATTTATCCACGGCAAAAACATAGCTGATAGTGGGTATGAAGCACCAGAAGATTTTGTATTTTCAAAACCTGTTTGGGAATTTCAAGCACATACTGCTCCATTAGGGATCAAATTTTATGATGGGGCAACCTTTCCAGAGTACTATAAAAATGGTGCCTTCGTAGCTCAACATGGCTCCTGGAACCGTTCTGAAAAAGTTGGTTATCAGATATTATTCATGAAAATGGAGAAAGGTATTGTTATATCAGCAGATGTTTTCATTGATGGATGGATGTCGGATGAAACTTCTTGGGGTAGACCGGTCACGCCGCTGATTCTCAAGGATGGAAGTATGCTGATATCTGATGATCAAGCTGATTCTATCATTCGAATAACCTATAAGGGTTAATCAATTAAATCGATAAGTATTTCTTCACTTCCTGCAGGAAGAGATACCAAAGTACCATCTTCTGATACGTGATAATTAGTAAAAATTTCGTCAACGCCTCGTAAAAACATTTGTTCGCTTGTTTGATTTCTGGGTGCAGGAATTAAGTGATAAAAAACCAATAAATCTACTTCTGATTTTTTGGCTATTTCGGCCACCTCTATTGTGTCTGCATGGTAATTTTTAATATCAAATAAAACTTTGGAAATAACATTATTCTCCAATTCATCTGAAACTTTTATCATTCTATCAATTAAAGGTTTAGCTAATGCATCATGGAATAATACGTCAACTCCTTTTGAATACTCAACAACCACATCTAATGCAATAGTGTCACCACTAATTACTATTGATCTATCTTTGAATTCAACTTTAAATCCATACGATGGGTCAACAGGAAAATGATCTACCTTGAAAGCTGTCACCTTTGTATCTTCATTTTGAAAAATTACTTCACTGTCACCATCAAATTCAGTAACAACATATCCATAGGCTTCAATTGGTAATAATTCTGGACCATGATGCTCACTTCTATAATAAGCGTCAAGTTCGTAAGCTGAGGTAAAGCCTTGAATAGTTGATTTAGTCCCAATTGGTCCAAGCACAGTCAATGGTTCTTTTCTACCTCCCAACCAAGTTTGGAACTGAACCTCTGGCACATCACTTATATGATCAGAGTGTAAATGGCTCAATATAACTGCTTCCAAATCAGAATAGTCTACTTGCCAATTTTGCAGATTAGCAGCACTGCCCTCACCTAAATCAAAGATAAATTTTGAGGACCCAGCTTGTACAAGTAAACATGTTTCAGCACGATTCGGGCTTGGTAAAGGGGCCCTAGATCCACAAACTGCAACCGACAATGCATCACTCATGAAAATCTCATCAGCTTTAAATAATTCTTTGACTGTATTTTCAAATAACCTATTTTGAACGGTATGATTTTGCAGAAGCAAATAACCAACAAATAACAAAGTAAAAATAACTAGTGAAGTGTATTTTAGTATTTTCATAAAATTTCAATATTAAGCTGACCCTCTAAGGCTGCTTCTCTATGAACGCTGCTTTTTAAATAGTCTGAGCTAGTTATCATTTTCAGCATAGATGCCCTATTGGGATATTCTGCAATAGCAACAAGATCCCAGAGTTCATCAATTTCACCGATCATTAGTCTTGAAACTGGACCACTAAATATTACTTTTGCTCCAACTTTTTTTAAATGTTCTTGCGTCTCTTGACCATAAAGCATGTATGCTTCAAGACCTGTCAGTTTAGTTTCTCGACCATCGGCGTATTCAGCATGTTTTTTTAATTTAATCAGATTGAGCATCTTAATCGGTCCAAGTTCAGGATTATCGTCAAAACCTTGTAATTGCTCATGACTTGGAAGAACTTTATTTTCAAATTTCATTAATTTTCTTGCATCAATTTTGCTAATTCTAGTCTAGCTACGCTCCTTCTATGGACTTCATCAGGTCCATCTGCAAGTCTAAGAGTTCTCATGTGTGCGTACATGCTTGCAAGTGGAAAATCTTGGCTCACTCCAGCACCTCCGTGCATTTGAATAGCTCTGTCAATTACATTGCATGCCATAATTGGTGCAACTACTTTAATTTGTGCTATTTCACTCGCTGCAACTTTATTTCCGTATTTATCCATTTTTTGTGCAGCATCTAGAGTTAAAAGTCTAGCCTGATTAATTTCCATTCTTGAATCAGCTATTACGTCAAAGTTACCTCCTAATCGAGCTAATTCTCTACCAAAAGCTTTCCTCTCCATGGAACGTTTACACATTAATTCAAAAGCAACTTCAGATGCTCCAATAGCTCTCATACAATGATGGATTCTTCCAGGACCTAACCTTCCTTGTGCTATTTCAAAACCTCTGCCCTCACCTAAAATTACATTTTCATACGGGACTTTAACATTATCGAATTTCATATGAGCATGACCATGGGGAGCATCATCGTAACCAAAAACATGCATCATTCTTTTTACTTCTACACCAGGCGTATCCATAGGAATTAGAATCATTGAATGTCTCTGATGCCTCTCACTTTCAGGATTTGTGACACACATAAAGATAATAATCTTACAGCGTGGGTCTCCCGCTCCGGATGTCCACCATTTTTCACCATTAATAATCCATTGCCCATCAACTAATTCCGCTGTTGCTTCCATGTTTGTTGCATCTGATGATGCAACTTGTGGTTCTGTCATACCAAATGCAGAACGAATCTCTCCATTCAATAAAGGTTTAAGCCATTCATCTTGCTGTTCTTTAGAACCATAACGAACAAGTACTTCCATATTTCCTGTATCTGGTGCACTACAATTCATAGCCTCTGATGCAAAATGTGTCCTACCCATAGCTTCTGCAAGGTGTGCATATTCATAATTAGAGAGGCCAGCGCCGTAATCACTATCAGGTAAAAACAAATTCCATAAACCTCTGTTTCGAGCTTCTTTCTTTAGAGCTTCAACTTCTGGATATGGTTCCCATCTTCTTTCAACTGAAATATCTTGTTTGAGAATTTCCATTTCAACAGGTTCAACAACTTCCTTAATAAAGCTTTTTACTTTTGGTAAATAAAAATCAATCTTTTCTGTGCTATCAAATTTCATAATAGAGGCTTCTAAAATACTATAAGTATTATTTATAATAGTGTTCTATAATTATAATCCATTTATGAAATTAAATAATCTTGATTTAAATCTTCTTGTTGTTTTCAACGCAATCTATACAGAAGGAAGCCTGACAAAGGCAGGTGAAATTGTTGGCATAACTCAACCTGCAGTTAGCAGTGCATTATCAAAGCTGAGAGATTATTTTGATGATCAATTGTTTATTCGTGTTGGGCAAGGCGTTCAGCCAACAGCTAAAACAGAAAATATCATTATTCATGTTCGAGAAGCCCTATCAATTCTACAAAAAAGCTTAGAAACTCCAGATGCATTTGACCCAGTGGAGTCAAGCAGAACATTCAAACTTTCATTAAACGATATTAGTGAGGGAAGAGTCTTACCAATTCTTATGGATAAAGTTCACAAGCAAGCCCCCAAGGTTAGCCTTAGTAGCTACTATACTCGAAGAGAAGATCTGCAACATGCATTAGCTGCAAATGAAATATGCTTTGCAGTTGATCCATTCCCTCCATCTGATTCAGAAATCAAGAAAGAGTTAATTTTTGAAGATGAATTCGTATGCGGCTTTCGAAAAGATCATGATCTATCTAAAGTAAAAAATCTCTCAATTGAGCAATATCTCGATTTAGATCACATCCATATATCAGGAAGAAAAAGAGGAGGTGCGCTAGTTGATAATGCTCTTGCTAAGTTGCAATTAGACAGAAAGGTGATTTTAAGAGCACAGCATTATCTAATAACACCTGAAATCCTTAACAGTACTGATATGGTTTTAACGTGTACGAAATCCTTCGCAAACAAGCATGATCTAACATATAAAACTTTACCTTTTGAAGTTGCTCCATCACAATTTTTCTTAGCATGGCATACTACAAATGATAAAGATCCTGGATGTATGTGGCTGAGAGAGTTAATAAAGGATTCCTTTACTGAAGCAAAGTCAAGATGGCATTAAATGGCCATTCTAAAAATACTGAATAAAAGTTAAAATACTCAAACAAAATGAGTACAGAATTCTATTTCAAAGACCTACAACAATTAAAATATCGAGATGAAACAAGTCTTGTTTCCAGTCTCATACAGAGTAATGACTGGATAAATGAAAGAGTAATTTCACAAAACGCTGAAGAAATAGTAAAAAAATGTAGGCAAGACAGAAATAAGACAAGATTGGATAATTTTTTTCTTGAATATGGTTTGAGTAATCAAGAAGGTGTCGCTTTGATGTGTCTGGCGGAGTCGCTTCTTAGAATACCAGACAATGCTACGTGTGATGAAATCATTGAAGAAAAAATAGGTGGAAAAAAATGGCTCTCTCACTTTAATAGCTCTCCATCTCTATTCGTAAATGCAACAACATTTGGTCTATTTTTAGCTGAACAGGTGGTTGATTTAGATAAAAATATAAGCGCTAATCCAATTAGTTGGTTCCAAGGGTTAACTTCAAGACTAGGTGATCCAGTTCTTAGAGAAGCTATAAAAAAAGGCATGGAAATATTAAGTGAAGAATTTGTATCAGGCATAGATATTGACGACGCATTAAATAAATTTGATCATCCTAAAATTCCATGCTCATTTGATATGTTAGGAGAAGCTGCAAGGACAAAATCAGACGTGGATTTCTTCTTTAGTGCATATGAAGATGCAATTAGAAAAGTTGGTGAAAAGAATGCATTGCTTTCAAAATCTTTTCATGAAATCTCAATAAAACTTTCTGCAATTCATCCAAGATATGAAGCTACTAAAAAAGAAAGAGTAATGGGCGAACTTTTAGAGAGAGTTTACCAGCTATGCGTTCAGTCAGCTGCACATAATATTGCTTTAACTATTGATGCTGAGGAACAAGATAGGTTGGAGTTAAGCCTGCATTTAATTGAAAATCTTGCTAAGCGTAAAGATTTAAGAGATTGGGGCGGTCTAGGCTTAGCAATCCAGGCTTATGGTAAAAGAGCTCCAGTAGTAGTCAAATTTATAGACGAGCTCGGAGCAAATAGAAACGGCATGATGATGAGATTAGTTAAGGGAGCTTATTGGGACCAAGAAGTGAAAATACATCAAGTTAAGGGTGCTGCAGATTTGCCAGTATTCACTTCGAAATCTTTCACAGACTTGAATTACCTCTCAACTGCAAAAATAATTTCTAAAACAAAAAATTTGCGGCCATATTTTGCTACGCATAATGCACATACCATTGCTGGAATTATGCATCTCTATCAAGGCAGAGAGGATCAATTTGAATTTCAGAGAATATTTGGGATGGGTGATCTCACCTATAGAAACGCTAAAAAAGTTTATTCAGATTTTCCATTAACAAGAGTGTACGCACCAGTTGGATCAAAAAAAGAATTACTACCCTACCTGGTTAGAAGGCTCTTAGAGAATGGGGCTAACAGTTCTTTCGTAAATAAATACCTATCCAAAGATATCCCAGTAAAAGAAGTTGTAAAAAATCCAATAGAGATCGCCAACAAAAACCTTTCAGGCAAAAATTTCTTAAAACAGGTTCCAAGACCCAACAAAATTTTCTCTGACAGAGAAAATTCGCAAGGTTTTGATTTTGGAGACTTAATAAGTATTGAAAATTTAACAAAAAATATAGCTGCTAATCATAAAAATGATTTTTATGCTTGCTCAATAATTAATGGTGAAGAGGTAATTGATAAATATGAAGATAAGTTTTCTCCTTTTAATCAATCCAAAATGATTGGAAGAGTTTCTTACCTTTCAAAGGATAATCTCAGCAAAATAAATCTAAAAAATTGTGATGAATGGAGGAATTCATCAGTTGAAAATAGAATAGAGGTTTTGAAAAAAGCTGCTCAATTATTTCAAGAAAATTCAGACTTATTTTATAAACTATTAATTAATGAAGCAGGTAAAAGTTTAAAAGATTGTGATGCTGAAATAAGAGAATCAATAGATTTCATTAATTATTACTGTTTGCAAGCATCTAAAATTTTTAAACCAGAAGAACTGGAAAGCCCCTCTGGGGAAAGAAACTTTTTATCGATAGCTCCGAAGGGTAATTTCCTATGTATAAGCCCTTGGAATTTCCCTATGGCAATATTTATTGGACAAATTGCTGCTGCTTTAGTAACAGGAAATAAAGTTTTAGCAAAACCTGCAGAAGATACGTCTTTGATTGCATTTCAAATAGTGAAAACTTTTTATAAAGCTGGTGTGCCTGAATCAGTATTGCAATTAATTATTGGTGGAAAGGATGTTGGGAATGAATTAACAAAATTAAGTGACTTGAATGGCGTGGCATTTACTGGATCAACTTCTGCTGCCAAGTCTATAAACCTAAATCTAGCCAAATCTGAAGGACCAATTAAAACTCTTATTGCGGAGACTGGGGGACAAAATGCCATGTTTGTAGATTCATCTGCACTAAAAGAGCAAGTCATAGATGATGTAATAAGGTCGGCCTTCTACAGTTCAGGTCAAAGATGCAGTGCGTTGAGAGTCATTTTTGTTCAAGAAGATGTTGCTCAAGAGTACTGGAATTATTTAAAGGAGGCTATGCAAGAAATCCAAATTGGAGATCCACAAAAACCATGTACAGATATTGGACCAATTATTAACAAAACTTCGTTATCAAAGTTACAGGATCACGTTGCTAAATTAAAAAAACTTGGTAAAGAGTTTATTGAAACTGAAGGAAGTTTAGATAATCATTCATTTTTAATGAATCCAATAGCTTTCAAGATTGATTCTATTAAAGAAATTGATGGAGAAAAATTTGGTCCAATTTTGCATTTTATAAGTTACCAGCCTTCAGAACTTGATAAATTAATTGAGGAAATTAATGCGACAGGTTTCGGGTTAACAATGGGTGTACATTCAAGGATTCTTGATAAAGCAAAACAAATTTTTGCCAAAGCGAATGTAGGAAACTTTTACCTTAACAGGGATATTGTTGGTGCAGTTGTTGGTGTTCAGCCATTTGGTGGTCAAGGTTTGAGTGGAACAGGACCTAAAGCTGGTGGACCAAACTATCTTCAGAGCTTTGTTACCGAAAAGACTTTCACTGACAATGTTATGGCAACAGGTGGTAATATAGACTTATTAACTAAAAATAATGAGTAATGCTTAATAAAATTTTTTTACTGTTCACTGCACTAATGTATGGCTGGCTAGGTGGTTGGGCTCTATTTGATCCAGCCTCATATGTTGATGATGTTGGTTTGAGCATAACTTCAAATCTTGGTTCTGCCGAAATTAGATCTGTCTATGGAGGCATTAATTTTTTAGTTGGTCTTTCCGCATTTTATGCATTATTAAAACCACAGCATGAAGAAATATTTTTTCAAATATTACTTTTTTTAATTACAGGGATTCTTCTAGGCAGAATTATTACTCTAATTTACGGCGAATTTACATCTGCATTCTTGGTCGGTTTTACTGCTTTTGAAGTTGTTTATTTCCTATTTTTGGTCGTCACTTTAAAAAGAATGAAAAGGAAAATTTTTTAATGCCTGATGGGATTGTTTATGGCCTTATTGATAATGGCGTACTAGCTTTTGCTACTGTTCTAGGCATAGACATTGACAAATATTTTAAAGGTTCTGGTGTCAATGGAGCTTTATATGGTGCTTTGATAGGCAACTCTTTATCGGATTTTCTAGGTGCAATAGTAGATTTCCCTCTAATGCTTGCTTTAAATATCACCTTTGGGTGTTTACTTGTTATCCCAATAGTCTGGTTTATCCTTCTCTTTAAGAAGAGCTAGATCTTATTGATACTAACAATGATCTTAAATGATTTAAGTCATAACCTGCTTCAGCTGCCATTTTGATAGTTTCGTCGACGTTTTCTTTAAACACATTTGCACAGGCCCAAAGATTTATGCATCTAGTGCCTGTTCTGCAATAAGCTAAAGTTTTATGATTTTTATCAAGAATTTTTTTTGTTTCAAATATTAATTCAGATTGCAGGTCACCAGGAATCATAGGTAAATTTATAAATGTTAAACCCATTGACTCACAACGCTTCTGAATTAGTTCAAAATCAGTCTGAGTTTCTTCTTCGCCATTTGGTCTGTTACAAACTATTAGACTAAACCCCTCTTTATCAAAAAGATCTATGTCTTCTTCACTTATTTGTGATGAAACATAATAATTGTCTGATACTTTTTTCATTCTGCCCTATTTTCTTTTTGAGCTTTATGTTTTTTTACTGATATATTTGTTTTGCCTTGAAATCTAAAAAAGCGATTAAATTTAATTGGGCTTTTATTACTATTAAAGTTAATTCTAGTCTTAAAACTCTCATAGGATTTTGCTCTTACAGGCCCATAGCCTTTGACTTCTTTTGAAGCCTCAATTAATTCCGATAATTTTTTACTCTTAGTACCAGTAATAAGATTATCTATTTCAACAAGTTTATTTCTAAAAATTTCTTTGTGTTCTTTATCTTGTCTTCTGTCTTGCGTTAAACCTAGTGGGTCAAAAAAAGTACCTCTTAAAAACTTCATCGACTTAAGAATTTTAAAAATTGGCATTGCTATATACCCCGGTATGGCAATCTTTATTGGTCTTTGTGTTCTTTTATCTTTAATAAATGAGATTATTGGCGGAGATAAATAATACTTGAGATTATTCCAAGAATTAAAGGTGTTGTCCAAGATTTTTGTGGTACTTTCAAGGTGCATTCTAGCAACTTCATACTCATCCTTAATTGCATAAACCCTATAGAGTTCTTTAATTGCCTCTTTTGCAATATTCTCAGTTTCAGCTTCCTGAGACAGTATCAGATCAATGAGGTTTTTATCTTTCTTAAAATCTTCGAGCACCCTTTCATCGTAAACTTTTATGCGCTCCACCCTATCTTCGAAAAGTTCGATTGAATTTAACTCCTTTACTTCATTTTCAGATAAAAATGAAAAAATTTCATGACTTGGATTAATTGTATATAGCCTACCTAAATTGAAGTTATATAGATTTCTTTCTACGCCAATACCATTGAGCTCAATTGCTTTAAAAATATTTTCAGCCTTCAAAGGAATCAAACCATTTTGATAAGCACTACCTAACATCAACATATTCGTACCTATAGCATCGCCAGATAATTTTTCAGAAATACTAATCGCTGGAATATTTGAGATAATTTTTTTGGTGGTACTTTCAAGCATGTGAAAAATATCGTTGTTTTTGAAATCTATATCTCTTTGGGTTATGAAATCAGCTACCGGTATGGTGTTGCTATTTAAAACCGTGATTGTTTTTTCTTTGGAAATTACCTCTTGAATTTCAGGCTTCGTACCCACCACTCCATCACAGGCCAGCAAAACATTAGCAGAACCTGGTGAAATTTTTTGACTATAAGGCTTATTATTTGTTTCAAATATTTTTATATGTGACCAGACTGCTCCACCTTTCTGCGCTAGACCTGTCATATCTAGAACTGATGAATCTTTGCCTTCATAATGTGCTGCATATGCCAGAATGGCCGATATAGTCAACACTCCAGTGCCGCCTATTCCGGTCAACATAATATTATTAATGTCCTGATTAGTTTTTTGTTGTGGCTCTGGCAATTCTCCAAGATCTTTTAATTCAGCATTGTTTTGGATCTCTGCATCCACTGTAATAAAAGATGGGCAAAATCCTTTAATGCATGAGTAGTCTTTGTTGCAATTGGATTGATTAATCTTTCTTTTTCTTCCTAATTCGGTTTCTAAAGGTTCTATAGAGACACAATTTGATTGAACAGAACAATCGCCACAACCTTCACAAACATCTTTATTTATGAGTACTCTTTTTTTTGGATCTTCCATCAAGCCTCTTTTTCTTCTTCTCCTCTTTTCAGCAGCACAAGTCTGATCAAAGATTAAAACACTTACTCCCTCATATTCACTCAACTCTTCTTGTTCAGTAATGATTAAATCTCTATGCAGGCTTTTGACTTCATCGTTCACTAGATGATTGTATCTTTTAGGGTCTTCGGACAAGATTGAGACTTTTTTTACTCCCTCCGCGAGAACTTGTTTTACTATTCCTTCAACATCCCAGTTAGAACCAATCTCTTGCCCACCAGTCATTGCGACCGCATCGTTGTAAAGAATTTTGTAGGTTATGTTCACATTTGCATCGAGCGATGCCCTTATAGCTAAAATGCCAGAATGTTTATATGTACCGTCACCTAAGTTTGCAAATACATGTTTTTCATGAGAAAAAGGTGCTATTCCAATCCATGGCGTTCCTTCTCCACCCATTTGAGTAAAAAATTCTGTACTTTCGATCGAATCAACGGCCATGTAATGACACCCTATTCCACCTAATGCTCTTTTGCCTTCCGGGACCTTTAAAGACGAATTATGAGGACACCCTGAACAAAAAAATGGTTTTCTAATTATTGGTGCTTGTAAATTACTTTGTTCTTCAGTCCGTTTTCTAAACCATTCAAGATTATTAAGTAATTCAGAGTCACCTGATATTTTATGAACTATTGTTGAAATTGCTTCAACAATAGTTTGTAAGGGCAAGTCATTTTCAGCTGGCAATAACCAATTTCCAAATTCATCTTGTTTGCCTATTACCGTCGGTCTGACGCTTTCCTTCCAATTATATAATTGCCATTTCACTTGATGCTCTATAAGTTCTCTTTTCTCCTCAACCACCAAAACAGTATCCAAACCCTCACAAAACTCTCTAACTCCATGTGGTTCTAGTGGCCATGGCATACCAACTTTATAAATACAAATACCAAGTTCTTTTGCCTTATTCTCGTCAATGTCTAACCACCTTAATGCCTCTCTAACATCGTTGTAGGATTTTCCAGCAGTTATTATTCCCATTTTAGAATTACCGCTTTTCCACATAGATACATCTATATTATTTGCTCTTACAAATTCTTGTGCTGCAAATCCTTTTGCTCTTTGCAATCTATAATCTTGTTCTCTTGGTGTATCAGAATAAAGTATGTTTCTGGGAAGATCTTTATATTCTCCTAGGAAGCTTTCATCTGGAATGATTATTGGGAATTTTTCTAACGCTGTATCGTACCTTTTCCCTGAATCAGCAACATCAGAAACGATTTTAAAACCTGTCCAACAACCACTAAATCTACTCATAGCTATTCCTAGGAGTCCAAACCTAACAATTTCATCAACACCTGAAGGATAAAGATAAGGCATAAATGCACTCATAAAGTTATGATCAGATTGATGAGGTAACGTTGACGACTTTGCAGCATGATCATCACCAGCAATGGCTAATACACCTCCGTATTTTGATGAGCCTGCAGCATTAGCATGTTTAAATACATCCATTGTTCTATCCATACCTGGACCTTTTCCGTACCATATTCCAAATACGCCATCCTTTTTTCCTCTTTGTTTAAATTCGCCCTGTTGCGCACCCCAAACTGCAGTAGCTCCCAGTTCTTCATTTAAACCAGGCTGATGGAAGATATTTTTCTCATCTAAATATTTTTGAGCTTTACTAAGTTCTAGATCGTAACCACCTAGTGGCGAGCCTTTGTAACCAGAGATGAATCCTCCAGTATTAAGATTATTTTGGGCATCGAGGTCTTTTTGAATTATAGGAAGCCTAACAAGTGCTTGTATGCCAGTGAGGAAGATTTTACCTTCCCTTTTTTCATACTTATCGCTTAAAGAAATTTTCTTTTGCAACTTAAGCCCCTATGGATAACCATATTCTAGTCATTGTTAATTATAAACTTTCTATCTAAAGTTCGCTGTTTTTATATTTTGAGATTGAGGCTTTAGATTAATTTATAAATCGCCTTCTTTTCTGATTTCGCTTCTCTGAACTGCGAACTTTTCTCCATACCGTGCTTCAAGTTTTTGTTGGTTTTCACTAATTACTTCAAAAGGATCCAGTTTGAGGGCTGCACATGCTGTAATCCAATACCACATAATGTCCCCAAGCTCTCTTTTCATATGGAAAATATTGTCCTCTGAAGGCGGCTTACCTTGAAGAAACATTTTTTTTACTATTTCAACAAATTCACCTGACTCACTACCTAAACCTAAAGCAGCAGTTAAAAGTCTGGCAGACTCAATTGGAGATTTTTCGTCTATATTTTTCAAGCTCGTTTTGAGAGCCTCAAGATCAAGGCTTGGTTCACTTGTGACTTTAGTAACAAAGTCACTGTAAGTTGAAAAAAATTCTTTGACTTCCTTACTCATAATTAAAATTTTTCCATGTAGGGACGTAAATCAATTTCATGTGTCCATACTGATTTTTCTTGTAAATGTAGATTGTAATATGTTTCAGCAATTTGATCAGGCTTTAAAATACCATCCACTTCCTTAAGTTTGTACGTTTCTGGAAAATTTTCTTCAATCCATGGATGGTCTATGGCTCCATCAATAATTGTATGAACAACGTGAATTCCTTGTGGTCCTAGCTCTCTTGCAAGAGACTGAGCGAGAGCTCTTAAACCAAATTTAGCAGATGAAAAAGCACTAAAGCCAGTACTACCTCTCACTGAAGCTGTAGCACCTGTGAAAATGATAGTGCCTTTATTTATCATATGTTTAGCTGATTCTCGACCAACTAAAAAACCTGCAAAGGTTGCCATTTCCCAAACTTTTTTAAACACTCTGGCAGTTGTATCTTTGATTGGGAAATAGACATTTGCGCCGATATTGAAAATTACACAGTCAATATGACCGTATTCACTTGCCTTTGAAAATAAATTTATAACTTGCTCTTCATCCCGAGCATCGGTTGGAATAGCTGTCGCAGTGCCGCTACTTGTTTCGATTTCATTGCAAAGCTCATCTAATGCTGATGCATTTCGTTCCCTTCTTGCAACGAAGACATGATGACCTTCTTTAGCAAATTTCCTAGCCAGGCTAGAGCCCAATCCTGGTCCAGCTCCAATAATTATTACTGATCCTTTTTTCAAAATATTCTTCTATTTATAATTTAATCTTAAGATAATATTAAATTACTTACACAAATATGGTTACCATTAAATTTATATTTGATATTGCTAGTCCCAATGGATATCTCTGTCATAAAGTAATACCTGAGTATGAGAAAAAATACTCGGTTAAATTTGCTTATGAAATTTGCTTATTGGGTGGTATTCATAAGTTATCAAATAACCAACCCCCTATGATCTCTAATGTCGATATTCCTAATAAATTCAATTATTTTGATGTAGAGATAAAACGATTTGTCGAGTTATATAAGTTAACAAAATTTTGTTTCAATCCCCATTTTCCAGTTAATACTCTAACCATGCAGAGAGCAGCTCTAGTTGCCCAGGAAGATGGTTTTTTAATTGAATATATAGACTCTATCGCTGAAGGTATGTGGGAAGATAAAAAAAATATGGGAGATACAGAAATTCTGATTAATCATTTAAATAAATCTGGGTTCAGTGGTGAAAAAATTCTTGAAAGAACATCAGATCCAGAAGTTAAGCAAAAACTAATACAAAATACTGAAGATGCCGTAAGTGCTGGTGCATTTGGAGTCCCAACTTTCTTTCTTAACAACCAAATTTTTTGGGGCAAGGAAGCTTTGAGAGAAATGCCTGACTATTTCTAAACTAAGTTAATTATTTCTTCAGCAATTAATTTAGGTTGGTTTTCTTGCGAAAAATGTCCAGCTTCAATCCACCTGTGGTTCAAACCTTTGGCTCCTGGAATTTTTTCAATGATATATTTGTCTTGATCTCTAAAAGACATATCGTATTCACCAAAAATTGCTAGAGTTGGTTTCGTGAAAGTTTTCAAAACTTCCCAAGCTTCAATATTTTCTTTCACTTGGTCATGACCGTTAGTAATTGGTACAAGCAGTGGGAATGCTCTTGCACCTGCTTTATAAGTTTCGTCCGGGAAAGGCGCATTATAGGCAGCTATTTCCTCTTCATCTAGCTTCTTCATACTGCCTTGATAGACAATCTTTCCACAATTAAAATCTTCAACTGTTTGACTGTAATCTAACCATTGATTGAAGCCTTCGGTTGCTCCAATTCCTACTGGCAATCCTGAATTGGAGACAATAAGTCCACTGAATTTATCTGACTGGGCAGTTAGCATTCTTAATCCTATTAAACCTCCCCAATCTTGAGCAAATAAAATTATATTATCCAACTGTAAGTGATCAAATAATTGAGAGGTCCAATCTATGTGGTTTGCATAAGTGTATGCTTCTTTATCTTTATATTTATCTGATTTTCCAAACCCAATTAAATCAGGTGCTATTACCCTCTTCCCAGCTTCAACTAGGTGCGGAATAATTTTTCGATATAAATAACACCATGATGGCTCCCCATGCAGCAAAAGCACTACATCTTTAGATAATGGATTTTCATCTAAATAATGCATTCTTAGATGATCTTCACCGTGGCAAACTTCAAAATAATTTGGTTCAAAATCAAAATCCTTTAAACCATCAAATCTCTCTTCAGGTGTTCTAAGTATTGTCATACATCTAGTCTAGTGTATATATTGATACCATTGCTGCTGTCACTAGATTTTTTGGCCATTAATTCGGCGATATCTTCTGCTGCAACATTTTTAAATTTCTTAAGTGGTCCAAAAAGAAACTGTCCAGAAAAATTTGTTACATCCTCAAAAAGCTTAACATCATGCCCTTGAGGCTTGTCTCTCTCTCCAAGCAAATGACTAGGTTGAAATATATTCAATTTTTTAAAATTTAAATTCTTTAATTTTTGCTCCATTAGGCCTTTGGTTTTTAAGTAATAGTTTAAAGATTTAGCATGTGCTCCCACCGAAGAGATAACTGATATATTTTCAATACCACTTAATTTTGCTTGATCCGCTAGATTACAAACGTAGTCATAATCCACCTTATAAAATAATTTTTTCACAGATTGTCGCATAATTACTAGATCTAGTAATTCCACAGGAAATCCAAGACAAATAAATAAGTGATCAGCTTTAGGCAGCTCATAATTTTTATCGTAATCTAAGATAAGTTGCTCTACATTTTTTGGAAACTGATAATTTCTTCGAGCGAGTGCTATTACATCATTATTTGCCGAAAGAATATTAATTAGATTTTTTCCAATTAAACCTGTTGAACCAGCTACAAGATACTTCATATATTTATATATATGAGAGAAACTACTTTAATTCAATTAAATGCATAATTTTAATCAAGAAGAAATATCAAGAATCATTGAAATGGCATGGGAGGACAGAACTCCGTTTGAAGCCATCAAACAAGAATTTGATTTAGATCAAGCTGGCGTTAAGAAACTAATGCAAAAAGAATTGAATTCAGGATCCTTTTTGGTGTGGAAGAAAAGAGTGCGTGGCCGAAAAACAAAACACACATCTTTAAGAAGCTTTAAAGTTGGCCGGCATCAATCCTATGATAATAATAAGATCAAAAATAAATAGATTGGATCTAACCTCTCTTTGCAGCAAACAACAAAATACTCATCACAACAACTTCGACCAATATTTTATCGGTTGAGAGAGCAGCACCATGAGCAAGGTATGCAATTATTCTTGAAAGAGCTGCAAAACCTACTAAAGCTGCAGGTGCATATAACCAATAGGTTTTTTTGGTGTAAGCACCAAGCAAAGAAAAAATACCAACAACTAAAAAGAAGCTAGCTAAGTCGCCAATTTGTGTACTTAGACCGTGACCAGTTAATAATGGCATTCCTAGAGTTGAGGCGATATCTTCTGGGCTAGTGAGCCACATGAGTCCGTTAAATACAAAAAGAAGACCTATTGCGTATGTAAGTATGTTCAAAAATCTATCCATAGTCTTATCCTCTTAAATATTTAAATTACAGTCAAATTCATTGATATAATCAGTTCACCTTATATGAAACAAAAGATTAAAACATTTGAAATATTATCTATGTTTTCAATTATCTTTTTAATTGGTTGTGGCGGAGGAAGTAGCGGAACTTCCGGAGAAATTACAACTCCGATAATTACTCCACCACCGGTGAACAACGCTCCTAGCTGCTCTACAACAGACTATCCCAATTTAAAATACTGTACCGTAAAGCATCTTGATCTTGATAGAGAGTTCTATATTTATATACCTAACGATTTAAATTCATCTAATACTTATGCACCTTTACTATTTAATCTTCATGGGTATAGAAGACAAGCTCTGGATTTCTTGGGTTATTCCGGCTTTCAGCCCTTAGCAGATCAAGAAAATTTTCTTGTGATCTATCCACAAGGTTCTATCTTGCCAAGTACAGGTCAGCCACATTGGAATGACAGTGGTTGGACGAGTGAAAGTCCAGCTAATGACATCGAATTTATCTCTAGCCTGATTGATTGGGCTTATAGTGAATATCTGATTAACCTGGGCAGAGTCTATGCAACTGGCAAATCAAATGGTGGCAAAATGAGCTACCATTTAGCCTGTAATTTAGGTTACAGAATTGCTGGTGTTGCCTCTGTAGGTGGCTCCATGACACCAAGTACTTATGAGACTTGTAGTCCCAATCAACCTACTGCCATAGTTCATATTCATGGCATAGATGATACGGTTGTCCCCATTGAGGGGAATGGACGCTCTACACCCCTTACGAACATGATAGATTATTGGAAAATCTATAACGCCTGTGATCAAGAAACTATTTTTGTTCTTCCTGATCTCAATGATGATGGTTATGGAGGCTCACTCTATAGGTATCATGGCTGTTTGAATAATGTTGATGTTCAGCTTTTCCTAATGGATCAAATAGCCCATGATTGGCCAACAGATCTAAACGATTACGATATTATTGCTGCTGATGAAATCTGGAATTTTCTAAAAGAGTTTGATATCAATGGCAGAATTGCTCATTAGTACAAAATTTTCGTAACTTATTTAGATTCTAAATTCTCAAGCTTCTTTTCAATTTCATCCAGCTTGGCAAGGATTTGGTGAAAAAAATTCCTGGCTTCTGTTGGACACTTCTCAAAAAAATGCTCACTTAATTTCATTAAGTCTTCGTCTTTCATAATTTTATTTTAACAAAATTGGTAGGGATGGAGGGAGTCGAACCCCCACGCCTTACGGCACTGGAACCTAAATCCAGCGTGTCTGCCAGTTCCACCACATCCCCGGTAGATTGCTTATTCTATATGACAAAGGCAAGGATTAAACCTAAAACGGCAAAAATTACCCACATTATTGTTTCATTTTGATTGCCCTTTTTAAACGCCATATAGCCTAAAACCCAAAAAAGAATTGGTGAAAGCAGTAGAAAAGCTTTACCAACTAATATAGCTACTGGTATTAAACAAATAACTAAAAAAACCTTAAAAAAAGTTTCATTAAGGAGACTGTTCATTACCCTCCTCCTTTATAACTTTGAGTTCGTTTTCAATTGCCTGTAAATCTCTGGTTAGACTATTTAACCTATTTAAGACATCAGCAACTTTTTGATTATTTTGAATCCTATAGGAATCCACAGCATCAATAGACGATTGATTCATTTCTATTGCCTGTTTTTGTTTATTTAACTCGTTGGAGAGCAGAGTAATTTTTAATTGCAAATCTTCCGCTAACTGTATCTTTTGATTAATAGAGGATAGCTGATCTTCTAATCCTGTTGAAACAGCTTTTAGATTTTGTAAATTTTTTTCATTCTTTGAAGATTTAGTTTCTTGTTTTTTAAAGTTATCAAGATACCCTTTTCTGTGACCCCAAAGTTTTCTAACCTCTTTATCTAAAAAAGCTACTTGATCTGTCATAGTCTCCATATTTTGTTCAGAATCCTCATTGGTGATGGATAGCTTGCCTTCTATGATTTCAATTTTCTCCCCAACAGCTGCCAGAGCTTCAATATTGGAATTTTTTTGCTCCTCGATATAAAAATACATTCCCAATAGACTTGCAATCACAAGAACAATTAGTAGAGCACTAAACATAAATTGTCCGTCCCCTTTCGATTTTCTTCTTGGCGGTATCCTTGTAGGCTGACTCATAAGTAGTATTCTAAAGCAAAAATTACTCATGTGAATAAACTTAGATTAGACTGTTGCTATGAACTACAACAATAAAAGTGAAATACTCAAAAGAGCAAATTTCTTACTTAAAGATGGTGTTAAAAATAGAGAATCTTTATTCCATACACCAATTATTAGTTCTTTCTCACATCAACATATCTCTTCAAGGGTAATGGTGCTTCGTGCGCACAATGCTACCCAAAGAACAATGCGGTTTCACTCTGATTTTCGCTCTGATAAAGTTAAAGAATTGCTTGATGACCCAAGAACATCAATTATTGGGTATGATCCAACTCTAAAAACTCAAATTAGGTTAGTTGGAAAATCTAAAGTACATCACAATAATAAAAGTAGCCTTAAAGCTTGGGATGAGTCTCAAGCAATTTCAAAAAAATGCTACTCGGTAAAAGATGGGTCAAGTCATAAAGCTGAAAAACCTGAAATCTATGACTTTCATATGAAAGATATAAAGATTGAGGATGGATACGCAAATTTTTGTACCATTGAATTTAGCTATCACACTCTAGAGTTTCTTTATCTGCAACGGCAAGGCCACAGAAGATGTAAATTTAATTGGAATTCTAAAGGGAAGCTTTCGAGTGAATGGCTAGTACCCTAGCCCACTAATTCTGATAAGAAGCTTTGCACGTATTTAGATATTTGCTCTTGATCTAATTTCAATTCTTTATCAACGTACTGGGTTGATCTTAGACCGGTCCACAAAGGTTCTCCATTTTCAGCGTCATAAATTGTTAACCTCAGCATAGATCTATCAGTTTGATATCCATAATCATCATAGAATGGATCGTAATAATAATAAGGACTTCTTCTCATACTTCTTCGCTTATTTTTTTGATCAATGGATAGCGAAATCACTGCTTTAAAATCTGGGCTGTCTAAATTTTCTGTAAGCCCAAGATTTTGAAGTTGTTCACTGAGTTCTTTCTTTAATCCAGCGTTAGTAAAGGGGCTCACTTTAACGTTTTCAGATTTATCTGATATCACTACTATGTAGCTATTGAAGTCTTGCAAATTAAAAGTGCTTACCTTTTCTACACTAACAGGGTTGGAACTACATCCAATCATCACTATTAATACTAGAAGTGTTAAAATTTTTTTAAACATACTTTATTTATGATCTAATTTATATATATTAGTTCAATTGATTTTTTTCAACCATGAATAGCTACAAACTTTTAGATAAAAAAAATAATCCATCCTTAGGCTTTCAAGCAGAGAGATATATGCTTGACGAATATAACTCTGAACATATTCATCTTAAAAATGATTCAAAAGAGCTTGTTTTTATGGTGATGTTCAGAACAATTCCTGAAGATTCAACAGGTGTAGCACATATACTTGAACATACTACTTTATGTGGTTCAGATAAATTCAAAGTTCGAGATCCTTTCTTCATGATGTTAAGAAGATCAATGAGTACATTCATGAATGCTTTTACTGCTAGCGATTGGACTGCATATCCATTTGCAACTCAAAGCAAAAAAGATTTCTTTAACCTGCTTGATGTTTATTTAGATGCAGCTTATTTTCCATTGTTAGAAGAAGCAGATTTTATGCAGGAAGGCCATAGACTTGAGTTTTCGAAATTTGATAAAAGTAGCTCAGATTTAGAATATAAAGGGGTTGTATTTAATGAAATGAAGGGCTCAATGAGCAATATAACTAATACAACATGGCAAGCCTTAACAAAAAACTTATTTCCAGACCTTACATATAGGCATAATAGCGGTGGAGAACCAAAAGATATTACTAACCTCACTCACAAGTATCTGAAAGATTTCCACAAGAAATTTTATCATCCATCGAATGCTACTTATTTTACTTGGGGAGATATAGATGCCAAAGAGATTCAATCTTTCATAGATAAGAAATTATCTCAAAAATTTAAAAAAGTTGATGATAAAAATATTGAAGTAGTTAAACAACAAAAACCGTTCTCAAAACCCGTACAAGCAGTAGAGTCTTTTAATCCGGTTTCTCAAGAACAGTCTGGACATCAAAATTATGCTGCATGGGTCCTGGGTGAAAGTTTTGATATTGATCAATTATTAGAAGCCCACCTAATATCACTTTTGATTATGGATAACTCGTCTTCTCCTCTTTATGGAGCTTTGGAGTCTAATGATATAAGCAAATCACCTGCTCAAATTCTTGGTCTAGAGGATAGTATGAGACATCTTGTTTTTATATGTGGTGTTGAGGGAAGTGAAGCCAAAAGTCAGCCTAAATTTGAAAAATTACTAAATAAGACTTTTAAAGAAATTGTAAGTAAAGGTTTTTCTGATGAACAAATATCATCTGCTTTGTATCAATTAGAATTAAGCAGAAGAGAAATCTCAGCAGCATCTTTGCCATATGGTTTACAGATTCTGTTATCCATGGCCCCAGGATCTCTATATAAAGCTGATCCATTAGAACTCTCTAATGTAGATGAAGCGCTAAAGAAACTGAAAGAAAAAGTAAAAGAAAAGGGTTATTTAACTAACCTTATTGATAAATTCTTTATATCGAATAGTCATAAAGTAAGCCTTGAAATGACACCAGATACAGATCTCATAAACAAAAAAGAGACAGAATTAAAGAAAATACTAAACAACATAGAATCCTCTATGAGCAGTAAGGAGAAACTTGATTTGGTCAAACAATCTAAGAGTTTAGCGGACAGGCAAAATGCTATTCCAAATAAAGATGTTCTACCGAAACTAGAATTAAATGATGTACCTAAAAATATTGATTTTCCAAAAACGAAAAAATTAACAACTTTTGGTTATTCACCAATTTTCTACCAACAACCTACAAATGGTTTAACCTACAACCTTGTTTCCAAAGAATTGGTAGTTGAATCTCAAGATGAACTAGATAGTTTAATGTTTCTTTCAGCTCTACTGGGCAAAGTTTCTGCAGGAGATAAAGACCATATTCAGTTACAACAAGAAATTTCTAGAATATCAGGTGGTATATCAGCTTCTAATCATTTTTTCTATGATAAAACTGAGGAGCTTAAGGGCAAAATGACCCTATCTGCAAAATTTCTCCCTGAAAATACAGTTGATACGACAAATCTTATTTTTGAGATTTTTAATAAAACAAATTTTGATCTCCATGAAAGAATTAAAGAATTAATGTTTCAAAATTTTATGGGTTTTCAACAATCCATTGTTGAAAATGGTCACAGATTTGCAATGTTAGGTGCTAGCTCATCGCATAATCAGCTCTCTTACCTTCAAGAATCTATGGGCGGACTGAGTGCAATATCTAAATTTGCTCCTTTTGTAACAAATCAGGACGATTTAATGAAAAAAGAGATCGGAAAAGTTGAGAGTATGTTCAAAAAACTAGAATCGATGAAGAGTGAATTGCTTTTTGTTTCAAATGAAAAACTTACTAAAGATCAAATTAATCAAATCAGAGAAATTGACTTCAAAAAAGATGGAAGTTCCAAGGTAAATGTTAACTTTACTAAAACGTTTAATAAAATTGCTTTTCCAATAAATACTCAAGTTAATTTTTCAGCTATGTCACTTGATGCTCCAATTTATGATGTAAAAGAATCACCAAAATTTATTCTTCTTTCAAGTCTAATGAGGAATGAATTTCTCCATAAAAGAGTTAGGGAGCAAGGCGGTGCATATGGAGGTGGTGCTTCATATGATCCGTTCTCAGGCACATTTAAGTTTTTCTCTTATCGTGATCCTAGGTTTATTGAAACAATAGAAGATTTTCAAAGCGCTATAAGCTGGGCAGCGTTAGGGAGCTTCGATGAAAATATGATTTTAGAAAGTCAGTTGTCAGTTTTATCTGATATTGATAAGCCTGCCTCACCAGCTGGTGAAGCATTTAAAGATTATAGATTATCGAGTGAAGACAAAACACAGAAGATGCGGGAGGATTACAGGAAAAATATCTTTGCTGTTTCAAAAGAGGATTTAGTTGAAGCAGCTAATTCTTTGAAATTAAAACCCTACAGCGTCTTTTCAATAATTAATCCAAACCTTGAAAAAACAGCTCAAGCAAACGATTTCTTAATAAAAAGAATTTAAAAAATTCCCAAAAAACCTTTTTTCTTCTTTAAGGGACAATTTTTAAGTTGCCTCTCATATCTGACTGCGTTGTATTTTACTTTTTTGGCAACATCTATAAGCCAATCTTTATCTTTGTAGCTTCTTCTCTTGTAGCCACCATAACCCTCATGATATGCCAAATATAATTTGTCTACTTCGTAATTTCTAATACGTACCGAGGATGCCTTTGATAAATACCAACCGATAAAATCAACGGAATTATCAAAATTTGATCTATTGGCTCTGTTTTGGCCAGTTTCTTTTTGATATTCCTCCCATGTACCTTCAATTGCTTGAGAATAACCTTTTGCTGAAGTTGGTCTTTTCCACGGGATAAAACCCAATATTTTCTCTCTATCTGGGGCTGCATTAGAATCGAATGAAGATTCTTGTCTTATTATTGCCATCACAGTACTAGGATCTGCGTTCCATTTTTGTTTTGCTTTTAAAAGTGAATTTTGCCATCTAGGATTTTCACCTAAAATATCACAGATGTCGTCTTGATTGGAAGGTATACTATTTGCACAGGAAGTAACGGCTAAAAAGGTTGAAAATAATATTAATTTTTTCATATCTTTAAAAAATCTTTAATTTTTGTCTCGTCTACTAATTCTAAGCCAAGTTCCGTGGCTTTCTTAAACTTAGAGCCAGGTTTTTCCCCATAAAGTAGATAATCTGTATTAGCACTTATGCTACTTGATGGGATACCCCCCTTAGACTTGATGATATCTTTTAATTCATCACGACTAAATTTTGTAAATGAGCCTGTGATAACAATTCTTACGCCATCTAGATGGCTATCAGCTGAAGCAACATAATTTTCAATTTCAATCTGATCTAAAAGTTTATCTATACCTACTGGATCAATGTTAAAAAATTCAATTATATTGTTTGCTACAACTTCACCAATACTATCAAGCTGCAAAAGATCTTCGAATGTTGCACTTCTTAATTTTTGAAACTCTTTGAAGTGTCTTGCTAGAGATGATGCTGTAGTTTCACCTACTTCAGGAATACCAAGAGCATTAATAAAAGTTTCTAACTTTGGTTTTCTTGCAGCATCAATGCTAGCGAAGAGATTGTCAATTGACTTTTCTCCAAAACCTTCAAGACTTTTTAATTCTGCTTCATGCTGTTTTAATTTAAATAAATCTGCAACTTTCTTTACGTAACCAAGATTTATTAAATGAGTATTAATTTTGTATCCTAAACCATCAATATTCATTGCCTTCCTAGAAACGAAATGTTCAAAGTAACCAAATAACTGCGCAGGACAATTCATGCCTGCATCACATCGAAGAAATGGGCCATCTTGCTTAAGCTCATTTTCGCATGACGGACAAAGTTTAGGCACTTTTACTAAGGTTTGTAAACCATCCCTAACATCTTGATTAACTTTTGTAATTTGCGGTATTACGTCCCCTGCTCTTTTAACAAGCACAGTATCATTTACCCTAATATCCAACCTCTTTAGTTCATCTAAATTATGTAGAGTAACGTTTGAAATATTAGCACCTGATATAAGTACTGGTTCAATTGTTGCATAAGGTGTAACTATGCCTGTTCGACCAACAGAGAATAAGACATCATTTACTTTAGAAAATTTTTCAGAAGCAGGGAATTTCCAAGCTACTGCCCATCTTGGTGCTTTTGAGACAAACCCTAATTTTTCTTGAAGATTAATATCATTTACTTTTACGACAGCACCATCAATCTCGTAATTAAGTGTTTCTCTAGAATCTAAAATTTTATTTACTGCACTGCATGATGAAACTGCATCCCCAAATGAAACTAAATCATTGGTTGGTAGATTATTTTTTTCTAAGAAAGAGATAAAATCTTTATGACTTTCAATGTTAAAGTCGTCTGAATAACCGCCTAGAGCATACAGAAAAATATTTAGGGGTCTTCGTTTAACAACATCTAGGTCCAAATTTCTTAATGTACCAGCTGCAGCATTTCTTGGATTGATAAAAGCTTTTCCACCTTCCTTTTCAATATTCTTATTGATTGCATCAAAATCATCTAAATTAAAAAATATTTCACCTCTAAGTTCTATTACTTTTGGAACATTAAAAGAGAGCTTCTGAGGAATTTTTGTAATTGTTCTGATATTTTCAGTGACGACCTCTCCAACTTCACCATCTCCTCTTGTTACTGCGTTCGTTAAAATACCTTCTTTGTAAGTAAGAGAAATACCTATGCCATCGAACTTTGGTTCAACTGCAAAAATAACTTTATCGACATTCGAACGCTTAAGTATTCGTTCTTCAAATCTATTAAATTCTTCCTCATTAAAGACATTTGATAGAGAAAGCATTGGCTTTAAATGGGCATGTTTATCAAAACCTTTTGAGGGCTTTGTTCCCACTGTCTTCGTTGGTGAATCTTTACTTATATCTTGATCAGATTCTAAGGATTTTAATCTCTGATAAAGAGCATCATATTCTGCATCACTGATTTCAGGATTATTTTCAGAGTGATATAAGAAATTATGCCGATCTATTTCTTCTTTAAGTTTATTAATTTCATCTTTAGCTGACATAAGAACCTGATTTTAAATCAACCTTACTAGCAGTATCTCTATAATTACTGATTGTTTGCTCAGATAAAGAGTTAAAATTATCGTCAAGTAATTTCATATCAAATGATTCTGATACTTTTCTTCCTATTGAAAGCATTTGATCAAAAATTTTTGTTACATTGCGTTGTCCTTTAAGATGAAGGACGAACGTCATTAAGGATATAAGATCATTCTCTTGAAACATTCCAGGCCTCTCACCATTTAATATTTTAAAGCCCTTATTGTTAGAGCTATCTTCAGATTCAAAATAACCGTCTTTGAATATCAGATCATTCACTGTCAACTTTTGTTTAATAGGATCCAGACCTGGCTTATTTTCAATTTTTGCCGCAAGGTGTAAAACGATAAATTTGCCTTCATTCTCATCAATAAGATTTAGCTCAACCTGTTTTGGAGTTCTTACTTCATTTAACTCCTCTTCGGCAACATTTTTTTTTGGTTCTTTACTAAATAACTTGAATTTTTCTCTAAGTTCTTTAGAAAACTTAATGTCTCCTTGCTCTTGGTAAATCTTATAGAGCTTATAAGAAATTATACTAATAATTATTAATGCAAGTATGCCGTAAATAATATATTGATAGAGTGGATTCAAGATTGTGCTAGCTCCATTGCTTGCTCAACATCTACAGACACAACTTTCGATACCCCCATATCTCTCATTGTTACTCCAAGTAAATGAGTGCTTTTTTCCATTGAAATTTTATTATGTGTAACAAATATAAATTGTACTTTTTCTGACATTTCATTAACTAAATTTATAAATCTTGCGGTATTTTCATCATCTAATGGAGCGTCAACCTCATCTAATAAACAAAATGGCGCTGGATTTATTGAGAATAATGAGAATACAAGAGCCAAAGCTGTTAAGGCTTTCTCTCCACCTGAAAGTTGAGAAAGTTTTGTATTCTTTTTGCCTGGCAATCTAGCCATGAGCAATAAACCTGAATCCTCAGATTTATCTAAAAGATCTAATTTACAAAAACCACCACCAAATAGCTTAGGAAACATATCCTCAAGATGTTTGTTGACTGCATTTAAACAGTCATGAAAGGACTTATTAGACTCTCGATCTATTTTTTTAATTGCCTCATCTAACTTATTTAATGAAATCTCTAATTCTTCAATCTGACCACTTAAAACTTCCTGCCTTTTAACTTCAGCTTCAAGTGTTTCTGGTGCTGCAAAGTTAATAGGTCCTAAATTCATTATCCTTTTTTGAAGTTTTTCTAAATCTATAATAATTTCTTCTCTCTCTCCCTCTATGTCTTTTATATCTCCATAAGTTGCAAGTTTCTCCTGTTTTTCTTTTACATCTATTTCAATACTTCTTTTATTGAGCTCCTTCTCATTTCGCTGATAAAGTATCCGCTCTTTCTCTGTTTCAAGTTTTGTAATTTCTGCTTCAAATTCCCTTAATTCTTCATTTGCTTTATCTTGATTTGCTTTTAATTCCATAACTTTAAGTTCTTGATTTTTTCTTAACTCAATAAAACTGGTTAATTCAGATTTTTCTTGATTCAAATCTTTTTTTAGAATGTCTATCTCAGAAATAATTTGCTTATTTCTTTCAACAAATTGTAATTTTAAAGAATCAATCTTTTCTGAAGCATCGTCACTTTGGCCTTGGCCTATTTTGAAACCTTTTTTCCAGAAATTTTTAAAACCTCCTATTAATGTTTGTTTGTCGCTTGATGTTAATTCGGCCTCAATTTCTGAAAATAATTTTTGAGCTTCTACTTTTATATTCTCTAATGTTTCAGAATTTAATTCATTCGTATCTTTATCATTTCCTTGTAATTCTTTAGAAAGTTCTTCCAGGTTTGCAATATTTTTTTTCTCTTCAGTCTTTAGGTCGTCAATTCTTGAATTTACTGTTCTTTCTTTTTCTTCGATTAGAGATATCTTAGCTCCAGCTTCAAAGAAATTCCTTTGTTCTTCCTCGAGCTCTTTTAGGCCCTCCATCAACTTAGTTTTTGCTACATCTCTTTTGGCAATAAAATTCAATCTATCACCATCTATCTTTTCTAAATCCTTATCTATAGAATCATTTTCTTTTTGTGATTCATTCATTGAAACAAGAAGCGCTTTAAGTTCATCATTTACAACAAATTTTTGAAATTCCTGTTCTTTAGTCCTGAGTTTCTTGTACCTTGAAGTAAGATTAGCTTCTGCTTTTAATCTTCTGATCGATCTTTTTACCTCATCTTCTAAATCTTTTAATCTTGAAATATTCTCTGAGGTTCTTCGTATTCTAGATTCTGTTTCTCTTTTTCGTTCTTTATATTTTGATATCCCAGCAGCTTCTTCAACATAACTTCTCAATTCTTCGGGTTTTGCTCCTACTAAACTAGAAATTATTCCTTGCTCAATAATTGCGTAACTATTGCCACCCAATCCAGTCCCCAAAAATAAATCTTGAACATCCCTTCTTCTAGCGACAGCATTATTTATAAAATAGGTAGATTGTCCATCACGTCCCATTTCTCTTTTAACACTCACCTCATCAAATTTAAGGTATTCTCCACCAAGAAAATTCTCTGAATTGTCAAAAGATAGTTCAGCTGAGCAATGACTTACGGGTTTTCTTGAGTCAGAACCATTGAATATTACGTCTTGCAAACTTTCACTTCTTAGACTTTTTGCTGACAACTCTCCTTTCACCCATTTTATAGCATCTATAATATTCGATTTTCCACAGCCATTTGGACCGACAATACCACACATGATTCCTGGAAAATCAATTTCAATTGGGTCTACAAAACTTTTAAACCCTGCTAATTTTAAGCTTTTAAGTCTCATTTGGATCTTTTAATAGTATATGTGGTAACTAACAAGATGGATATAAGTAAAACAATTAAAGGAATAAGAAATAAAGTTTTATTTTCGTTAATATCTGTCTTTAAAATTACATAATTTCCATAACGTTCTTCCATAAATTTAAAAATTTCATCATTCGAGTAACCTTCTTTAATTAAACTGGCTATTTCTTGTTTTAAATCTTTCGATATTGGCGCGTTCGAACTATTGATATTGCCATATGAACATTTGGGACATCTAATATTTTCTGCAAGATAATCGAGCCGTTTTAGTTGTTGAGGGTTTAAGTTTTCATAAAGATTTTCTGCATAAATGGGCAATGTAAAAAAAATGAAAATATTAAAAATACGGAGCAAATTTTTCATTCCAAACCTCTAAATTAACTTCACCTATTCTGTGACTTATAATTTCACCATCAATCACTAAAAATGTCTCTGGAGCCCCTGTAACACCAAGTTTCAAAGAAATATCTCCAGATAAATCAAAAATTGAAAACTCATATGGGTCACCATTTTTCTGTAAGTAGCTTGTAGCATTGAAATTTTGATCTTTGTAGTTGATTCCTATGAGTTTGACGTTCTTTGACTCAGTTATTGATTTCAGAAAAGGGTGTTCAACTAAACAGGTTATACACCAGCTCGCCCATACGTTTAAGAGAACTTTGCCTTTTGTAAGTGATTTGAGTGGTATTGGGTTTCCATCTAAATCATAAATTTGTTCTGAAATAATTAGTTTTTTACCCTCTTGGGTTTTGATGGTTTGTGGTTCGTCAGTTTGGACAAGAGAAAGACTGAAAATTGATAGCATCATTACCAAAAGAGCTAGAATTAAAACTAAAAAATATCTAGTAACCATGTCTTCTTATTGTCCCATAAAGCATGGATAAGAGTAATAAGATTGATGAAATCCAAATCAACATTATTCCGTAATTTATGGAATACCTGATCGACCACGACCCATCTTGAAATCGATCACCTAGTACAATGTGATAATCCTTTCTTATAGTTGAAACAATTCCTGTTTCTGAAGTTATTACACCACCAATTTTATAAACTCTTTTTTCAGATTTTAAATTTCTTTGTGTTTTGCCAGAATGAATTGAAAAATTTGCAACAACAGTGTCAAAGTTCATTTCCCCTTCAATATCAACGGAATCCAACTTGATGACTGTATTGGAAAATTCAACTTCTTCACCTGGTTTTAACCTAACGTCTAAACTCTCTGAAAATTGATGATTTGCTATTACAGCAAATGTTAAAAGAACTACAGACAAGTGTCCCATGACCTTGTGAGCAATATTAATTTGTTTTTTAGTAGCTAATTCAACTAATGCTTTGAGAAGCAGAATCGATAACACCAAAGCTACAAAGTACAAGCCTACGCTGATTGCACTTATTTTCAAAAAATCAATAATTATTATGACTAAAGCAACCGAAAGAACTCCGAGAAAGAAAGATCTTCTATTACTTTTCAGTAAAATTGGAAATTGCTCAACTGAAAATAATGTAATCAAGATTAAAACTAATGGAGTGATTAAACTAGAAAAGTAATTAGGCCCAATACTTAATTTCTGACCATAAAATACTTCTGTAACAATTGGATATAATGTTCCCAAGAAAACAATCAATAAGATTGCTAACAGAACAACATTATTTAAAACTAAGAGGTATTGTTTAGATAGTAATTTTGGCCAATCACTTTGTAAAAATACACTTTTTGAAAAAAATAAAACAAGTGAGGCAAATGCAAAGATACCAAATAAACTCAGAAGAAATACTCCTCTAGAAGGATCTGAAGCAAATGAGTGGACGCTATTTAATATCCCCGACCTAACTACAAAAGATGCAAGAATTGTGAGCAGGAAAGTACTTATACCTAAAAACACCATCCAAGAGAGTAAGATTTTATTTTTACTAAAAATTAATGAGTGAGTGAAGGCTGTTCCTGCAAGCCAAGGCAGTAAAACTACATTTTCAACTGGGTCCCAAAACCAGTACCCTCCCCAACCCAGCTCATAATATGCCCAAATTGAGCCAAGCAAAATTGCAAAAGTTAATGTAAACCAGGATACTCCTGCCCAAAGCTTAAGGCTCTGGAATAATTTCTTACCAAAACCAATAAACATGCCAGCTATCACTAAACTGAAAGTCACAGCATAAAAAACATACCCGGCAAAAAGAACTGGTGGATGTATTACCAACAAAGGGTCCTGTAACAATGGATTTAAATCTGTGCCATTATTCGGTAAAACGTCAAAGGTTAAAAATGGATTTGAGGTAAAAATTTGGAAAATCAAATAAAAAAATAAAATAAAAGCAAGGGTTGCATTTGATATCGGCATCCAATCCTGTCCCCAGAAAAAAGTGTTATTGATGAACATGCTACCAGATAAAAATAAAACCATTAGAAGAAATGAGCCCTCGTGAGCAGACCAAAAAGCAGAGATTTTATAAAAAGTTGGGAGCAATGTGCTGGAATTTTCAAAAACGTAGATAAAGGAAAAGTTGTCTTCTAAAAATTGTAGCAATAAGTAGCCACAGCAAATTATTAAAGTTGCAAAATTTGCAAGAACTAAGCTATTACCAAATTTTGAATGCTTTTTGGTTAATGAGGAAACAAAAATCAGCGCACTTAATAATGCTGAAAAAGATAGGAGAATATTACCGAAAAAATCAGGCTGTATGTTAATTTTGCACCTCAATTTTGACAGGCATATAATTTTCATCGTGCTTAGCTAAGATTTCTGTCGCAATAAATTGATTCTGCTCAGCACTAAGTGAACCAGTTGCAACCACACCACTATTCTCCTTAAAAAGGTTTGGTAAAACGCCCTCGTAAATTACTAACATTTCGGATTTAAAATCAGTCACAATAAAACTTATCTCTAGGCCTCCAAGTTTTTTCAAACTACCCGCTTTGACCATCCCACCTAATTTAAAATCATCAAGTTGATTAAAATCGGTTGCTTTTACATCACTTGGTGTAAGGTATAGATCAATATTTTTTTCCAGCGCCCGCAAAATAAAAAATGCAATTAAACCTACAGACAGTAAAAAGAAAACTATGAGATAAATTTTATTTAATCTATTTTTTCTAATCATCTAAATCTTCCTGACAATTCTTAAGTTTAGCCATAAAGCGTATATATGAACTAAGACACAAAATTAAAATCAGTGAAATAGATATTAAGAAGGTAAATAATACTGTTTCTATACTATCCATTAATTATTTCCCTCATCGCAGTTGTTTTGCCCGTTCTTGCTAGTATTTCAAATTGAATATTTCTTGCAAAAATACTAAATGATATTAACAACAAAGAACCAAGCATTAATGGTAAACCTATGAGCATTTCTGTATCTATAGCACTGCCAGAGGTAGTGATACTCGCATTTTGGTGCAATGTGTTCCACCAATCAACTGAAAACTTAATAATTGGAATATTTACAGCACCAATAATTGAAACTATGCTTAGAATTTGATCAGTAGTTTGTTTTGAGCTAAAAGAAGATCTCAGGGCTATCAGCCCTATGTACTGAATCAAAAGTATAAAAGTTGAAGTTATTCTAGCGTCCCAAACCCAGTATGTGCCCCAAGTTGGTTTGCCCCATATTGAACCTGAAATCAGGACAATAGCGGTAAATACAAGACCAATACTTATAGCAGAATTAAGAAATATAGCAGAGATTTTGGTTCTCCAAACGAGATAAATGAAACCATTTACTGCTAAAAATAAATAAATAAGTTCGGATAAAATAGCTGAAGGAACATGTATAAATAATATTCTATAAATTTCTTGTTGCTCTACATCAGCAGGCAAACTATAAATCACAAAATAACTTGATAGTAAAAAAATTATCATGCCTATTATAAAAGCTGGCATAGCAGTAAGGCTGCAGAATTTATACACCTTGGATGGAATAAAGTATTTTGCTACGTATTTATACATCTATTTACTTTGTACTTTTAGTATTTGTATCACTGCAAAATTGATGAAAGTTGCAGAAAAAATAAAATATGCCATTAAAAAATTTAGATTTGGTTCTAGAGCTATTTTTACGAAGATCTCTTCGACTAGGATAATAAATGGTATTAAAAGTGGAATTATCAATAATGCATTTAAGGAATTATTACGCTTCATTGAAACAGCACTGCCTAAATTAAAGAAAAAATGTAACGTGCTTAACATCAAAAGATAAGAGACTATTAGTTCAAAGATGTTTTCTCCCTCAAATCCATTAATCAAATAAGCAAAGAAAGTAATTGGTATGAAGATAAGGAAGAGATTCACAGAAAATTTAGCGAATAAGTAAGATGATAGGCTTTCGCCTTCGCATATTTTTTGCTCAAGGTAACCAGAAGTATAGTCATCTTTAAATGAACTCTCCGATATAATAAAAACCGTTATAAATGCTGCAATAAAAGAACTTACATATGAAAGCTGCTCATCAAAATTTAGAATTATGAAGATTAAAAAAATAATCCCAAAAATAGATAAAGGCAGATAAATATTTTTAGGGATTAATAAAAATAGCCCAAACTCTCTTTTTAAATCTTTATACATTCTTCTCCAAATAAATTTTTACGCTTTCATCTAATTCTTCTTGATGGTTTGCCATGATGATGCAATTACCCTTTTTTACATGTTCATTAAAGACTTTTATTAGATTTTTTATTGATTCTTTATCTAGACCTGCAAATGGTTCATCTAATATCCAAATGTTCTTCTCCGAAGATATTATTCTCACTAAAGCTGATTTCCTCTTCTCACCAAATGATAGATTGAAGAATTTTTGATTTTTAAGTTTTGATAATCCAAATTTTTTGAATAGGCTATCGTTTAGAGGTGCTCCGATAATATTAAAATTATCTCTTAAAGATATTTCTTCTACAAACCCGTTTTTGTGGCCTAAGTACGCAATATTTAATTCTAAATTTTCATCATAATAAATATTATCTATTTTGTTCAAACCACTTAAAATTTTTAGCAGAGATGATTTTCCAGAACCATTGCCACCTCTAATTTCATAGATTGCTTTCGATGAAATTTCAAAATCTAAATTCGAAAAAATAGTACGAGAATCTATCTCGTAACTAAGGTTTGAGGTTTTATAAAGAATCATTAAAAATTGGTTTCAGAACATACATTGAAATAATCACAAATGCATACAGTTCATATGGTATTATTTTATCAGCAGAAATCTATCAAAAGGAGTTTAAATGAGACTGGTTATTATATTTTTAATTTCATTATCTATATCTGCAGAGAACTATTTTCCTAATAACGAATGGAAAACTGCAAAACCTGATCAAGTTGGACTAGATCAAGAAAAAATAGATAAATTGTTTGAAATGACTTTTAACGACGATGCTTCTATGAGTGCTGTCTTAATTAAAGATGGCTATATTATTCAAGAACAATATGCAGAAGGTTTTAATGAAAGCTCTTTTGGTACATCCTGGTCCACTGCGAAAAGTTTTTATGCGGCATTGGTTGGAATATCACTTGATAGAGGAGAAATTAAGAGTCTAGATGAACCTGTTGCTAATTATGTCGACTCTTTTAAAATGCCTGAAAAAGAAAAAATTACAATTCGACAAATATTAAACATGACAAGTGGATTGGAGTTTCCAAGTCATGAGCATGAAATGATGTTTCTTGAAGCTGATCATCTTAAATACGCTGAAAAAGTAGGCGTAGAAAACCCACCAGGTGAAATATTCCAATACAACAACGTTAATTCTATGATGATTGGTGAAATACTTAAGGGCGCAACAGGCAAAACTGCTAAAGAGTTATTGGAAGAAAGAATTTTTAGTCAAATTGGTTTAGAAAATTATACGGCCTGGGAAGATAGTGCTGGAAATACAATGACATACTGTTGTTTAGATATGTCAGCCAGAGATTTTGCCAAATTTGGGTTACTTTTCAATAGAGATGGAAAATGGGATGGCAAGCAAATTATTTCTGAGGATTATGTTGACGAATCACTTCAACTTTATTGGGGCAAAACACCAAGTATGGGTTGGAGTCATAGCGATACTAGAGGCTACAGCCTTCAATGGTGGATTTCTAAGTACGACGACGACGCAAAAATTTATAATACCAGTGGCAAGTATGGTCAGTTCGTATTCATAGACAAAGATAGAGACATAGTTTTTGCTAGAATTACTAAATATTACCCTACAGAAGGTGATGTTCAAGATTGGGGAGCTCTAGGCTACCTACGTTTCCTTGGTAGTATTAATAGAGCGCTTATAGTTTCAAGATTTCTTATGTCAATTGGCTTAATTGACTTTGATGATGGAAGTGTAAAAACTCCATATACAAATTCTGATGGAGAATCAAAAGAGTTTTACCAAAATTATGTTGAAATTGTGAACTCAATTGCAGATCTAGAAAAAGATGCTTAGATTCTTATTAATTTTATCAATATCTTTAAATGTTTATTCTGTTGATAAACTCAATGAAAATGTTCTTAATGAACTGAGCAATATGATAATGAGTGACTCAGCCACTCAAGCACTAATTGTTTCTCATAATGGCAATATTGTTCTGGAACAGTATGGAGAGGGATATTTGGAAACAGACTTTGTTACATCACAATCAATTGCCAAAGCTTTCTATGCTGTTTTATTTGGAGTTGCAATTGAGAAGGGTTTACTTAAGAATCTTGATCAACCAATCAGTGATTATTTGCCTGAGTGGAAGAATGATAAAAGAGGAGAAATTACAATACGGAATCTTCTAGAGATGAAATCAGGCTTGTATAGAAGTGAGTCTTGGAATGAGGAAATGTTTCTTTCAAGTAATAATTTGAATTTTGCACTAAACGTTGAGCTTGTAAATGAGCCAGGTAAAGTTTTTGAATATAACAATGTAAATACAGCGTTACTTGGTCCCGTAATTGAACAAATTTTTGATGATTCTCCGCATGAAGTTTTAAAAAAAGAAATTTTAGCGCCGCTGGAAATTACGGAATATGGGTTATGGAAAGATCATTCACTTAATGACATTACTTTCCATGGTATCGATTTAACACCATTAGACTTTGTAAAATTTGGCCAACTATATGCTCAAAAAGGACTGTGGGAAGGACAACAGTTAATTAATAAGACATTTATGGAACAGTCAATGCAACCTATTTCAGAGGGACCAGGTGAATTATATGGCATGCATACTTCAATTCGAAAAATGTCAGAAGAAAGGAGGCTACTGGTAAAAGAGGGGTTTAATGGGCAATATCTTTTTGTCATCCCAGAAGAAAATTTAGTTGCAGTTAAATTCACCAAATACTTACACAACAGAGAAAACGGTTACGTCATTAGTCTTGGGCCAATGGATTATTTGCTTTGGCTTCCTTTTTCCTGGCTAAAAGCAATTGGTGAAGCTTTCGCAGGTGATGGGGAAAGCGATCCCGAACTTAATGATGGAAGTATTAATATGCCTGCAACAATGTCTGTCAAAGATAAGTTTAATTGTCCCAATACAACGACTGACAAATGCCCGCCTGTTCAAAGAATGCAAGACTTAGTTTTTGGTTTAACAGATCTTAATTCCAATCAAGAATAACTTTTCCTGCTTTACCTGAATTAAGTAAATCAAATGCCTCAGAGAAATCTGAATAATGAAATTTATGAGTGATGATATTTGATATATCTAAACCTGAATCTATCAAAGCCATACCCTTATACCATGTTTCAAAAATTTCCCTTCCGTAGATAGCTTTAAGATTTAATGCTTTAAAAATTGCTTTTGATAGGTCAAATTGAATTTTGTCAGAAGGCAAACCTAATAAAGAGATATTGCCGCCCATAATCATAGCCCCCATCATTTGATCGATAGCTTGTTCTGAACCAGACATTTCCAAACCAACATCAAAACCCTCTTTCAGTCCCATTTCAAACATTTTTACCTGTAAATCCTCTTTAAGAGGGTTCAAGGTTTCAACATCACAAACTTTTTTTGCAAGCTTTAATCTATTATCGTTGATGTCTGTAAGTAAGACATTTCGTGCTCCAACATGCTTTGCAATTGCTGCAGACATTATTCCAATTGGCCCAGCTCCTGTAATAAGAACATCTTCACCAACCAAATCAAAAGATAATGTTGCATGCACTGCATTTCCAAATGGATCAAGAATTGCACCAATTTCATCAGTAATACTTTCAGGTAACTTGATAACATTTTTTGCTGGCACTGCAATAAATTCTGCAAAGGCACCATCCCGGTCAACACCAATGTTTACTGTATCTGGATCTAGATGAAGTTTGCCTGCTTTTGCATTTCTACTTTTTAAGCCTGTGATATGGGATTCAGCAGAAACCCTGTCACCAATATGAAAATTGCTTACATTTGAACCAAGCTCATGGACTTGCCCCATAAATTCGTGACCAATAGTCATAGGTGTCTTTATCGTATTACTGGCCCATTTATCCCAATTCCAAATATGTAAATCAGTACCACAGATCGCAGTTTTTTGAACTTTAATAAGAATGTCATTGGAACCAAAGTGTGGAACTTTAATATCATCCAGTTTAAGTCCAACTGCACTTTCTGTTTTAATCAAAGCCTTCATATCACGCCCAGAGATTTTCCTATCTTTTTGAATATTTCTAAGGCTTTGTCTAATTGTTCTTGATTATGTTCACTTGTAATTTGTAACCTTATTCTTGCTTCTCCTTTCGGTACAACAGGATAAAAAAAACCAACTGCATATAAACCATGCTCTAAAAGCTCTTTTGACATCTTTTGAGCTACAGCAGCATCACCTAACATTACAGGTGTTATAGGATGCTCGTCGCCTTTCAGGGTAAAACCTAAATCTTTCATTTTTTCGCGGAAATATTTAGTATTTTTGATGATTCGTTCTCTTCTCTCAGGTTCATTCTCAACTATATCTATTGCTACTAATGAAGCTTTTACAATTGAAGGCGCCAAAGCATTTGAGAAAAGGTAAGGTCTTGATCTTTGCTTAAGCAACTTAATGACATTTTCTTTTGCACAAATAAAACCACCAGACGCACCGCCTAATGCTTTGCCTAATGTTCCTGTTAATATGTCGATCTTGCCCTCTACTCCGAAGTATTCTGCTGTACCTCTCCCCTTTTCTCCTACAAAACCAGTTGCATGACAATCATCAACCATTACAAGAGCATCATAGCGTTCGGCTAATTGACAAATCTCATCCAGTTTGGCAAAGGTTCCATCCATTGAGAATACTCCATCTGTTGCAATTACCTTATGTCTGGCATTATTTTTAACTGCTACCTTTAAACAGTTTTCTAAACTTTTCATATCACTATGATCGTATCTATATCTTTGAGCTTTACATAACCTAATGCCATCTATAATTGAAGCATGATTGAGTGCATCACTGATAATGGCATCATCTTTGGTGAATAATGGCTCAAATAAACCCCCATTTGCATCAAAACAAGCTACGTAAAGGATAGAGTCTTCAAAACCCAAGAAAGAACTCAGTTTTTTTTCTAATTGCCTGTGCAGATTATTGGTGCCACATATAAATCTAACTGACGCCATACCAAAGCCATCATCAACCACTGAGTTTGAAGCAGCTTTTTTAATTTGATCGTTATTTGCAAGGCCTAAATAATCGTTAGCACAAAAGTTTAAAACCTCTTTGCCCGTACTCAGTTTAATTGCTGTCTGTTGTGGTGTTGAAATTAACCTTTCATCTTTAAAAAGATTGTCAGCCACTATCTCGGACACCTCGTTATTTATAAAGTTGTAAAAACTTTTACTCACAATATGATTATAATAGAATCCATTATTATCTTATGCATAAAAGAACAAAAATTATTGCAACAATAGGCCCATCATCTAAGTCAGAAGATATGATTTTAAAGCTCTACCAAAAGGGCATGAACGTTGTAAGAGTTAACATGTCGCATGCTTCGCTTGATGACCTAAAAGATATCTCCTCCATAGTTTCTAAATTAAATAAGAAAATTACATCTTCCATTGGTTTAATGATTGATACTCAAGGGCCTGAGATAAGAACATCTAACTTTAAAACTGATATTACAATTAAGAAAGGTGATCACATTGTTCTGTGTGAAAAACTGAAAAATAAAAAAGCTAAAGAAATCTTAATCGATAATTTAAGTTACATTAAAGGTCTCAAGGTAGGTGGAAAGATTTCTCTTGATAACGGGTTAATTGATTTAAAAATAAAAAAAATTGCTACTGGCTGCATTCAATGTAATGCACTTGACGCTGGAGCAATTGGTGGGAAGAAGCATATTAATTTTCCAGGAGCTAAAATTAAACTTCCTACCATAACTACTAAAGATAAAAAGGATATAAAAGAAGGCATCAAATTAGGAGTTGATTTTATAGCCTTATCGTTTGCTCGAACGCACAAAGACATAAAAGAATTATCAGGTCTCATTAAAAGAGCTGAAAATAAACCAGAAATTTTTGCAAAAATTGAAGAACAACAAGGTATGGATAATATTGAAGCTATTACAAAACATAGCGATGGATTGCTTGTTGCTCGTGGTGACTTAGGCATAGAAACTGATATTACTAACCTGCCTTATCTGCAAAGAAAGATGGTTAGAGTAGCTCTTCAGTCAGGCAAAAAATGTATAGTTGCAACACAGTTATTGGAATCAATGATTACCAATCCTCATCCTACTCGTGCTGAGGTTTCTGATGTTGCTAATGCAGTCTATGAGGGGGCTGATGCACTAATGCTTTCCGCTGAGACTACTGTTGGGAATTTTCCACTTAGNTGNGTTAANTATTTNAGCGANATNGCAAAAAANGCGGAGAGATCTGAAACACTNCANTTNGAAAATAATATGAAATATGNCAGTGATTGGCATACTTTAGCNTCAACNTCNGTNAANCTCTCNAANAGAATNAATGCTGANGCAATTATTGTNTTAACTCGAAGTGGTTTTACAGCNAANTTAATTTCATCAGCNAGACCAAGAGTTCCTGTTTACGCNTTTACNAANNATCNNTCAACACAAAATAAATTATCAATGGCNTCNTCANTGGANAANATNTTTCTGNNCTTTCAAAAAAGATCATGAAAAAACAATCTCNNNAGCTTTTGATATCNTTAAAAAGNGATTTTANGCTNAAAGGNNNAAAGAAATTTATAGTTATATCNGGGATATTCTCAGATGANTATGCTGATGCTCTNCAAATNAGATTTCTGAAATAATGTTATTNAGCAACCTNCCANNAGATNATCCTTTTCAAATATTTCAAGACTACTATGTCAGAGCTGAAGATNATGGNGATAANTTNGCTGAGGCNGGTTGCATAAGTTCTGTNGATAAAAATNATCAACCACATTCNAGGTTTGTGAACTTCAAATACTTCTTTGAGGACAATCTGATCTTTTTTAGCAATTATANAAGTCATAAAGCAGAGNATTTTNTAGNTAACGACAAGGTTTGNATAAATTTTTGGTGGCCAAATATAGAAGTCCAAGTNAGAATTGAGGGCATTATCAGTAAGTGTGAAGAGAAATTTTCCGATAAACATTTTCAAGATAGAAAACCTAGTAAAAATGTTGCAGCTATAGTTTCACAACAGTCACAAAAAATTGAATCTTATGACTTACTAAAACAGAAATACGAAGCAATGAAAGAAAAGGTCGAAAATGGTGAATATACTGACTCAAGGCCTGAAAATTGGGGTGGATATCAAATTAAAGTGCATTTCTTTGAGTTTTGGGAAGCTAACGATGACCGTCTAAATTATCGTGAATGCTATGAAAAAAACGATGAATCCTGGTCTAAATTTTTTCTTCAATCTTGAGCATATTCCAGATTAACTAATAGTTCGGGATTTATACGTTCTTGATTTAAATATACTTCCCAATGCAGATGTGGGCCAGTTACTCTGCCCGTCATTCCAACGTAGCCAATTATAGCTCCTTGCTCTACAAACTCGCCTTCTTCAACATTAAATTTATTTAGATGAGAATAAGCTGTAAACAGTCCGCCACCATGGTCAAGAATAATTTTATTGCCACCATAGAAATGTTTTTCTGCCATTACAACTTTTCCTGCCATTGGAGCATAAATTTCTCTTCCTACTGNTCCTCTTAAATCCAAAGCCATATGTGGAGATCTAGGATTACCATTTATGAATCTACGTTTACCAAATGGACTTGTAATTACTGAATCTATTGGAGGAATAAAGTCAAAATCATTCACAAATTGATTGGACTGTCCTTTCACTATTTTTTTTACTTTTAAATATTCTGCAGATGCTCTTTCTTGATCTGATAAATTTGGTGTAACTAGATTAGAATCACTAATATTAATTCGTGATTCCCCAAAATATTTGGGATTTACTTTAATTTTATAATCACCTAAATAAAGAACTCGTTCATCATTAACATAAGGAAGGCCATAAATTAAATATTTTTTTTTATTTTTAGTTATTACGTATCCTTTTAGATTTGCTTTTTCATAATCAAGCATTACAAAAGAACTTGAATCAGCAATTAAGTCTTCACTTATAAAATCTTTAATATCGTTGGCACATGAAGAAATTAAGAGACATATTAAGAAAATCCTCTTCATTAAGTTCCGCTCTGCATTAGTTAATTTTAAAAAATATTTTGAGAACCGCTTATTCTATTTGTCCTTCCAAGTGCATCAATTATTCTTATTTTTACTTGATTTCTGGCAATGTATTGATCATTGGTAGGAACTGATAAATCTAAAACAATTTCATGGACCCAATCAAATGCAGCATCAATATTTGCAGTAAAATCAATACAAGATTCAGTCTGTCCTTCTGCAAAATTTACAATATTTGTTGAAAGTTCAAAATCCTCTGCAACGCCACCTCTTCCTGGCCTTTCTCTCTCAACAAAAGAAATATTGAATGAGGTTTCTGGTTTATTTCCATTATTTTGTCTAAAAAAACATAATGGTTTTGTTTGACCTTCGTCAACAGAAATATCTCTCACAAATATCCCACTTGATGGAGTGCTTTTAGTTGAGAAAGTTCCTTCAATAACATCAACGGTATTTCTGTAATAATCAATAATCGAAAAATCTGAACCAAGGTTTACTTGAAAAAAATATATCCCACCATCTGTAAAAAATTCTTCAAGACCGTTTATTGCATCTGAAATTCTTGATAATAAATTTAAAATTTTAATATTCAGGCTACTTGGTTTGTTTAGAATCCCGTCTGAAATAATTATATTGTCATAATCTTGATTAATAATTGTTCGACTTATAGTTGTTGAGCCATCAACATATTTAGCAAGGATTTCTTCACCTTCAAGTAGGCTAAAAGATAAGCCCTCTTCTGCAGGTGATACCTCTAAATTAAATTCTATTGTCATATAATCTTCGTTATCATCAACAGAATTATCCCCTCCCTGGTAAAGAGAAAGTTTTATCGGTAAAGTGCCTGAAACAGAATCATCCGGATTAATATATATACTTGCGTCCAAGGGCGTGTTTCCAATACCCTCACTTAAAAAAGTCTTAATATTTTCAAGATCAATTTCTCCGCCAGTAAGTGATAGGTTTAAAACCTTATTATTTTGATCGTAGACGGGATAAACATCAAAATTTCTTTCATTATTTGATTCATCATAATCAGATATTTCAATGTAAGGTGAGCTTAGACGTCCTAGTACTTTTGATTGAGGAGATTCTTGTCCAGCTGCTGAGGCCCAGCTTGATTCATTTTTCAAAAGATTGAACATTTGATCACGAGCATCTTGACCATAGTAACTTACTAAATTTATACAACTATCTGTACAAAGCCGGGTATTGAAAAAATCATTTCTAGGGAATGTGCCAAATTCAAATTGATGAGTTAAGTCTGAAGTTTCATAGAATTCAAACAATACATACTCGTCAACATTAAACATTCTTCGGATTGACTGTATATCCTCAAATTTAGAGGGTAGAGCACTAATTTCATTAATAACATTTGTAGGATCCAAAGTTAGTTGCTGTTTAATAAATTCATAAGGGGCATCTTTGATAATGCCTGATCTAATTATGTCAGGTATGTAATAACTTAATTGAATACTTTGCCCAGTTTCGTTAAATGAACTCAAAAGCAATCTTGGATAATAATAGTGCCTTACAAGTGAGCAGTCTGCGGTACTATAACCTTGTGAGTAACTTGAGTATTGATACTCTACGCCTTCATTATTTCTAAAAGTAATTTCATTATCAGTTTGACATTCTCTGTTTCTGTTATTTATTTGAAACCAATTCTCTGAATTATTTCTCCACGATCTAGCATCCCTCGCAATAACTTGTATGGAGCCTTGATTAATCGTTTCATTGAATGTTATTGAATTATTTATAAAGCTGCTTTCTCTAAAATAATTTGTAGAAGTATTTGCAATGTTTTCTAAGCTTATATCTAAAGATTCATCAACATTACAATAAGCAAGAAAATCTGGATTATTTGATTGATCACAATGCTCTCTATATAAAATTCCAGAGTCGCTCAAGAAACCTTTTTCAGCATTGATTCTTTCAATTTGAAACCAACCTGCATCATTTTGCAGAGTTACATATCTACTTTGGAAGTTTAATGGTAGTTGACTAAAATACTCGCCACTGAAAATTTCATCTAGTGATTCATTGTGTAATGAAATATTAGTATTAATGTCTTTAGCAAACTTATTTGATAAATCAGAAGAGATTATCTCGTTGATTTGTTTAATATGAGGAAAGTACGTTGCAATATTTTGGGCTGTTGGAATGTTTACAATCCCTCCGTATGGATCAGCCACAAAATCTGACAATAAAACTGATAAAGGAATATTAAAACTATCTTCAATATTTGCAGCTAATTCATTGAGCCTAAGAGAGATTTTATTTGCGACTTGATTGCCTATAGATTCACAACCCTCTTCAAAAAGTAACTCTTCGTTTAAGTTTGAATCTGCTTTTCCTTTAAGAATAGCTTCGCTTAAAAGACTAGTGAAAGGGGATACAACAACTGTGGTAGAGCCTCCTAAGTCTTCTAAAGGTGGCAGAATCATTTGATATGCATCCCTCACAGTTCCACTTGTACTATCAACTGCACCAACAGGGACATTAGCGACTATTGGCCGATTAACTAAACACTGATATAAGTCATTATCATCTGTTCCTANTAANAATGTTCCTTCACTATCTGTAGTTGCAGATAGCTCACCTTGATCAAACAAGAAATTGAAATTTTGATCAACAAAAACGTCGGCGCCAGAGATATATCCATCAATAGCTTTTCCAGTAATAGAGTAGGTGCTAGGTGCTGGTGTTGGGGCCGGTGTTGGGGCCGGTGTTGGGGCCGGTGTTGGGGCCGGTGTTGGGGCCGGTGTTGGGGCCGGTGTTGGGGC